>JBATLR010000208.1:0-2291 GCA_049289415.1 Nitrospirales bacterium
AACGAACCATTCACTGGTATGAAGATCATGGACTCCTCTAGTCGTGAGCCATTGGTCCATGTCCGGAGATGACCATTCGGGGTGTAGGGAAGGAAGCGTTGGCAGTGGGCGATTCCACACACCATCAGTTCTTGGTCTTTCCCTGGACCCATTGACGAACCGTCCCCGAAGACAGGGAGATCCCGATCGGAGGCGAGGCAATGGATGAATCGATTCCCGACATGAACAAAAGTCTAAGGAGATCTCAACAAACTTCTGTATCTGTTTGCTATCGGCAAGGAGCATCGGGATGAATGAGAGACCGTTAGTGGAATCGCTTGGGGACGCAAGGCATTCCCCGTATCGTCAATACCTCAGCATGTTCGTTGGCAAGGAGTCCCTTGGTGCGCTGGTCAAATATGAACTATATACCTCGGTGCTGGGCCGATTACCTGGCGCTATCGGGTATTTCGTGCGGGGCAAATGCTATCCCGGGCTCCTGGGTTCCGTCGGTAGAGGAACGGTCTTTGGATCGGGGGGCGTGCTGCGATGTCCTGGGCGGATCCGGTTGGGGCGGGGAGTGATGATTGATGACTCTGTCGTACTCGATGCGAAAGGACCAAACTCATCCATCGTTCTTGGTGATCAGATCCTATTGGGGCGGAACAGCATCCTCAGTTGTAATGATTCCGCGATATCGATCGGCAATTTTGTCTCCATTGGGCCCTTTTGTTTTTTGGTCTCGCGAAGTCATCTGACGATAGGTTCCAACGTCGCGATCGGGGCAGGAACGTATATGCTCGGTGGCGGGCACGCCTATGACGACCCCGACACGCCTGTGATTCATCAGGCTCGGGTGTCAAAGGGGATTGTGGTTGAGGACGGCGCCTGGATTGGAATCGGCGCGAAGATTCTTGATGGCGTGACCATTGGTCAAAACAGCATTGTCGGTGCGGGCGCCGTCGTATCCAAGGATGTGCTGCCTTGGACTGTGGTATTGGGTAACCCCGCTCGTGTTGTCGAAAAACGTAAGCAGGTTAAAGAAGGATGAACACACTTCCCATGGTTTGGTCTGAGGCCGAACGTCTGTGGCCTGAAAAGATCGGGCTTGTCACGGAGAGGGAGCAACTGACGTACGCTGAACTCGCCAGGCGTATACGTCGCCTATCCTGCGAGTTGATTCGGCAATGGGAAGTCCGACCCGGCGAGGTCGTGGGATTATTGGCCCCAAACGGCGTTGAGTTCGTGCTTACCTATTTTGCGGTGACAGCAATTGGCGGGATCGTTCATCCTATCGATGAACGTCTCAAGCCTGAGGAAATCCGCTTTCTTCTTGAGGATTCCGGTGCACGGTTTGCTATCGTCCACCAGGCGCTTTGGGAAAAATTTGGGAGCGTATGGAATGCACTTCCCGCTCTAGAACGAGTATTGGCCGTTGGGGATGTCGAGGCCAATGTCGATCGTTTCGATAAGTGGGTGCATCAGCCAGATGCTCCGGCCGATCCGGCAGGTTTGGCGATGGTGCCAGCTGCGGACGACATCGCCGAACTCATGTATACCTCTGGAACGATAGGCAAACCGAAAGGTGCCATGCGCTCGCATGCCAATGCCCGAGCCGCATCCGGTAATGCCCGTCGAGCATTCGGCTACCGTCATGAAGACGTTATTGCCATCGTCATGCCACTCAGTCATTCCAGCGCTCTGGTCAGTCAGATGTTGCCCATGGTTGAGGTGGGGGGCACGGCTGTATTGGTGGAACGTTTTGATGCGGTTAATCTTCTGGCGCGAATCCGTGAGCAGACAGTGACCTGCTTCCGTGCCGTGCCCGCGACATTCAAGATGCTGATGGTCTATCCGGATTTCGATGCTGACCATCTTCCGTCTTTGCGATTGTTGATGAATTCCAGCGCGGCGATCGAGTCTCAGACCCATTTGGATATTAAGGCGCGTTTCCCTGAGGTTGATTTGGTCAATTCGTATGGTCTGACGGAGGCCTCCACCTGCACGATCCTTACTGACGCCATGGCACTGGAACATCCAGATTCCATCGGTGTTCCGATACCCGGTGTTGAAATGTCTGTTGTGGACGATGCCGGATGCGTTGTCGATGATGGTATTGAGGGCGAGTTTTTTGTCCGCGGTCCGCACGTGTGCCACGGCTACCATAACCTCCCCAACGAAACAGAAGCGTTGTTTGCTCCCGGAGGCTGGATGAGAACCGGAGACATGGGCCACAAAGACTCCCAAGGCCTTTTCTACTTTCACGGTCGGAAAGTTGATGTGATTAACTGTGGCGGGAGAAAGTATGCACC
>JBATLR010000209.1:0-5745 GCA_049289415.1 Nitrospirales bacterium
TCTACAGGTTGCCCCGCACACGCAAATTAGATCCCATTCGCAAGGGACGTACGTTATATGGGGTGGTTCTGGCTAGAGGGATCCGACCCCGTGTTGAACATCGGATGTTAGTCTACCGCCGAAAAACCGGCATCTTTTCTGGTCTCGCCGGGATAGGTCATCCCAAGGGTTCTGATAATTTCCTTTTCCTTTTTCCAGTTCCACGTCTTGACATGTTTCGTTAAATGACAAAGAATCCGCTCTCGATTATTCCAAAGTCCGCGATGGGCGCTAAGCCGGACTTCTGATTGGCGAAAATGCCGAAAATGCTTGATTGTGAAAGAACAAAGAATGCGCGCACGGGAAGATAACTCCTTATCCAGAACAAGATAGCCTGTGCATGCCTTTTTTTGACCGTCTAGTCATAGTTAGGTGTTCGTGAAGCAGCGAGCATCGTTTCAATGATGCGTATTTACATGAATTGCCTATTATCTATTTGCAATGTCAGTACAACTAGAGACTAACAATGAAAGCCGTTGTTTACAAAACACCTGGGCCGATTGAGCGTGAAGACGCCCTCCAGGATATCACCCTTGAAGCACCCAAAGCCGAAGGCCGTGATCTGCTCGTCAAAATCATCGCCGTGTCGGTCAACCCCGTGGACACCAAATTACGCCTCGGTGCTGCGCCCGAAAGTGGTGATTGGCGGGTCCTTGGATTTGATGCCTCCGGTGTCGTCGAGGCCGTCGGGGCTGAGGTGCGGAATTTCAAACCGGGCGATGCGGTTTTTTATGCCGGTTCCATCGCGCGACCCGGCACCAACAGCGAATACCACCTTGTCGATGAGCGTATCGTGGGCCGCAAACCCGCCAGCCTGAGTGATGCGGAAGCTGCCGCTCTTCCCCTCACGGCAATTACGGCCTGGGAAATGCTGTTTGACCGGCTCGAAGTCAAACGTCCGACTCCGCAGGGGGGAAAAAACATTTTGGTTATTGGTGGCGCAGGTGGGGTCGGCTCGATCACCATCCAGCTTCTGCGGGCATTGACCGATCTCACGGTGATTACCACCGCCTCGCGTCCTAAAACGCAGGATTGGGTGCGGGAATGCGGCGCCCATCACGTGCTTGACCACCGTCAGCCTTTGGCACCCCAGGTTAAGGCACTGGGTCTTGGCGCTCCCGGGTTTGTGTTCTCAACGACTCAGACCGGTCAGCACATGGCTGATATCGTCGAACTGATTGCGCCGCAGGGCCGTTTTGGCCTGATCGATGACCCCGATGTGCTCAATGCGAAGCCGTTCAAGCGCAAAGCCGTGTCACTCCATTGGGAAATGATGTTCACGCGTTCGCTCTTTGGCACACCGGATATGGCGGAACAGGGAAAGCTGTTGAACGAAGTGGCTGCGCTGGTCGACGCGGGACGCATCCGTTCCACCGTGACCGAAGTCGCGGGAAAGATCGATGCGGCGACGCTGCGCGCAGTGCATGCGCAGCTCGAAAGCGGCTCGGCGCGGGGCAAGATTGTGCTTGAAGGTTTCTGATGAGGTGTGGAACAGAGCCGAATCGTCCCATTGGAGTGCCGACATGCCGGACAATCCGAAAGCGAATAAGCGGCATGCCATGGCCTTCTACCGCACTGCCTACTAATTCTCAAGTCTTATCACGAGCGACTTCCGCTCTTTGGAAATACGCCTGCCGAATATACCAGTCGAAAAAAATGATGGAAGCTCACGACCGGTTTGTGATACGTGTCACCGCAGCTTGTCTGGTAGTGATGGACTGTCACTTTATTCTCTGACTTCGTCGGATCAGAGAGCAATCAGATGAGAATGGGAACATACAGACGGACTCCTGTCTCAACTCTTCGGGAGGGATTCGGTCCCTCGAAGTGAATCAACTTTCCGAGGGACCGAGGGAATTAGACGCTAACTCCCGATTGGACCGCCGTCGTCTTTGGTGATGACAATGCACGATGAGCGGGGCCTCTCCCCGGCCTCACCATCCGGCCACGAGCTGTAGTGCTTCGGGTCAGCCGGGTCGTTGACCGTTGGTGCCTCCCCCGGGTGTTGGATCCCCACAAACATCGTCCTTTCATCGGGGGTGGTGCATATCCCCGTAATTTCACAGCCGTTTGGCCCAACGAGGAACCGCCGCGTCTCACGTGTCGCTGGATCGGCGCACAGCATCTGATTGTTCCCGAATCCGGCATACTCTCCTGAATTGATGGTGCTGGCGGAGACATCAGTTTGAATCCATGTCCGGCCGCTGGGAGCCACGTACACGCCGTCCGGCGAACCGTATTTATCTCCAAAGATGGTCGATCCATGCGAGGCCTCCGATGGATCGCCGCACAAAGCAAAGATATCCCATTCGAAGGAATTTTCTGTCCAGTCGTGCTGATATTTCCAGGTAATGATGTGCCCGTAATGATTCGGACTGCGGGGGTTCGCTGCATCGATCGGAGTATTCATCCCAGTGCCCCGGCGAGTGTTATTGGTGAGAGTGGCGATGACGGTCAGTGACTCAGGAAAGGTGTCGATCCATTCGGGTCGATCCATTTTCGTGGCCCCAACCGCATCGGCAGCCCCACGGGTATTGATCAAAATGTCAGTTAACGCCCAACCCGCCAGCATCGGATGGTCGGGAGTTAAGGGAATCCATTCGCCAAACCCCGTATCATGAAATTTGGCCACATATAGGATGCCGTCATCTAAAGGGTGAGTCCCTCGTCGGAGGGCGCTGCGCCAGGGTAAATTTGACACAAAACGGTAAATGTATTCGAACCGTTCATCATCGCCCATATACACCGCGACTTTTCCGTGTTTGGTTTCCTGAACCTTGGCCCCTTCGTGCTTTAAACGACCGAGCGCGCTTCGCTTCACTGGAATCGAATGAGGCTGAAATGGATTTACCTCCACGACATAGCCGAAGCGATGTGGTTCATTGGGCTCTTCATCCACTCGGAATCGTCTGTCAGTGGTATGCCAAAGGTACCCAAAACCCTCACTGGTTATTCCATATCTGGCTTCCAGTTCGGTGGGCGGCTCGTTTTTTCGAAAATATCCGTTAAAGTTTTCCTCGCATGCCAGATAGGTTCCCCAGGGGGTCAATCCCACGGCGCAATTGTTCAATGTGCCTAATACTCTTCGACCTGTTGGATCTTCGCTGGTGACGAGTCGAGGATCTCCAGCAGCAGGTCCGCCAATGGTGATGGGAGTTAACCCGGTGATTCGACGCGCATAACGAGACCGGTGAACGACCTGCCATGTTTTTCGTCGACCATGCCGGTAGAAAAACTGGTTTTCCTCGTGCTCATCGTGGGCATCATTCAAGCCCTGTTTCCCCTGTCGAATTTCAATGATGGACACACCATGAGCATTGAGCGATTTCCTCGTTTTTTCCGAGTCCCAATTTGCGGTTCCATCCGGGAACAAGAGTTCATCATCGGTATACTCGTTATTTTGAACGAGCAGCCCGCGTCGAGAACCGAGAATGGGAAAATACACTAACCCGTCGTTATGCATGCCCCATTGCAAGGCTTGATCGTCGGCAGTATTACTTGCATCCTGCTTGAATGATGGCCCGCGGGAAACGGGGTCGCCCCATGAAATAAGCACGTCAGCCGTGTATCCCGGAGGAACGACGACGGTATCTTCCGAAGAAACGGGAATGCCTTGAAATCCGAGGACCGGATCGTGTTTCCGACCCCATCGGTAGGCCGAAACGGGAACTGCATGAAGTAAGGCCTCAATCCCTCCGAGTGAAAGTGTCGCTGCTACGGCCAAGCTCCCGCTCAGGATATTGCGGCGGGACATTCGAGATCCAAGGACCTCGATGAAGGTATTATTGTCAGAAGGATTACTCACTTGGTTGTCATCATCATATTTGGGCATGCTTGCCTCCCTTGTTAGGTTTCCACAGGCACTGAAGTTGAGTGAATCTGTTTGGGAAATATAGAAACATCCGGTGATTTCCTTAATTGAGACGCCCAAGATTGATGAACTGCGTCTCTCCGTTTGAATCGTCGACTCCGTCATTGTCCGTCACAATGAGGGCGTTTCCATTCGGAAGGACGGTTAATCCCTCAACCTTTTCGATGATTGCGCCTTGGGGTGTTTGAAGATCCGGAATCAAGTCACGGACCAAGGTTTTGGTCAGGACAGGAAATGTACCCCCTTCGGTAACCGGATCAATGCCGTGGACAGAAAACGCATAGATTTTTTTAATGCGTGCATCGCGGCCGGCTTGATTGTCCCGCTCGATCACCCAAAGCGTCTCGGGACCGACCGCCACAATTTCCGATAGCCCCACCCAGCCACCATTCGGCGATTCACGTGGATCAAGGGGATAATAAAAAAATGCCCATTCCCCGGTGTTCGTATCATACCGGGCAATTCGCACGTTCCCTGCCGGATCGTTTACCCACTCTCGTTGAATGGCCACGTACACGAATTCCCCGGTGCCGGAGGGTTGCTCAACGGTGGCGACACCTTCGAATCCGAATCGTCGTTGTTTGGCGTTGGTGGCATCCGGAAGATGAATGCGTTCCAGAAGGGTTCCATCCTCGGCGACTTGGTATAACTCATTCAGGGAGGTGACCGGACGCTCAGGGTCATCAACACTTCCCCCACCTTCCGATGCGACCCAAAAGCTCCCAGGAGGTCGAACGGCCAAACCCTCTATATCTAAATTGACGGTGTGGCCGTTTTCTCTGAGAATGATAGGCTGAGTGATGACCGCAGGAAATCCTGTCACATCTACTTTGAACAGCCGGCTTTCTTTATAGAAACTATCTTGCGCGGCATACACATGGTCGGAGGTTGTGGGATCGGCTGCTAATGTGGATAGCGCTCCCCATGGAATTGGTAAGCCGTTTTGATCATCGGCTGATACGATCGTTGGATAGGCCGGATTTTCGCGTCCCAATTCATAAATGGTGATGACGCTCCGGAATCCAGCGCTTCGATCATCGTTTTCGCTGGCGGAGACCAATAAATTTCGATGGGGAATGGCTTTCAGTCCTTCAGGACCGTTGCCCGTAGGAAGGACCTGGAGAAATTCAGGACGGTGATTGTGTCGGAGTCGATACACCGTAATGACACTTGAGCGTTCGGATCCCACAAAGAGGTAGTCGTTTTTTCCATATTTTCCGTATTCAATTCCTTCGGGTTCGTTGCCTTTATTGTCCGAGCGAGCTTCAGGATAATGCCCGATACGTGCCACCAGATGTTCCATGGAATGGCCTGAGGTAAAGCACACCTCTCCGGTTCTATCGAAGATGGTAAAACCGCGGCTTCCTCCCATTAAATCCCCTTCATCGGCGGTAGCCAATTTACGCTTTGAAATCCACTTGACGGCGTCCGGTTCTCTGTGGACATCATTTAAACTGCTTTTCAACTCAATGAGATCGTTTTCATTGGTATCAATGTCCGTGAGATCCACGGTTCCAGCTTCCCAATGCTTGATAACTTTTCCGGTTTGGAGATCGATGAGTGCGAGATGGTTATTTTCCTGCAGTGTGACGACTGCGATATTGTTCTGGTTGATATCGATAAATTCCGGCTCTGGATCGGTGGGGAACAGCGTGGGGACCCCAACCAGATCCACTGTGCGGGTGGTCCAGTGTGTGGGATTGCCCTTGATGTCGACGATGACCACGAAGCCGGGTGGAGATTGAGGCGGTTCTCCATTCCCCAGTTCTTCGTCTCGTTCATTCTCAATGGCAATGGCTGCGTACTTTCCATCTGGGCTGACTGCAATACTGTCC
>JBATLR010000210.1:0-2032 GCA_049289415.1 Nitrospirales bacterium
TGCATAGAGAGGCCACTCTTCATGAGGATCTACTGAAGAATAATTTCCAGTCCGGCGATTCGTTTTTTGAGAGGCCTTGATGGACTATGCCATTATCCATGCCAGGCCAACCCCTATTAAAGCGGCAGGGATGGATTTATTCAGGATTCTCTCAGCCTCAGACGATGACCAGAGTTCAGCTGTGGCGCCTGCCTGGGTTTTGACAGACTCTATCCCATTCATCGCCGTTGACTTGATGTATTGCGCCATGCGATCAGGGGAAAGACGATCCTGAAGGGTATTCACGGTCCTGCCTATTTCATCTCTTGTAATTTGAATCTTGTCACGAAGATTGATTTGATTCTCATGTCGCCCCGAAGCTGAAGGCTTTAATTGATGACGTGTGTTATCCATTCTTTAGTCTCCTTTAAGCTCTCAAGTGTTTGGTCCGGGGAGACCTTCATGTGTTTTAAGTCGTTGATGCCTTTATAAAGAAAGCCATACCCTAAACCAATACTCAACAGTCCAATAATTAGGGCCGAAGCCCATGCGGGCATCACAAGCGATAACCCCAGCGTGGCAGCAATCAGTAGGACCAATATCCCTGCATAGATGATAGCTCCCCCGACAGCAATCAGCGCGAGATCTTTTCCTGCCTGAGTCGCTTTTTGCGACATTTCGTTCTTAAGTAATCGCAGCTCCTGATGAAAGAAGTTCCTCACCTCATTGAGGAGGTCACCGAAGAGCTCCCCGAGCCGCCGTTCTTCGTGGGTATCAGCCATTCTCATCTCCTTATGCCTCAAGCCATATTGGCGGGTGATGAACGGTTTCAAATGTCCGGAGTATCCACTACACAATGGTCGCGATAGGCCTCACTGGCGCCTTATCCCGACCAGATTCCGATTCTCTCCCTTCAGGTTCATTGGAGCTTTTTAAAAATCTGCCTGCCACCAGTCCTATGAGGAATGCACCTGCCCAAAACGTCTCGGGGTAACGACGGGCAAAGGATTGCGCCTCCTTCAGTAGTTCGCCAACATCCCGCAATTCGACATACTGAATGGTTTGATCAATCTTATCCGCAGCCAGGTCTGTGAAGTGGGCTATAGAATCTTTCTGCCGACCACGTAAATGTTGCCCTGCATGACGAATCGCTTGAACCATGCCTGCAAGTTCTTGCATTCCACGGGTCTTTTGTTCCTCCACCGTTCGTTTAACCTTTTCTTGAGCTTGACTGAATAAATCCATCCTCTTACCTCATACCCGGTCGGAATGTAATCCTACGTCTTCGATTCCCGTTCTCCTACTGCTTTCTCATTTTTCTCATGGATCTTTAACCATGTGGGCTTCATACTGGAATAAATCGGTATTCGTGAATGTGTCTGGTTTGTTGTCAGAATGTGAGGAATTCGATTGTTTCCGAAATACACAAAAACCATTCAGTGATTGTTATAAATCAAATGCCATATCCCCTAAACTGGCAAAAACCCTTAACACCGTTCCGCTCTAGCAATTCAGACATATGAATGAGCTAGAGGGTTCGGGTTCCTGGTTTTCGTGGGTCCACCAAATCGGTAAAATTTATCTAGATCCAGGATTGGGTGAATTAAGGGAATTCAAGAGCAAATAGCGTAAAACCGCAGATTTTTCTTCGATAGCGGGGAAGGGGGTGTCCTCTCAAAATTTTTCAGTTAACCTTTTTACACCTTTTTTTGAAAAAGGGACGAAGCTTTGATTGAATGACAAGCTTCGTTCCCGATTTCAATGCTTATTCAGACTACTATGGCGAATCGGCTTACCATGCTAATGACCTCCAACAATTGCACGATCACCATTAAAACTCCTAGCACAGCCTGTACTACCTTCATGATTCCTACCCCCTTTTACTTCAATGCGATCGCTCCACGAAAGAAAATGTAGAAAACTCAGTCCACTATGAGAATTATGATGGGGATTGAGATGACCGCTAACTAGTAAAAACCCCTGAATTGGCGGTAACTATCCCCTGATGATGACCTCCTTATCCAGAAAAAGGCGTAGAAAAAAAACTTGTCCT
>JBATLR010000211.1:0-5460 GCA_049289415.1 Nitrospirales bacterium
GTCTAAGCCGGCTAATGAACAAGGCTCAATAAAAGCCCAGCGAGCGGCCATTCACGGTTCCTTGGAACAGGCGAGGAAAGAGGGACATCAGATAGCCAATCACGCTCAAGAGCGCCTTCTTGGTGAGTGGACATCCGAACCTCACGAGAGAGAACGAGAAAATCCCGGCAAAGGAGATTTTCGGAGATTTCTTCAGAATAATCCTCTTACGATGGGTGCCATAACATTAGCCATAGGAACGGCAGTGGGCCTCTCCCTGCCTCGTACCAAAGAAGAGGATCTATGGATGGGAAAGACGCGCGATCATTTGATCGGGCGGGTGAAAGCGGCATCAAAGGATATCGTGCCGAAGGTCCGAAGGACTGTCAGAGACATGGAACCCACAACCACGAAGATAAAGAAAGATGAGGTATGTGGAGAAAAGACGAAAAGAACATAATTCCAGATCCGGCATTTATTTCTTTCTCATCCTAACATGCAGACTCACGATGCTTGATTTCGCCAACGCACAGAACAGAAGGTGGCTGGTGAGTATGCCTCAGGCTTCATTCCAGAAGGGTTTTTTTCGCTCATGAATCCACTGAACCTCAGTCACATTGACCATCCATCAGAGGCCATACCTCCTGGCGAAAAAAGAGCGGGAACCGCTCCATCATTCCAGAAAGCCAAACATGAGAAAAATAGAGGAAGACATGCAAAAGTCCCTGGACAAATTCCAAAATTTGGATGGTGGGATATTCTGGTCCGAGTGAAAGACCAGATTTCCAAAGATAACGTTTCCATTGTCGCCGCAGGGGTAGCTTTTTATGGCACCTTGGCTCTCTTTCCTGCCCTCGCGGCTATTGTATCCATATACGGCCTCCTTACCAGTCAGCAGGAAGTCCAAGAACAAATTACATCGTTAAGTGTGTTTTTACCGAAAGAGGCTCAATCCATCATTCATGAGCAGCTGACGTCCATTTCCACAAGTGCAGAGTCGGCCTTAAGCTTGGGGGCAATCTTTGGATTGCTCCTGGCAATATGGAGTGCCTCAAAAGGCATGACGGCTCTCATTACCTCTTTAAATATTGCCTACAATGAAGAAGAAACACGAGGTTTTCTTAAAACGACGGCTCTGGCCTTAGGCCTGACCTTCGTCGGGATCATCTTTCTCATTTCTACCCTCTTTCTTATTACCATGCTTCCCACGGTCCTCAGACTATTGGGATTCGGCGAGGTGGCTCAGACGGGCCTCTCTCTGGCCAGATGGCCACTCCTGGCGGGCATGGCCATGCTCGGGCTCGCTTTACTCTACCGGTACGCGCCATGTCGGAATAAGCCACAATGGCAATGGGTGTCATGGGGTGCAGGGTTTGCCACGACTCTTTGGATAATCGGCTCATCGGTCTTTGCCTTATATGCAAATGATTATGGCAACTATAACCGGACCTATGGATCGCTCGGGGCGGGAGTGATCCTTCTCATGTGGTTCTGGTTAACCGCATTTATCGTGATGATCGGCGCTGAGCTGAATTCGGAAATGGAGCGTCAAACAACAAAAGACTCGACCGTTGGAGAGGCGAAACCAATGGGCCAACGAGATGCCTACTCTGCCGATAGCCTGGGACCAAGCCAATAAATTTTCATATATTCGTAAGCATTAATCAGACTCCGTTCAAATTTTCCACCTCATAGCAAGGAGAGAGATGATGCCAAGAGGAGACAAATCCAAATACACAGAGAAACAAAAACGCCAAGCGGAAAGAATTGAAGAAGGATATGAAAAGCGAGGCGTGTCGGAAAATGAAGCTGAACGACGGGCATGGGCTACCGTGAATAAAATGACCGGTGGAGGGAAGAAACCAGGGGGATCCGGTCGAGGAAAAGGGATGAATACAGCTCCGGCTAAAAAAGGCGGGGAAAAAGGCGGAAAAGCCTCGGCCTCCCGGTCGCCATCCGCCAAATCCGCCTCTGCCAAGAAGGCCGCTGAGACTCGTGCTCGAAAGAAAAAATGAACCGCGCCCAGGCCCTCGCAGTTATTTCCTGAATGCTCAGGCGTGCTTCTTCCCGGTCAGGAGGTCAATGCTGATTGGGAGAGGCTGCCGAAGATCAAAATTTCCATTCCACGTTCCGTTATCGATATCAGAAATGAGACACGGTGAGGTTCCCTATCAACATTGGATTCCGGTCCCTTTTGGTTTTTCTGGACTAGTTATTGGTGATCTGCCCGTTGGATCTTTTAATATTTCTTTCTCCGCTTTAAACCAGTCCTCCCAATCTCTTCCATGTTGACCAAACCGTTTACCATAATACTCAAAGGCTTTTCTTGATATTTCCTCACGGAACATCACACGGATAATGCTTTCCAGTTGATCCATCAGAGGGGCAATAGGATCGGTTGGAGATCTCCTCACGACTTGATCGACCTTCTGCTGATGAATGTCGACCATTAACGGTCTATTTGAAGGTCCACTGATCACGATAATTTTCCCGGCATAGCCTTTCTCTCGCAGATCCCTCAGGATGGTTGACCCATTGGGATCGGCAATTGACATATCCAGAACAATGACTTCCGGGGAATGTTTCTCCACCAATGGGGTCACATCGTGTCTATGTTCAGGTATAGAAAGCTCATAGTCCTTTTCTTGAAAGTGGAGAAGCATTGCGCTTCGAAAGACTTCGTCAGGGGTGATGATCATAATCATGATGGAAAATACATCTGCCCTAGTTTGGGTTTCGGTGTTTCTCTTGCAGAATTTTCCTGCGGTCCAACTCTCAACCGTCCCGCCGCCGTACAACCTGGATCAACCAAATGGTTAGCCGTTTCTGATCAGTGGCGAATTTTGTTCTCTTCAACCCTGATTGCTAGGCTGGAGGTCTTTTCCCCGTAATAAAACTCAAGGCAAAAATTATTAAAAACACAACAAACAAAATCCAGGCAATGTTGGTCGCTGTACCGGCCACACCAGTTAAGCCAACCACTCCTGCAATGAGAGCAATAATTAGAAACGTTATGGCCCAACTTAACATACCTAGTCCTCCTTTGTTCCCTTTATGAAGGGTAAGATTGGATCGTTCATCGGCAATGACTTACCTTCCAAGTTGATATTGTTTGCATTTCTCAATTTTCGTGTCCTAGGTCAATGCGTTCCAATTAATGTTTCTTTCCATCTTTGTGAATTGGTTGAAACTTCACCACCTTATTTTGAGCATTGACTTCAATCTGAACCATGTCTCCAACTTCGAGATCTTCTTTGCCCTTGGAATTACTCAAATTCAGGTACCGAGGGGACATCTCACCAGCCTCTCCCGCATCAACCCGTATCGTATTTTCGTTCACTTCCTCAACGACTCCTTCAATATAGCGATGACCTTTATCTAATTGATGACCTTCTTTTATTTGATTTGTTGCCGAACGGTCATGTTCAGGAGCATGCCCTGAGAGATCGCTTCCAAAAGTGAATCCAGGAACCATCATCAGGACGGCAATTGTCATCATAATTTTTACATTCAAGAACCACCGCCTATCATGCCGGGGAGTATTCATGTTTGCCTCCTTCATATTTGAATTTCAAAATTTTCCGGTGAATTACTATCACCGATACACCGACGCCGTCTTTCATTATTTCGTTTTCTTGCGAGAATGATTCTCGGAATTCGTTTCTTGAGAATTCGTCCTGCTAACCTCCATGCCCACATCCGGAATGTCCGCACTGACATTTTCCGCCTTTGGAAGGTTGGGAAGATGAGCAATTATCGGAACAAAATTCTTTTCCCGGCTTGGCGTCACATTTACAGGCAGGATGAGCGCATTTTTTGGCATTTGCTGTGGGCATGATTTCTCCTTTCCGTTTGAGTGATATGAAGAAAATTTCCTACATTAAAATCTCCTAATCCCTATCCCGTAGAACTCACCCAACTTCTTAATTCAGTGTTGCCTTTCCAGGACATTTCCTACAATGGACAAAACTTCTTTCAGATTAGGAAAAATGGAGTACAACAGTTCACAAGCCTTCTACGGTGTGAGATTTCTAATTGGCCGAATCCTGTATATTTTCTCCCGCCTGCTCCATCTTTTCTCCCGCTTTCTCCATTGATTCATCTACCTTTTCACCTGCTCGTTCAGCAGGGCCTTCTTGTTCACACCCCACGACAAAAAACAGAGATCCGGCAAAACACGCAAGCAACAAAATCCTTTTCCCATACAAATTCATGCATTTCCTTTCTTCATGATGCCATGAAAATATTGAGTGTTTGGACATGAGGAAGCTGTGTGTATCATACGTTCAGGCCCCAGCCTTCCTCTCATTCCCAATCGAGGGGCTTTCCGTAAAAATCATACATCCTGACTTCATATTCTCTATCGATAGGCTTGCTGGGGTCATACTCAGGGCTTTTTTCAATCGTGGCTCGAGTCATGTCTACCGCAACCGTTTGTTTATTCCAATCTATGGAACTGACCCATTTATGAGATATGAGAACCTTTTTCCCCGGCAGCCAATTTTGCGTATCCACCACTAAATATCGGATTTTCCATGAGGTATCCTCCACGATGAAATCGTCCACATGGCCGATCTCTCCGTCCTTGGCCCCGATGTAATACCTTTGAACCTCATTAGCGGACCGCAAATGAGGATTTCCATCCAATTTGCCGGATAAGTTCCTTCCATCTTTGAGCACAGGTTCGATAGCCTCCCCTCCCGGGACACTCATCGGTGTGAAACCGGCAGGCTGGATGAAAACATCATCCTCCCAGTATTCCCTCCATTTGAAAAACAGGCGTAATTCCTTTTCTTTTTGAAGCGAAAATGGCAGGTCGGTTTCTATGCCCGGGCTATCTTCTATTTCTGCTGAAGTCAGCGTCAGAGGAAAGACGTTTTCCTCCCGATCAGACGGACCAAGGGCCTCCTGTCCGATAAGCACATTCCTTCCGGGGAGCCAATTTCCTGTATCCGCCACGAGATACCGGATCTCCCACAACCGGTCATCAAAATAAAAATCTTCAACGCTTCCAAGGTCTTTATCGATGGCTCGCAATCGATAGCCTCGCATTTCCAATAACGTTTTCAACATAATTTTCCTTTTATGCTTATAGAAAAAAGGGGCCGCCCCTCTGACATTAAGAGGAGTGGGTTCACATATCCATTAACCACGATCCAAGGTTTCATGAGCAATGTACAAAAATTTTCCCGGCCAACTTGAAAAGTCGAAAAGGTGCTGAGCAGCTTATTGAAAGGGGACAAAATTCAACGGGGACAGGCACGGAGGAGGCAAACACAACTAGCGAAGGATATTCGACATTTTATCCATCAAAAGAGAACTCCGATCGTTTCCAGCACTTAACATAGACCTCACCTGGCGACACCGATCCTCCACTGCCTCCAAATCATTTTTTTCCTGGATGGTTTCCCGACTCGCTCGTTGGACCATTTCGACATGACGAAGGATTGCCTCGCGATCCTCATTTCGTTCCACGGTTTC
>JBATLR010000212.1:0-20352 GCA_049289415.1 Nitrospirales bacterium
GAGCCGGGCCATGGCCGGCTCATCGACACTTTCAATCTGTTTCTGTCGGGCGGTGACACTTTTTTGAAGTAACCCCTGAACCAGGATAGGCAAATCCTCCTTGCGATCCCGAAGAGGAGGTAAGTGCAGTTCAATCACATTCAAACGATAATACAAATCCTCCCGAAATCGCTTGGCCTTCACTTCCTCACGTAAATGGACGTTCGTGGCGACTACCAACCGGACATTGATCGACAGGGAGCGAGTCGCCCCTACCCGCCGGATTTCCCGTTCTTGCACGGCACGAAGCAACTTGGCTTGAAGCATCATGGGCATTTCACTGATTTCATCCAAAAACAACGTGCCATCGTGCGCCTCTTCAAACAAACCGGGTTTATCCGACTTTGCATCCGTAAAGGCGCCGCGCACATGGCCAAAGAGTTCGCTTTCCAACAACAGCTCAGGAATGGCCGCGCAGTTCACCGGCACAAAAGGCGCGGCCTTACGTTGGCTATTAAAATGAATGGCTTTGGCCACAAGCTCTTTTCCCGTCCCACTTTCTCCCGTGATGAGAATATTCGTCTGTGAATCGGCCACTCGCCGGATCAGATCGAAAATTTCTTTCATCGGTTTACTTTTCCCGAGAATCTGGTCAAAGGAAAATTCCCGGCTGACCTGTTGCCGTAATTGCTTGACCTCCTGGCGAAGAAGCGCCTCTCGCATGGCTTTGGCCACCGTCACCGATAATTCATTGCTCTTGATGGGTTTGGTGAGATAATCGAACGCGCCTTGCTTCATCGCATCAACGGCCGACTCAACGGTGCCAAATGCCGTCATCATGATGAGATTGGACTCCGGATGCTTTCGAAGGACATGATCCAACAATCCCAGCCCGTCCATGCCTTTCATCCGTAAATCCGTGACGACCACGGGAAACTTCTCCATTTCCATCCGATTAAGCGCGTCGTGACCATCTGAAGCCACCATAACTCGATAGTGCTCTTCCTCGAGAATATCCCGCAGTAATTGCCGCATTTCGGGTTCATCATCGACGACTAAGACAGCTGGAGAATCGTTGATCATTGCCATATTCCTTGTTTAACTCAGTAACCTGAGACCACGATAAAAATAACAGCCTCAGCCCACCCTGTTTTAAGATACACTTCCCTTCGGTGACTCCCCTATTCCCTCCCGGATTATCGACGAGAGGCGACCATAAACATTCAACATCTGTAGCCTTTTTCACCAACCAGAAATATCCCCACTGTAGCAATTTGCGTCAACTGGTCCAACTCAACCCATGCTACGTTGCCACATTAATAATCAGAGGCGCCCCACCCCCGTGGCCGTTCGTCACCGCGATTCCCTGCTCTTGTTATCAGACTGCAGCCTAAAAAATCAGGGAAAAGCACACCTCTATAAAGCTAACGTGGTATCACAGTGGCATTCCTCTTGCTGTCTCTCAACTAAAGTAGGGCAAGGAGAACAACATTGAAAAGGGAGATCCCATGAGAATTGTGGTTCCAATTGATGGTTCATCCTGTTCCACCTCTTCTGTTCAGACTCTTGCACATTTTACGCCGCCTGAAGAATTGACGCTGGTTCATGCTCTCCACCTTCCCGATTTCAACTACCCGATGATAACGCCGGATCTTCGAACCGAGGCCCAGGAAGCAATCAAAAACCAATTGCGAAAAGAAGGGGAGGGAATTCTCGATGAGGCACAGAAACACCTGCCTGCCGATTTCTCCCATGTGCAGCGGGTCCATCAAATTGGACATCCGGTCGACGTGATTGTGGAAACGGCACGATCCGCACAATCCAACCTGATCGTGTTGGGAGCGAGAGGTCTTGGACCAGTCAAAGAACTGATTCTCGGGAGCGTGTCTCATCGGGTCCTGATGCATGCGCCGTGTTCAACCATGATCGTCAAAACCCCCATGACTCAGTTAAAAAAGATTCTTCTCCCCATTGAGGGTCAAGAAGACGCAGAAGCGGCGTTACAGTTTTTGGCTCTCCAACCTTTTCGACAACCGGTTGAGGTCGAGGTGTTTGCGGTCTGGCCACAACCCCAACTGTCCTGGCCAACCACAGTAGGACAATCGGACCGACTGGAAGCTCAAGCCATAGAAGAGGCCCAGGAACGCATGAAAGCCGTCACTGACCGGCTCACCCGGATGAATTTCGCCTGTCAAGCGCATGTCGGGATTGGCGATCCCGCCTATGCCATACTCGAACAACGCCACGCCTCCCAATCCGACCTGATCATCATGGGTATGCATGGCCGGGGAGGGTTCTCCCGATTTTTGATGGGGAGCGTTTCGCATTCCGTCTTACATCAGACCCCATGCCCGGTATTGATTGTCCGGTAAGCTTAAAAAAAAACAGAAGGACCGGATTCCTTTTTCCTGCTGATGACATCTGCTACAGACCTGGTCCCTTTGAATGAGGCGCTTTGCCACGAAGAATGGAGAACAACCGGTTTTTTCAAAGTTTTTTCCTTAAATCTCAGTCGCCTTTCCTTTTAAACTGTTGGCATACCCATTGCTGTATATCAGATGTAGGTATGATCTATATTTTTCTTACAGGGTAAAAAAAGGAGGTTACGAGATGAGTGCCATTACACGTTGGGATCCGTTTCGAGAATTGGATGAGTTACAGGGTCGGCTTTCAACTTTGTTCGGCCGGGCACCAATCAGAAAAGAGGGGGAACGGCAAGAAGCCTTGCGCGTTGCCGAATGGGCTCCTCTGGTAGATATTACGGAAGACACCAAAGAATATTTGGTCAAAGCCGAGCTTCCGGAGGTTAAAAAGGATGAAATTAAAATCAGTGTACAAAACGATGTGTTAGTCATTTCCGGTGAACGAAAGTATGAGAAGGAAGAGAAAGATAAAAAATACCATCGGATCGAGCGGGCCTATGGGAGTTTTTCACGGAGTTTCACCATCCCCGAAGATGCCGATCCCGAGAAAGTCTCGGCGGAATTCAAGGAAGGGGTGTTGCACGTCCATTTACCGAAAAGCGATCGGGCAAAACCGAAAAGTATTGCTGTGAAAGTTTCATGAGTAAGCGGGTTCCCCCTTCTGCATTGAAAGGGGAACCCTGGTACCTTCCAATGACAAGTCGATCAGTAGCAGCAAGTCGAGTGAGACAAGTCTTTTCAACCCAAGGGAGATAATCCACACATGCACAACCTTCGAAAATGCCTATTTCGCAGGGCTTGGGTTCTGTCCATTGGATTCTTTCTCCTAGGAGGTATGTCCTCGCCCAGCGCGCAGCCCATACAAGAAGTGATCGTGACCATTGAGGGATACACGTTTCAAACCACCCAAATGCCTCTTCAACTGGATACAGAGACCATTATCTACATCACAAACAAAGATACGGTCCGCCATGACTTTGGATCAGACATGTTCCTAAATACTCTGACCCATGTCGATAGCAACGGCGTCGTAACCTATGGAAAGGGCGTGGAAGGGGTCTATCTTGAGCCCGGCCAGGAAGCATCAATCCGTTTGATGCTTAACCACTCGGGGCGATTCCAATTTCAATGTTCGATCCATAAGGAGATGAAAGGGGAAATTCTCCTCCTGACCGTGGACGCCGTGTAACCGGCAGCCTCTGAATTCCCTACGGGTTGTGGTCGGGTGCCCGAGCAATTAGAATTTCTGAGAATGCTCTCTTGCTTTCACTCTAAGGCGAAAGGCTAATCCAGTTATGGTCAAGATCGTCACCCATATCCTGCTTCCCACTGATTTTTCACCAAGCTCCACTCCTGCCTTTCGATATGCGGTGGAATGGGCAAAAGTCTTTGAAGCGCAACTGACCATTCTTCATGTCCATTCCCTGCAACCGGGGCTGGATATCGACGCCGGAGTTGCCCAACAATTTCTGGATGAACAACGAAAGGTGGCACGGGAAGAGTTGGAAACACTCCTGGCCGAGGCCCGGCAACAAGTTCCGAGAGCATCCATGGAACTGCTGGCAGGCCTCCCCTCTGAATGCATTTGCGAGGTCGCACGGGAAAAAAAATGCGATTTAATTATGATGGGAACCCACGGGTGGACGGGATTCAACCGAGTCTTATTCGGGAGCGTGGCGGAACGGGTGATTCAACGAGCCCCATGTCCGGTTCTGTCCATTCCTCACCGGGAATCAGAGGATATCTCCGCGATGCATGCCTTGCAAATCCTCCCGCGCCAAATCGTTCTGCCTTTAGAATTCTCCGATTGCTCCATGGATGCCTATGAATATGCGGTCCAAATCGCCAAATGGTTTGATGTGCCTCTGACCCTGGTCCATGCCATTGAACCATTATCTTACAGTTTGGACTTCACCCTGACGCATCCGCTTCAAGAAAAAACCAACCGGGATAAAGTCGAAAAGCGATTGACTGACCTCACCGCTGTCCTGTCCGAACAGGGTCTATCCGCCCAATATGAGTTACTCGATAAGCCAACCGTTGATGGCATCCTGGAAACCAGTGCCATTCAGCAAGCCGATCTTATTATCATGGGGAGCCATGGCCGAAAAGGACTGACCCGGATGATCCTGGGAAGCACAGCCTATAAGTTACTCGAACAAAGTCCCTATCCCGTCCTCACGATTAAAAGTCCGAAATTCGAAGGAGGACATCATCCATCGCTCGCCGACAAGACCACATCCTCTCCAGCATAAAGCCTGAACGTGTGACCATGGCAGACAATGATTCTCACCCAATAGCCGGAACAGAAGAAGGCATTCGAAATTTGTTAACCCGATTGGAGCATCAATCGCTCCAACCGGACTTTCAGATACAGCGACAACTGGCCTTAAGCCACGGCCTTCAGCCCTATTTCCACCCACTCATGGTTCCGCCCTTGGTTCCCTTGCCGGAAGAAGAGGATCTGGCCAGGTGGTTCGTCTATGCCGATTATTTGCCGACTGACGGCCATGCTTCTCTCATCGAGCAAGTGCGAGACCTGATAACGGAACATGTCCCGCAAGAGGAACGGGTCTGGCTGGATTCCTTACGACATTCCTATATGGATCTGCTCGAGGTGCAAGGGTTGGATCAGGGGAATCAGGGTACGCAAACCCGTCTGCAATCGTTGGGAGACAAACAGATCTTTGATGTTCTCCCCCACACACGACCGGTTCCCTACAAAGTTGGACAGGTCCTGCTCACCCGGCTCCTTCGTGGATTGGCCGACATACGCCTACCTGGTCCCCCACTCATCCTTTCCTCCAGCATGGGAAAAGCGGTCTATGAATTGACCAATGAGATGCGACGGGAAATCGAGATTG
The DNA here is from genome assembly GCA_049289415.1 of Nitrospirales bacterium. Classification (GTDB taxonomy): domain Bacteria; phylum Nitrospirota; class Nitrospiria; order Nitrospirales; family UBA8639; genus Nitrospira_E. The sequence continues at coordinate 5,267 of JBATLR010000212.1, forward strand.
GCACGGGCAATTTTGCCCTCTCAGAATGGGCAGAATTCGCCAAGAGCTTCGGGTATATGATCATGTGGAGTGTCGCCAAGGTACGACGAGGAGCCTGGACGGTCGTCGACTCACAGATTGACTATCAGAATACCCAAGGGGAAACATTTTTCTATGCCATCGCCCTGTATGAACACCATGACTTCCGCGCCATGGCTGACGGGCTTCGTGAGCTTGATCAATTCACTCCCGGGCAAGAAGACGCCGGCAAGCCGGCCTCAACGGATTCACAAACCGATACCTTAACGTGGGTATGGCTCACACCACAGGACCCATCCGGTGCCAGAGTATGCCCTGTCGCCCGCCTCACCTTGACACCCACACAATTATTTGTCGAAACCGATTCTGCACACCGGCTGGATACCGTCAAGCACCAACTGGCCGCAGCCTTTGGCTTCTTACTGCACTTCCAGGGGGAAACCACCGCTCCCCCGCAACATCGGACTCCTGAAGTGGATCTCTTATCAAACAGCTACATCGCTCCCCCCACCATTGTCCCCAAAGAAGAAGAGCAACAGATCCTCGCGTCGTGGCTTGAGACCGTCTATTTGGAATGGGCAGAAAGGCCTTCGCCGCGTCTTAAAGGACAAAGTCCTCGACATTTCTGCTCTGCGCAACAGGACACAAAGGAGGTTGCAGCCATCATTGATCAAATGGAACAACATGATCTGGGTCTGCGACGCACAGGCCAATCCGCGTATGATTACAACATTCTCCGTGGTCACATTGGGCTGTAAGTTAAAGGGAGTGTTGAAAAAGGCCGCCAGCGGCGTTCTCGCCCCTTGGTCGTGCTCACGTACTTCTCCGTACGCTCCGCTCGCCCAATTGGCTGCGGCCTTGCTGGACGGGCATTTTTGAACACTCCATAATGGTTCTCTGGGGAGCCTCGGTCCCTCATAGGTTGAGGAAACGGCATTTTTTTTAAATATTCAACAGTAAGTTAAAAGGCAATCATGGCCACCGAATCTTTTGAACCTTCTCCGCCAGGACTCTTACACCGCCAGGATTTTCCTCACCTGATTCGCATTCTCCAGAACCTTGGCTATCGGATCCTTGGGCCGATCCTCTCCAACGGCGCGATTCAATGGGGCGAAATTACCCGGGAAGAAGACCTCCCGATCGGGTGGAAGGACCAGCAACGTCCAGGAAGCTATCGACTGGAACCAGAATCCAACCCCCGGTATTTCAATATCGTTCACGGCCCACAATCTCTCAAGCCGCTGGTGTTTACTCCACGAGAAACCCTGTTAGTCCTGGACCGTAACGGAAAAACATTTTGTGCCAAAGAGACCGTTCCTGAGATACCACGAACGGCCGTGCTGGGAGTACGAGCGTGCGATCTTGCAGGGCTCGGCATTCAAGATCGGATTTTCCTGAATGGTTCCTACCCTGATCCCTACTACCAACAGCGACGGACCAATCTCCTCCTCATCGCCGTCAACTGCACGAGGGCGCTGGAGACATGCTTTTGCGCATCAATGGGGACGGGACCAAAAGCCCAAGAAGGGTACGATCTCAGCCTGACCGAAGCCGATGAAGACTTTCTGATTCAAGCCGGAAGCCCCACAGGACTGGAAGTATTGGAACACCTTGCGTGCGGTGTGGCGTCTGAAGCCCGGATTCAGCAGGACGATGAACGGATAGCCGCCTGCGCGGCCAGCCAGACGAGGACCCTTCCACATGCTTCGTTACCCCATGGCTTATATGAAGCTCACGATCACCCCAGATGGGACGAGGTCGCCGCACGATGCCTCGCCTGCACCAACTGTACGATGGTTTGCCCTACCTGTTTTTGTCATGGGGTGGAGGAAACTCCAACTCTGGACCACCAACAATCGGAACATGCTCGAGTCTGGGATTCGTGTTTCACGTCGGATCACGGCTACATCCACGGAAAAAACTTCCGCCCCACCACCAAAGACCGCTACCGCATGTGGCTCACTCACAAATTAGGTTCATGGATCGACCAATTCGGCATGTCGGGATGCGTCGGGTGCGGACGCTGTATCACCTGGTGTCCGGTGGGCATTGACCTCACCGAGGAAGTCCACGCCCTCTGCCAGCCACCCGAATAAGCTAAGCGGCAGTGAATCCTGGCAGAGGCCGGTCCCATCGACATCGCCCGGCTACTTGTGCGCGATGGGTTTCTCTGTAAACAGATAGTCCTTCAAATGCTTCGAAAAAGTAGGATCCTTACGTCGAATCCATTCAAGCACCATTGAGGCATGTTCCTTCTCCTCGTCTCGATTGTGCGCAAGAATGGCTTTGAGATCCGCGTCTTTGCACGCATTCGCGCGCTGATTGTACCAATCAACAGCCTCCAGTTCCTCCATCAACGAAACGATGGCTCGATGCATGTCGCGGGTTTCATCGGACAACTCCTCAATGGGTTCGTGATAACCGACACTCGCCATATTCTTCTCCTATGTTGTGTGAAGTGAATGAATACTGCGTACGAAACCTCTAACCGGAAAAAGACATCGGAATCAGGACCTGAACCTTTGTCCAATGAGCCGGATTCCAAACACCAGACTTTTTGAGATGGCCATGATCTCTCAATTATCACACCCCGATCATGCAGCCTTCAGGATGACTACGTTGACGAACATCGAATCATTCCAACGTCATCAACACCAATGAATAAAGAAGGAATCCCCTATTCGGAATACGATATCTCACTACGTGCTTCTCTCTCCACGTATAAATTTCCCCGGTACCCTAACAATTCGGTGATTGCCTCCTCAGGTCTTTGCGGACTTGCCGATTTGAACTTCCAGTGAACACACTCCACCGGGACACCCGGATGCAGGTTTGCCTCGCAGAGTGACATCAAGATTGGGAGGAACACTGAAGATCCTGACGACTTCCTGAAATGTCAGAGGCGAGTCCCGGTTCCATGGGAGCAGGGAAAGACCGCGTGCCAGAAGACAGTACCCGGTAAAACACAGGATCAATGTGCCAATAGCCGGAACCCAATAGAGAAATCGAAGTGGCGGCAGATACAGCACGACCAGGAGAAGTACATACGCGAGACGAAGTTGCGCTGGAAAAGACGAGGCATTATCCTCGCGAGCAAAAAAAACCAAGGCTTGGATGGTGGAAATGAGGATAGCCAGAAAGAAGTAAATCGGGTCAACAAGCAGACCGGCCAGTAAGCAACCGGCGAGGCACAACCAGATCCACCAAGTGTAGTCGGACAGACGGATAAATCGCATCATGGATCATAGAATAAACCACATCGAGAAAAATGTAAAAACCTGGATTTCACCACACAGACCTTGGACGAACAAATAATGATTCGGTTAAACCTTAATCATATTGTCATCCTAAGCCGGCGGCGAAGGATCTGTGCCCAGCAGAATGCCCTCGCCTCCCAGGACGCCTGTGTGTCATGAACCATTCATCACTTTGCAAACAAAGTCTACCGGATGGCACTCAAACTTTCATGCTCTCAATCATACCCATAGAGCCATTTGGTCGTCGCGTGATGAATATTCTTTACTGAATGACAGGCTTCTTTCGGAATGATTACCTCATCTCCGGGTTCCGCGATAATCTCTTCACCCTCAATGGTCATTCGCAATTTCCCTTCAACGACGGTGACCAGCTCGTTGGTCGAATGGACAAAATCATTCCACTCCCTCCCGGGAGGATCGACAAACAGATCGCACGAATACCCCCGATGACTCCATGACTGAAAAACCTCTTGGCGATTCAGAGGAATAGCAAATTTCTTAGGTATGACATATTGCATGGGATTTCCGTCCGAGCAGGGTGACAAGGTAACCGGCGCGAGACCACCGCAACGAGTGTTGCGTACAATGGAATGCCCTCTCAGGCACTTTTCGAAGTACCGCTATCAGGAATTCAGCAACGGCACCGCCGGATGCCGGGTTCTGCCCTGTGATAAGCCTGGCATCTTCAAGAGCAAATGAAGCCTACGGCTTGTCCTCCTTCTGATAAACCGCAACGCTTTGAAATGAAAATTGCCAATGATAATCACGCCTTCCCATTTAATCTTTCCTTAACTTCGGGAGGCATTATACGTGCTCGGTCGCTTGTTAGGCTGGTGGGATTCTTCGCTTCCAGTATCCCGGCTCGCGGCTACAATGCATGACAGCCACAATGAGGATAGACTCCGGTTCTATGGTAAACAGAACCCCATAGGGGAAGACATGGGTGAGACAACGTCGGACATCCTCATCGAGGATCCTGTACCGTTCTGGAGATTCGATAATTCGTCGGATGGCATCCTCAACAGTGTCGAGGAATTTCAGAGCAAGCGTCGGATCACGCTCGGCGTAGTAAAGAGCTGCCTCCCGATATTCCTCCAGAGCTTCCGGGTGGAAATCCCATTTCATCGGCGAACGTCGTCTCGCACCCTCTGAAGAGCTTCGTCTCCAGGGATCGGCGCGACGTGCCCGCTTCGTACTTCATCGCGCCTGCGTGTTGCCTCTGCAACCCACAGGCGATCAATCTGCCCTAGTTCATCGGCATCTAAGCTTTCCACAAGAAGGTCCGCTAACCGTGCCCGCGATTCCGTCGGTAGACTCATGGCCTGTTCGGCCAATTGTTCCCATGTTATAGCCATGACCGAAGAATACCCCAATACGTATAAAGCCAACAAGTCACAGACGTTGGCCAAGACCAAGGATAGCACCAACCATAAAGATATTCACGACCTTCTCCTTATTAACAGGGATTACCGTCCCCACTGGACCAAACGTCCACGGTCAGCGGGCACAGACTGAGATGTACTTAGCAACCCAACCATTCATTGGGCGGATTCCACTAGATTAGCCGTCACGCGATGGTTCGGTTACAGATGGATATTTATGTGCCCTGAACGTTCCATCTGCGGCCAGCATTTCAATAATACGCATTTTACATGGGGGGTTTCGCAAACATTCAATTATCAGAACCTGCTTGTAATCGTACGGAGACTTTTTCGCGCCTTTACACTTTTCTATATCCCTCGGTGTTCGATACCTTTTTTTTAATTCGATGAATGCATAGTTGTTTGAATTATCGCCACGATGATGTATCAACAGATCGGGACGTGATGGCTCGCCACCAATGATTTTCCCTTGGTCAAGCGCCTTATCGTACTCTACATCTATTTTTACGTGAGCCGAGATTATTTCTTGTCGCAAATCATTGAGTTCTTCACAGGTACCCATCAGGAGTGCCTCCTGAACATGCAAAGCTACTCTGTGATTTACGCACTCCTCTTTTACATGCTTCCCTCTGAATAGGTCGCTATCCTGTCCATGAAATCTTTCAAGAGCAGCCCATATAGCTTTGATCAGCATAGCTTGAGATACTTCGTCCATCAACGGTGGCAGTGTATGAATTGAGGAGATAAAGAGCAAGCCAACATGACACCTAACGCCTTGAAAACCAATTTCCAGTGCAAGATTTATTTGGGTTATTATAGATAGAATCATTTGAACATGAACATGCGTTGCTCCATCTGCCTTGAAGCCAAACTCACCAAGCAGATACCCGTCAAGGATAAGGATATGAGAAGGCCACTTGAGCTGAAAACCTTTGCCTTTTGCCATCACATTGACCTCCCCATTGGCTTTGAATTTGCTTTAGCAACAATAGAATCTCCAATCATCATATTTTTGAGGAAAAAGGCTACACTGAATTTTGGGTTTATTGAAAGATATGCAACACCAGGGAAGATCAGAGAAATTTATTTTGTTAAGATAAGCCATTCTTTGAATGAGATTCCCGATGAACGATATCTGGAATAGCAAATACTTCTGTCATCCCCGCAGGTAGTTAGCGGGGATCCATCCGAAACGAAAACAGGATAGATGCCCGATTACAAACCTCGGGCATGACGGAAGGGGGATAGGTTCCCGATAAAAGATGCCGGGAATGACACGGCCTAAAATGACAAAAACCCAGACCAGATAAATCCCCCTTAGTTCTCCTTTTTCAAAGGGTTATTCAAGAGGGCTAAAGTCAGCTATGACACACAACCCCTACCTTATCCATCCGGCTGTCATCGTGGACAAGAAGCAGGAGTCCACGGATATCATGACGTTTCGCCTGCAACTCACAGATTCCGCTCATCGGGAGTCTTTCCGCTTTGAGGCGGGGCAGTTCAACATGCTCTATGTGTTTGGTGTAGGTGAGGTAGCCATTTCCATTGTGTCGGACCCTGGCGAGCCGGATTTCCTGGACCACACCATTCGTGTGGTGGGACGAATCACACAGGTCCTGGGCGCGATGCAAATAGGTGAGAGTGTGGGCGTTCGTGGTCCCTTCGGAATCGGATGGCCTATGAAGGAAGCTCAGGGGAAGGATGTGCTCATCGTCACGGGCGGGTTGGGTTGTGCCCCTGTTGTTGGAGCCATTGAATATATTTTTCGCAGGCGGGAGGAGTATGGTGCCATGACCATTCTCCACGGGGTAAAGACCCCTCACGACTTGCTCTACCGGGAACGCTTCGATGCCTGGCGGCATGAGCCCCGCACGCAGGTGCTGCTGACCAGCGATGAACCCGGCAAGACCTGGCATAGCCATGTGGGCGTGGTCACCGAATTGTTTGATCAACTGCAGTTGGACCCTGACAAGACGCTGATCATGATGTGCGGACCGGAGATCATGATGCGGATTGCCTGTAACACCTTAACTCATCAGGGTCTGCGCCCTGACGCCATGTATGTGTCGTTGGAGCGGCATATGGAATGCGGCATCGGACTTTGCGGGCATTGTCAGCTCGGGCCGTTCTTTGTCTGTAAGGACGGGCCCGTGATGCGGTTAGACCGTGTGGTGCCGTTTTTAGGAAAAGTGGGGGTGTGAGTAGAACCAGAGGCCGTCGTCTTTTGTCAGAGGAGACATCAGTACAGTTGGCCACTTTTCGACCTGGGGAAATCTCTACCTCCCCCTTCACCCCTCCTTACAAATGAGGGGAATTGATTAAAATGGACCGAACAACTGCCCCAACTCAGAATCCTTCAACCAGGCTTCGCCCTCGGATTGCGGTGGTGAAGTTTGCCTCTTGTGACGGATGCCAGTTAAGCATTCTGAATATGGAGGACGATTTGCTGGCTTTAGGAGAGGCCCTCGACATCGCCTATTTCCCCGAAGCCTCCAGCAATATGCAGCCTGGCCCGTATGATATTACATTCGTGGAAGGCTCCATTACCTGCCCTGAAGATCTTTCTCGAGTTCTCGATCTCCGGCAACAGACAACCACCTTGATCACCATCGGTGCCTGTGCGACTTCCGGCGGCATTCAGGCTCTTCGGAACTGGGGCGATGTGGAAGCCTTCAAGCGAACGGTGTATCCCAGCCCTGAATACATCCACAGCCTAAGCACCTCGACTCCTATTTCCGAACACGTCAAGGTGGACTATGAATTGTGGGGATGCCCGATTGATAAGCCACAACTCCTTCGAGTTCTCACCGATTTGCTGAGAGGCGTCACACCCAGCATTCCCGCACACAGTGTATGCCTGGACTGTAAACGCCAGGGACATGTCTGCGTCCTGGTCGCAAAGGGACTGCCCTGTCTTGGACCGGTAACGCGTACCGGATGCGGGGCCATCTGCCCCGCTATGGGCCGGGAGTGTTATGGGTGCTTTGGCCCGGCCGAACAGGATTCAGTGATTCCCGGAGTGCCCCCAAATACCGGATCTCTGGCCAAACAATTTCATGAGCATCTGCAACTCATTCCCCTGGAAATGGTTCGCCGTTTTCGAGGAATCAACGGATCGGTTCAGCCGTTCCGGAAGGAAAGCGATGCCTGGGACTCCAGATAGGGAATGTTGAAAAAGGCCAGCAGCGGCGTTCTCCTTGTTCGTAGGACTCTACGTACTGGTTAGTACGCCTCGTCCTCCTCACGGCGTGCGGCCTTGCTGGATGGACCTTTTTGATCATTCCCCGAGAATAGAAGGTGGACAAATGAACGATCCTCTAACAAACCCGGATAAATCAAGAACCATCAAAATCGACATGATGGCCAGGGTAGAAGGGGAAGGGGCCCTTCATATCACCGTTCAGGATGGTCAGGTCCGGGATGTTCAACTCCGGATTTTTGAACCTCCTCGTTTTTTTGAAGCCTTCCTCCAGGGACGTCACGTTAACGAAGTGCCCGATATCGTGGCCCGTATTTGCGGTATCTGTCCTGTGGCTTATCAAATGAGTGCGGTCCATGCCATGGAACAAATCTTCGATGTGGAGATGCCACAAAGCCTTCGCGATTTACGTCGACTCCTGTATTGCGGGGAATGGATCGAAAGTCATGTTCTGCATATTTATATGCTCCAGGGTCCGGATTTCTTAGGATTCGACAGCGGGCTTGAGATGGCCCGCTCACACCCCGATCTTGTGAAGCGAGGGCTTCGAATGAAGAAGGCGGGCAATGATCTGTTAACGCTGTTAGGGGGACGATCGGTGCATCCGGTTTCGGTGAAGATCGGCGGATTCTCCCAAGTGCCGACAAGGAATGCCTTACATGGGCTGAAGGACGAATTCCTTTGGGCCAGAGATGCCGCTGCGGAAACGCTTCGGTGGGTGAGCGGGTTTGAATTTCAAGATCCCGAACAAGCCTATACCTTCCTCGCCCTTCGGGGGCCTTCTGAATATCCGATGAATGAAGGCGACGTCGTCACCAATCGGGGACACCGCATGGCCGCATCGGAGTTTGAACACCATTTCCATGAAGAACAAGTACCCTATTCCAATGCCCTTCACTGCACGTTGAATGGACAATCTTATCTCACAGGGCCGTTAGCCCGGCTGGCTCTCAACCAGGACCAGCTCTCGTTGTTGGCCAAAGACGTCTTACAGAGCACGGGATTAGTCCTCCCGTTCAACCGCGCGTCCATGGGTATCGTGGCACGATCGGTGGAAGTGCTCTATGCTTTTGACGAGGCCCTTCGACTCATTGACCAGTATGAGCGGCCAACTGCTCCAGACGTTCCAGTGACACTACGCGCCGGAACCGGTATGGCCGCGACCGAAGCCCCGCGAGGCCTTTTATACCATCGTTATGAGGTCAAGAATGATGGCACCATTCGCCTGGCCAAGATTGTGCCGCCAACCTCCCAAAATCAACGCCGCATGGAGGACGATCTCCGAAACCTCCTGCCAGGCATCCTTCATCTCAACGATCAGGAAACCGCGATGAAATGCGAAGAACTGATTCGTAGTTATGATCCCTGCATCTCCTGTGCAACACATTTTTTAACACTAACCAAAGAAGACCTCCCTCCGACGATGCCGTAATTCTCATAAAGAATAGCGGAAGGGACCAACTCAACCGATAGGGTTTCGCCCTGTGGGCGAAATTCAAGAAGACTTCCCATACTGTGGGAAATCATTTCATTGAGTTTTAAGACAAAGAACCTGGGCAGGAGGCCAGAATCCATCGTACCGGGCAACTAACTGCAGGAAAACTGAAAGGTAGGTCTTAGGGAAGGGTCGCTAAATGATGACCGGTCAGCCCAAAGTAGGCTTCATCGATCGTCCCAACAGGGGAGACCTGCATCAAAAACGGGGTACGCCAATCTCCATCCCGTACATCATACTCGCTGGGAACCAACACACGCTCAAAGTGATTTTCGTAGGCAGCTAGGATTTTGAGTTGAAGCCCTCCCACCGCTCCGATCGATCCTCTTTCCGTAATCGTTCCGGTGAGGGCCCGACCTTCCAGGAGATGATCTCCCTTAATCATGGACACCACGCTCAGGCCCACCATGGCCGAAAGACTTTCCCCATACACCGTGAGGCCGGTATAGGGAAATTTCAGAAGGACCGTCCAGGATTCCGACGGAAGATTGGCAGCAGCCAGCGCCCGAGTGATGGCTGCATGGATCGACTGACGGGCAAACAGGGAAAAATTTCCTGGTTCGGTATGAAATTGGATTTGAAGGCCATTGCGATCCTGGCGTTCATAGACATCAATCACCACCTGGCTCACCATGCCCACCGGCCTGAATTGTTTGTTGAGAGATGTCCCCAGGATGGGAATAATCAGATGCGGAATCTGGTGAACAGACGGACTGGCCCCAAGACTGTTGGCACACACCACATTCATGGTCAAGACTAACCCCAGAAGCAGTGAGACCTTCTTCCTGTCCGCTTTATTGATCATGTATTGATATCCTTTTAATAAAAGAGGAAATACGCCTCCTTTTTATACCTTTCTTTTATTATAACGGACAATCCAGTTTTTTGTCGCCTGTCAGCTTCTGAGTGCCTCGAAGGCTCCACCAGCTTATACGGCACCCCCTGATATTCCTCCAGCACCCTCATATGTTGGGCCGGAATGCCCCATATGAACAAATATGTAAAAAAACTCACCAGCCCCAATACCTAAACCCAGATTCTTCAGAAATGTGGCCTGAGCAGGCCGAAAAATTCGGCAGGACCGGGGAGCCAGTCTCCAGTCTACCACTCCAATGAGACCAGATCGACCTCTTCCGGGAGTGCAGCCGGACAGGGTTGCACAATCGACAAGTGTGTCGCCAGCAGATGCAGGAGGACGTGCGACTGAAATCGAGATTGCCCTTACTGGCAGGGGCTGGGACACCAGAACACCAGATAGAGAAAAACTAACACGCCTATCGCAATTGCACCAATAAGGTACCAGGTTTTATGCATACAACCTCGGAAACGGATTATTTGTCCAGATTGATCCTTTAAACCGGGTCATTCACGCACAAACAAAATTGAAGACTCAGTGTGATGCACCACCGAATGGGAGACGCTCCCCAAAAGAAAGCGACTCACCCCGGATCGGCTATGGGTTCGCATCAGAATCACATCAGCAGCATATTTGTTCGCTTCTTCAATGATCGTGTGTGAGGGTGCCCCGACGACGACAACCCCTTTGGCCTCATGCCCCATCTGCTGCAATTCCGCGCTGAGCCCGTTCGTAAATTTCTCCCCATAGGCGATCATCTCTTTTCGAAATTCGGGAGAAATCATCGCACCCACCGGCCAGACCGGTTCTGAAAACGGAATGACATGCAAAACGGTTGCAGTGATCGGCTCCCGGAATGGCTTCTTTTTCAAAAACCGCACCACCACTTCACCGTCTTCCTGACTTTCAACAGGAATTAATACCTGCTGGATCTTGCGAGTGGGCTTCTTAATGATCAGAGTCGAACACGACGCATGCGTCATCACACGATGCGAAACGCTCCCGAACATCTGCTCTCGAATCTGACCAATACCCCTGGCACCCAATACCACGAGATCGATTCCCTTCTCCTTGACCATGGCAAGAATGACTTCGGCAGGAGTACCCATTTCCAGTCGTCTCATGACCGATCCCGGATGGAGAGGCAGGAGGGACAATGCCTGCTCAATGATCCGTTCGCCTTCTTCCCTCATCGCTTTGTCCACCGCCAACCTCAAATCTTTCGCGATCCCCGCCCCGATGGACGGATAGGGAATACCGGGCACATTCACCACATGTAACACCATCAGGCTCTCCGCCGGACTCAGCGCTTCAAACGCACGTATCGCATCGACCGATTGATCCGATCCATCAACTGCTAATAGGTATTTCATACATCGTCTCCCGGGTATGACACATCCTTTGTGCCGTGTGTATTGCTGTCAAATAACTCTTCGTCCTTATTCCAACGACCAAACTCCGGTGTGCGCACAAAATATTCTGTTCCTATCTGACTTCCTTCACCATATCAATGGCGCCGCAGGGACATTCTTCCGCACACACCCCACATCCCTTGCAATAGTCATAATTCACTTCGTACCGTTGACCGGGGCCCAATTTGATGATGGCGTTGTCCGGACACACGCCATAACAGGTATCGCACTCAAAGCAATTTCCGCAAGAGAGACAGCGTCGGGCTTCGAGCAACGCCGTGTCCGTATCCAATCCGCCAACCACTTCTTCAAAGCTGGCGCGACGCCTGGCCAGATCCAGGTAGGGCTGCCGATTCTTATCCGCATCGGTGTAATACCAGGTATTGAGCCGGTCATACGTCGCAATGGTATTGGGCGATGGTTTCCGATACTCACTTCCGCGGAGATACGCATCAATATGCCGTGCCGCTTTTTTCCCATGGCCGGTGGCCACCGTCACCGTGCGCTCTGCAGGAACCATATCCCCCCCGGCAAACACTCCCGCACGCCCGGTCATCATTGAGGCATCGACTTGAATCACCCCATCGGACGAAATATCCAATCCCGACACATTCTCTAAAAACCCGGTATCCACTTCCTGACCCACCGCCAGAATAACCGTGTCGGCTTCCAAGGTCTCAATCCGGCCGGTGGGTTGAGGGCGCCCCTGCTCATCCAGCGTCATCTCTTCAACGGTCAACGTCGTATTGTCCACTTGTCTGATGGTATGCAGCCATCGGGTCAGCACCCCCTCCTCCAAGGCTTCTTCCACTTCAAAATCATGGGCGGGCATGTGCCCTCGATCACGCCGATAAATCAGGATCGTTTCCTCGGCACCCAGGCGCTTGGCGGTTCGCGCGGCATCAATAGCCGTATCACCTCCACCATAGACGACGACCCGCCGACCGATCTTGGGAACAGTCTGGCCATCCATTCCTTTAAGAAATCCCAAGGCATCGATCATTCGGCCGGCATCCCGGCCGGGAATATCAACCCGTTTACTCAGATGAGCGCCAATGGCCAGAAACACGGCATCGAATCCGCCCTCTTGGATGGTCGTTTCTAAATTATCGACTTTTTGATTCAGATGGATCGAGACGCCCATGGCCACAATTCTGGCAATTTCGGCGTCCACGATATTGCGAGGGAGACGATATTGTGGAATCCCGAACCGCATCATGCCCCCCGGCTTCGGCCCCGCCTCAATGATTGTCACCGCATGTCCCAAACGGGCGAGATGATACGCAGCAGAAAGCCCGCTCGGTCCCGCGCCGACGACCAGGACCCGCTTTCCGGTGGCCACGCCCGCCTCCACCTGCCAACCCTGCTCAATCGCGTAATCGCCTAAAAATCGCTCAACGGCATGAATGCTTACGGGCTCATCAAGTTGGCCCCGATTACAGGCCGTTTCACACGGGTGATAACACACGCGACCATGAATCGCCGGGAAGGGATTCTCTTCCATAATTTTTCGCCAGGCCTGTTCATATTTCCCTTCCTCCGCCTCATACAACCAGCCTTGAATATTTTCGCCAGCCGGGCAGCCCTGATTGCAGGGTGGAAGGTGATCAACATAGATCGGACGCATCGTCCGCCAGTTGCCGGTATGATTGGCCAGGCTTGAAGCGGGGTTCAAGGTAATGGCAAAGGGTTTCTGTTCCATCATCATGCCTTTACAGGAAGTAACTGATACCGATGAATATTCGCATCCGCCATCGCCTGAATCGTTTCAAGAGCACGCTCATCCCGTGGATGAAAGAGATGTTTGAACCGACCTTGAAGTTCGAGGTATTGCTCGACAGGAACTTTTTTTCTAATAGGTGTTCGATCGGTCACTTCTCCCCCTTCGGCTTCAAACAAGGGAAAGAGGCCGCTTTCCACCGCCAGGCGGGCGACCTTGATCGTATGCGCAGGATCGGACTTCCAGCCTAGCGGACAGGGCACATGGATATGAATATACCGTGCGCCCCTGAAATTCATCGCCTTCGTCACTTTGGCTTCCAGATCATGGAGATCGGCCACCGAGGCCGTGGCCACATAGGGAATACCGTGCGCCATTGCAATGCGTGGCAGATTTTTTCCAATGCCCATGGGATTGCCGGGGTCGGTTCCCACGGCCTGCGTGGTATTGGTCCAGGCTCGTGGCGGGGTGGATCCCGAACGCTGCACTCCCGTGTTCATGTAGGCCTCGTTGTCGTAACAGACATACAACACGTCATCATTGCGTTCGAACATTCCCGACAAACACCCAAACCCGATATCAACCGTCGCACCATCTCCGCCCTGGGCGATGACTCGTATATCCGTTCTGCCTTTGGCCCGCAGGGCTGCCGCCACGCCGCTCGCCACCGCCGGTGCATTCCCGAATACCGAATGCAGCCAGGGAATCTTCCAGGCACTTTCCGGATAGGGACTGGAGAAAACTTCCAAACAGCCGGTGGCATTCACCGCAACCATCTGCTGATGCGTGGCGCGCATCACCGCATCAAGGGCATAGCGGGCGCCCAGCGCTTCACCGCACCCCTGGCAGGCGCGATGGCCGGAATTGAGTGAATTCGTTCGATCCATCCCGGCTTGAACCGTGAGATCGGATTCATCCAGTAACCGGTTGCCAACCGTGAAGGTTCCCGTTTGATAAAATTTCACTCGTTGATAGGACATACCGGCCTCACGACTAAAAATTAAATGGGCGATGCGCCGGGAGCACCGATTTCCCGGAGAATATTTTCTGCGGTGGGTCCCGAACGCCGCTGCGCCTGTTGTCTGGTCAATTCCCGATTAATGGCGTCCCAATTCAGATCGAGGAAATAAGGTTCCTCCAAACCCTCCAGGCAGGCTTGCTTCACCGTATCCATGACCGAGGCTTTAGGAATCGGGCGACCTCCAAGTCCGGCAATCACCGTATCCACGATGATCGGTAACCCCTGAAGCGCCATCTTCACGTCGCTGGACACGATGCCCCCCTTTCCGACCGCCAGGTCCTTTTCAATGACAACAATCCGCTTGGCATCTTGGACGACGTGACGGAGTGCATGGGAGGGAAAAGGACGAAATGCACAGAGCGTAATAGATCCGACCGGCCATCCTTCTTTCCGCAAATCATCCACTGCATCTTTAATGGTACCGTTCACCGATCCCAGTGCCAGCAGAATCGTTTCCGCCTCATCCGTGTGATAGGCCTTCAACAGTCCACCAGACCGACGCTGAAAGATATCCTCAAAAGCCTGAGAGAGTCGTGGGATCGCCTCTAACGCTCGCAGATGCTTGTCATGCGCGAGATAACGCACTTCGGCAAAGGCTTCCGGTCCGACCATCGCGCCAATGGACACAGGGTCCTGCGGGTCTAACACTTGAACGGGTTCAAACGCCGGCAGGTACGCATCCACCTGCTCTTGCGTGGGAAGATCCACCACCTCATAGGCATGAGT
>JBATLR010000213.1:0-5841 GCA_049289415.1 Nitrospirales bacterium
CCGTGCGGCAGATGCCGGCCGATGTCCCTCCACCCCGGCTTCTCTTCGCTTCTCAAGAATGAGCTGTAAAACACCATACAAGCCTTGCCGAAGGAAGGCGCGTTCAGCCCTGTCCTGAGGCTTCTCAAAAAAAGCCGCAGCCCGCTTGGACCAGCAGAGCGCACGGAGGAGTATGTGTGCAGGGGCAACGGCCAATACGCATCACTAAAACCATCCCGAGGTGCCACACGTGTTTTCAACACTTCTCCAAGGAACATTTCCTCTAGCCACCAGCCTGATCCGGTCAGTACAATAGGGGTCAGCTTTGGGTCTATTCACTGAAGAAAAAAGGAGGCATGGTGGGCATGGATGTGAAAGTCGGACCGCATTGGTACCGCAATTCCAATGGAATTGTAGAAATTGACGGACTCCCTCAAATTGAAATGCAGCTCCGAAAAACCGGAGGAACCCCTGTTCGAATCAATTTTGCCATTTTCGATAAAGTTGGGAAAATGCACGCAAAGATTGAAGCCAATTCCCTGGTCATTAACGAACAAGGAGCCTATCAACTGGAACGGTTGGAGAACGGCATAATTTTATCCAACAGAGGAGATAAGAAACGGGTGCTGGCCATTAACGTAACTGGCACGGATCAGGTGGAAATACCGGAAGGCGAATTCTATACGCTCAAAGGGCATCTCCTAAAGATTACGCCCCATGAATGGTCAGTGGAAAAAACCACGAAACAGTCAGGCGAGACCGACATGCAGGGACAACCCGTTGCGGTTGGCTCTCAGTAAATGAGTCACGGAAGCGTGGGGTCGTTGAGGCCAAACGCGTAGCTTCCCCACACGATCACGGTCGTTATATTTCAGCCGATGGAGCGTGACATCGCCCCTCACAAATTGCACACATTCGTCCGCGGACGCCGTCCCCGACCATGGCTGGTCCCAATGAACTGCAGAGGTCCAGCGCCACGACATCTGACCCTTGATACGTCCACAAGCGGCCACATTCCTGACAACAGTACCAAATGGTATACCCAGGCCACTCTCGATCACGCACAGCCATGAGTACGGTCTCCTTTGCCTACCTCTTGGTTACACGATCTGTCTAATCGGACTCAATCGTCCGGCATTTCCGCCTGAATCTTTTCAGGCAGTGTCTGTACCCAATCATCGAATGGCAGGTCGGCATCGACGACAATTTCCAGCTTGCCATTGGACAACCGACGAACCACGCCTGGACTTGCCGGGGCCAGGGGAATTTCCACTGCCTCCCGGGAAATATCCAACTCATCCGTCACTTCTAAAATTCTCGTGATATGCTGAAACGAAACCGTATCCAATAAACTCACGTTGGCTCCCTTCATCAGGCTGATCAATAAAAATTGTAAGAACTGTCCCAGAACCTGTCAACGAACTCAGGGGTGGCGGAATTCACACCGCGGCTGAAAAAACCTGCCTGAAGACCCGACCGGCGGCAACCATATCTTCATGATTGACATCCAAATGCGTCACCACCCGAAACGCCCGATCCCCCATGGCATTCAACAGGACTCCGGCCTCCCGGCAGTCAGCTAATAACTTGTCGGTCGTTTGAGAAGAATGGGGGACCTGAAACATCACCATATTGGTCTCCACGGCCTTGACATCCACGACCACACCGGGGATGTCCTCCAAGAGTATCGCCAGATAATGCGCATTCACATGATCCTCAGCCAATCCGGCAATATGATGCTCAAGTGCATATACACCGGCAGCGGCCAGAATGCCCGCCTGCCGCATCCCCCCGCCAAACACTTTGCGAAGACGGCGCAATGTTTGAACACGTGCCGCATCCGACACCACCATCGACCCGACGGGAGCCCCCAAACCTTTCGATAAACAAAAGGACACCGTATCAAAGGGACGGGCATAGTCAGCAGCCGCCACACCGGTTGAAACCACGGCATTGAACAATCGAGCACCATCCAAATGGAGGGACAGCCCACGGGTGCGGGCCACCTCTGCAATTTGATGGATGACCTCCAAGGAATAAATCGATCCTCCACCCACATTATGCGTCTGCTCCAGACACACCAACGTGGTTGGAGGGTTATGAAGTCCCTTTGGCCGAATAGCGGCTTCAACCGATTCCGGCGAAAGGCGACCGCGATCACCCGGCACGCAAACCAATTGGACCCCAGAAAGGGAAGACGCCGATCCCCCTTCATAGCGAATGAGATGAGATGTACTATCCACGATCACTTCATCACCGGGCCGCGTATGCAATCGGAGAGCCAATTGATTGCCCATCACCCCTGAGGGAACAAAGACCGCAGCTTCCTTGCCTAACATTTCAGCAGCCATGGCTTCCAATCGATTCACCGTCGGGTCTTCCCCATACACATCATCGCCCACCTGGGCCTGAGCCATCGCCTCCCGCATGGCGGGTGTCGGTTTTGTCACGGTATCACTGCGCAAATCAATTTTCTGCATGAGCCGATTCCTTCCAAAAATATTGACCCTGCAGGTATTCTAAGGAACCGTCTTTCATCGCACAAGATTTTCCTTTTGGCCTTGGTCTACAATGCGGGCCATGAAAACACGTCTCCTCGTCACCGGCGGAGCGGGCTTTTTAGGAAATCATCTCCTACGTCGGGCCAATCAATTTGTCGCAGCCGGAACGCTGCACGCCACGCCCTCCACATCCCTCCCCGGCGTAACCTTTCATGTGTGTGATCTCCAAAACCCTGAGGAAGTTCGAATCCTCATGGATCGGGTGCAACCAGACGTCATTATTCACACCGCCTGCTCGGAGCAGGGAAAAGGAATTGAAGCGATCCTCCCTGCAGCAGGACTCCTCGCCATGCAATCAACGGAACGAAACATTCGCTTCATTCACCTCTCGACTGATCAGGTCTTTGATGGGACTTCGGCGCCCTATACCGAAGAGAGCCCCACGAACCCCATCACCCCCTATGGCCATGCCAAAGCCCAGGCGGAGGAACTCATCCGTTCCCTGAACCCACAGGCCACCATCGTCCGCACCTCGTTGCTCTATGATCTGCGCACGCCGGACCGCCAGACGACACGCTTAATCGAGTCCACAAAAACCGGCGCACAGTCCCGCTTGTTCATTGATGAACTTCGCTGTCCCATCTGGGTGGAAAATCTTGCCGAAGTGTTACTGGAAGTCGCCACCCAAGATGTGCCAGGACTCGTACATCTTGGAGGCCCTGAAAGCCTGAACCGGTGGGACTTGGGGATGGGATTGCTCCAGCATTTTGGGATCACACAGACATCGAGCATTCAACAGGGAACCATCGATGAATCCGGATTGGTTCGCCCCAAAAACCTTACCCTAAACTCCTCCCGAGCCGATCGGCTTCTCCATACACCCATACTCTCCCTTCCAGAAGCCCGGGAAAAAGTTCAAAACCTCAAAATCTAAAAAACCTGGCACCCATCAGGAAGAAAAAAGGCATGAGCCTTTTTTACTCATAGAGTTACAATCATGTTCGCCGTCAGGGGGTTACCCACGGCTATCCGTTAACATTCTTCGTTTTGACATAAACCCATATCAGATGATACATCTACACATATGAAGACAACTGTCGATATACCTCAATCACTTTTAGATGAAGCTAAAAAGCTGGCCGCCAATCATCGAACCACGGTAAAGGCCTTGATTGAGGAAGGGTTACGGCGTGTCATAAGTGAGCATCAGCGTTCGGGGGTGTTTCGCCTTCGCAAGGCGACCTTCAAAGGAGAAGGTCTTCAGCCAGACATGGAAGGGGCGTCCTGGGAAAACCTCCGGGAACGCGCGTACGAAGGTCGCGGAGGGTGATTGCAGTTGACACGAATATCTTAGTGTATGCCCATCGAGAAGATTCTCCATGGCATCACTCGGCCTACGACCATCTAGTAAGCTTAGCGGAAGGGGCCAAACCCTGGGCCATTCCCTGGCCATGCCTGCATGAATTTCTGGCGATTGTGACTCATCCGCGAATCTTCAAACCACCCACACCCCTCCAGGTTGCCTGTGAGCAAGTAGATGCGTGGCTAGAATCCCCCAGAGTCTTACTCCTTTCAGAAACACATGACTATTGGCAAGTATTGCGGCAGGCGGTCATAGACGGAAAAGTTCAAGGTCCTCTCGTCCATGATGCCCGCATCGCAGCTCTTTGCCGACATCATGGCATTCAGGAGTTGTGGACAGCGGATCGTGACTTCAGTCGATTTCCCACCCTCTCTCCTCGTAACCCACTGCTCTAATAAACTGAGCCCGTCCGATGGCAGGTCCTCGTTCGAGAACTCATGGACGCTGGCAGGTACCATCACTATTCATGTCCCAACATCAAAGACTCAGGGGCCAGGTCCCTAACTACGAAATTTTACTTCCACGAATAATCACGCCTACCGTACTTGGATGCAACTGAAAATATTCTCCGATTTCTCGTTGGCTGTAAACTCCTGTGTTGTAGGCAGCAATAATCGCAGTATTCCTGTCATTGGCTTGCATCGCAATCTCAGCCAGAGGTTTTGAGGTTGCTTGACTCTTGTGATGATCCTGGAACTACGATTTTTGACAATGCGATTGAATTCACTCCGTCCCGGTATTACAATACAACGTATTACTTTTCAAGAGGAGACCAGCCATGCGATTAACCACCAAGGGACAGGTGACCATTCCCCTCCATATTCGTAAAAAACTGGGGCTCACGAGCCACTCTGAAGTCGAATTCGTAGAAGAAAAAGGGCAAGTGATCGTCAAAAAAACCAAAAATGGCCAACCGACGACCAGATTTCGGGCTCTCCGCGGTCGGGCAGATGTGCGAATGACAACTGAGGAAATTCTTCGCCTCACTCGCGACTCACGATGAATGGGATATTGGTCGATTCCAACATTCTTCTGGATGTGTTCTTGGATGACCCGAAATGGGGAACATGGTCGGAAGAACAATTAGGCATCTATGGCAACTCCCATCACTTGTACATCAATCCCATGATTTACGCTGAAATCTCGATTGGGTTTTCTCGCATCGAAGATCTTGAACAAACCTTGATGGAGGGTGGCTTCATCAGCCTACCGATTCCCAAAGAAGCCCTCTTTTTAGCAGGGAAAACCTTTCTCCAGTACCGAAAACGGAAGGGAACGAAACGATCTCCCCTTCCGGATTTTTACATCGGGGCCCATGCGGCCATTGAGAGCCTACCGTTGCTCACGCGGGACCAACGACGTTATCGGACCTATTTCCCGCATGTGGTCATATTGGGGCCCTAAATATGGCCAAGACATTTTTACGGACTTGGTTCAGCCGCGGGCGTGGCAAAGCGGAAGCAATTCTGTCGGCTGGAGCGCCTTGTTGGGTTCTTGTCTTCACACTCTTGAATTTCTCATTCATCTCATCTCGCGATCTGATAAGCAGCGATGCAACAAACGATAGGCACAGCGACGTGTAACCTTCTTCTGTGTCGCTGTGGACTCCACGCCCGTGCACAACAGTTTCTCCACACGCCACTGTTCTCTCTACCGGCACATCTGAAAATTGAATTTCCATTTTTCCTACACCAATTTTCAGAAGAATCCTGAAAACGTGGTCCCACTTTCTCACCACCGGCAGATCGGCCAACCAGGCTGACACTCAAATCAGGTGCGGGCCTTGTCTGAGCCTGGCGAGTTGGGCCGCCCCTCCGTTATCTGCGTCAGCACGATTAAAAGGGTCCGACCTGGGTGGAAATAGTTTTGGGTCCTTTTGCCAAACAAGGGTCGCGCTCTTCGAGACGCACCATGCAAGTAAGCCTCGGCCGCCAGGACGAAACACGGCTCTCCCAAGCGCCCAGAAAAACCACCTCACATTGAGGAGAAGTAAAATGT
>JBATLR010000214.1:0-3702 GCA_049289415.1 Nitrospirales bacterium
GTTTCCATCAGCTCAGACCTTATTCCGTCGGTGCTTCCAACGACGCGTCCGCGTGCGCTCACTGACCATTCGAAGTAATAGCTTTCGTCCTCCACCCGAACAACTATCGCTCTTCCCATTACATGACCCGGAAGAACCCCATGCACTCCCCCGCTCCCATCGATTGGCATTAGCCCTTGATCGTTTGCATACCCGGTTCGGCATGAAAGTCATTCAATGGGGACGCTCACACCTGGCCTCTCGTTTAGATTGAATAGGTGAATCTTGAAAAATTCTCAAGCGATGCTCCCACCTCTGCGTCATGATCACCATCATTTTTATGGCATTACTTAACATGCAAAATAAGCAATGAATAATAGGTGTTTTGCATTTTAAAATGATAAAAATTAATCAATAACTTTAAAAAATAAGTTATACACAGATAGAAAAAATAAGGCGTTACTTTAATCAACAGGTTATCAACATACACATAAAGTAAAGTGATACTTTAACTAAAAGTGGGCACGCAATTTATCATTATTGCCGCATTATTTCATGTCAACCTTTGTCCATTTACACGTTCACTCGGAGTACTCCCCGATGCAAGGAGTGTCCACACTGGAAACCTTGTGCCAGACGGCAAAGGGACAGGGAGCCGAGGCACTTGCCCTGACCGATACGAACGGCCTGTACGGTGCCATTCGCTTTATCGAGGTCGCACAGGCCCATGGCTTACGCCCGATCCTGGGAGCCGAACTGACTCACAACCGGCACCGCGCCGTGCTCCTGGTCAAAGATTCTTTTGGCTATACCAATCTCTGCCGCCTGCTCTCCCAACGCCATTGCGATGCCGACTTTGACTGCATCGCCTCGGTTCAGGAACACCGCAAAGGACTAATCATTCTCTCTGATGATCTTTCCGCACTGACGGCCTGGAAACGCCACTCACCTAGCGACCTGTACGTAGAGCTATCGCCCGGCGCACTCATGCACCAGGCCCTGGCCTTTAGCCGCCGCACACGCCTTCCTCCCGTCGCAACCAACCGGGTGTATTTCGTGACCCCCCAGGAATTCCCCTTCCATCAAATTCTCCGCGCGATCGCCTTAAATACCACCCTCTCTCAATTGCCGCCGGAGGCCTGCTGTGCACCCAATCATTGGTTGATGCCACCTGCGATACTGGATTCACAGTTTCCCCATGTGCCTCACGCGATAGCCAACACCTGGAAGATCGCGCAGCACTGCCAGACCGAGTGGTCGTTCAAAGAGACGATTTTCCCGAATTTTCGCCAGCTCTCCGACCCCCATGCCTTCACTCTGCTCCGCGAGAAGACCTACGACGGGGCCCGATGGCGGTACGGCTCACTGACATCGGTCGTGACTGATCGTATCGAACGCGAACTGGGCGTCATCCGGGATAAAGGCTACGCTCATTATTTTCTGGTGGTTGACGAGATTGTCCGCCAGGCGCCTCGCACCTGTGGCCGGGGATCGGCGGCGGCATCCATCGTGTCCTATTGCCTGGGCATTACCCATGTGGATCCCATCCGACACAATCTGTTCTTTGAACGCTTTTTAAATCCCGGGCGTCACGATCCTCCGGATATCGACGTGGATTTTCCCTGGGATGAGCGCGACCGCATTGTAGATTTTGTCTTTGCGCGCTATGGCAGCCGGCAGGCCGGCATGGTGGCCAATCAGAATACGCTGGCGCTCCGGGCGGCCGTGCGGGAAGTCGCCAAAGTCTATGGCATGCCTCCGGCGGAAATTCAGCAGGTGAGTCGACTGCTGACCCGTCTCCCGCTCACCGATCTTCCGGCTCAAGAGTCCTCTATCTCCCCATGTAGCCAATCTGCGATCCGGCAGACTCCCCGCCTTCCCAATATTCGAGAAAATGGAAAGCCTCGCTCTTTCCCACCTTCGCCTTCTTCGAGACCACACAATGGCAAAAAAACACCCTCACATCTTGATGAGGCCTCGGCGTTCACCGATTTGCGCGAGCCATGGCCGGAAATTGTCAGCCTCGCGCTTCAACTTCAGGGACGGTTCCGTCACCTGTCACTGCACTGCGGGGGTATTGTGATTGTCCCTGACGACCTCCGCCGCTATGTGCCGGTGGAAGTGGCGGCAAAGGGTATTCCGGTCATTCAATGGGAAAAGGAGCAAACGGAAGATGCCGGCCTGGTCAAAATCGATCTCCTGGGCAATCGATCCTTAGCCGTCATTCGGGATGCCCTTGCGGCAATTGCCGAACACACCGGCCGACACATCGACTATGCCACCTGGGACCCATTAACCGACCCCAAAACGCAACAGCTCATTCAACGGGGTGAGACAATTGGATGTTTTTACATCGAATCGCCTGCCACCCGACTGCTTCTCAAAAAACTCTGGACGGGCATGCCGGCGGATCAGCGGGCACGCGCCGACGTCTTTGAGTATCTGGTCATCGTCTCATCATTGATTCGTCCCGCCGCAAACCGGTTCATTCAGGAATTTGTCCGGCGGGCGCATGGCGGCGCCTATCGCCCCTTGCATTCGTTAGTGGAAGACGTGCTCGTGGAAACCCACGGCATCATGGTGTATCAGGAAGACGTCACCAAAGTGGCCATGGGTCTGGCGGGGTTTTCCGTGGAAGATGGCGATCAACTCAGGAAAATCCTCAGCAAAAAACATAAGCAACGCCGGCTTCGCGATTATCAACGCCAATTTGTCGACGGCGCGCGGGCGCGCGGTGTGGATGCGCGAACGATCGAGCGGGTATGGGCAATGACGATGAGTTTTACCGGCTATAGTTTTTGTAAACCGCATTCGGCCAGTTATGCGCAGGTATCATGTAAGTCGGCCTATCTCCGTGCCCATTATCCTGGGGAATTCATGGCCGCCGTCATCAGCAACCAGGGTGGGTTTTATTCAACCTTCGCCTATCTGTCAGAAGCCCGCCGGATGGGATTGACCGTGCTCTCCCCGGACATCAATGCCAGCGGATGGGCATACGAGGGAGAAGGAACGACCATCTGCATGGGCTTGATGCAAATCAAAGGCCTCGTACGGGGCTTCATTGATCGGCTTCTCGAAGAACGATCTCGTCACGGCCCGTTTCAGTCGTTTCATGATTTTCTGAGCAGGCTCAACCCCGAACCGGCGCAGACGCGGTTATTGGTTCTGGCGGGTTGCTTCGATGCTATTGCCGGTGAGGTCACCCGCCCCGGCCTGCTCTGGCGGGTCTACGCCGATCATCCAACCGGCGGAACCTCCTCACCCAGAGCAGTTGCACAACGCGCCACCGCGCTGCTGCCAACGACTCGCCTGCTCCCGATTCCCCACGAATATGCCACAGATCGACTGATCCAGCATGAGATTGAGCTCTTCGGCTTCCCCCTCCGTTGCCATCCGTTGACGCTCTACGCCAAGCACTTACAAAGCCTGACGATTACCCCCGCGACAGAGATGGCTCTGCATATCGGCCGCCGGATCATGATGGTTGGCTGGCTGATCACGGAAAAAGCCGCATCGACCAAACATGGCGAACCGATGGAATTTATCACGCTGGAGGATACCACGGCACTTTACGATGCCACGCTGTTCCCCGAAACATTCCAACGATACGGACCGTTACTCACGAACGAACGGCCGCTTCTTCTGGAGGGATTGGTTGAGGAAGACTTCACCGCCACCACACTGACTGTGCAGCATATGCGAGTGATCGGTTAACACCTATAT
>JBATLR010000215.1:0-10505 GCA_049289415.1 Nitrospirales bacterium
CGATAGGGACAAAGGCTATGGCAGGTCCCCCGTGCAACAGGCGGCCGCCCACCGGGGCCGTCATCTTCCGGCCATCCAACGGAACACCATCAAGCCCAAGGCCAAAATCGTGATTGCTGGGATACCCATCTGCGGGCGCCCGATGAGGGCATATGTTCGCCTCGCCTGCAGCGCATGTGCTCTTGGGGCTGCGCCAAGACTTAATTTACGGCCTTCCTTAAGGGCTAACCATTTCCTCTAAGGCGTTTGGGTATCCTCGGGGCAGAGATGCTGTCCGTCTTACCCCAGGGAGATCTTCACGGATTTCACCACCCAAGAAGGGGAACACCCTTACAGTGTTGGAGATTGTGCTAACCCACCGGGAGCACAGTACGAGGATGGATTCTCCATAGGCCTTTCTTGAAACAGGATTGCGGATCATCGTCGCACGAGTGGGTCGTATTCGGCTTTATTCCATCGCGCCATAAAGGCAATGTCTCAATGTGGTCTCACCGGTTTCGTCAGTCCTGCGTTCAATCAGTGTTGCCCTTGCTAGGCAAAAAATTCCGAGTTTGTCAGCAATGAATTCCTAGTAGGTAAAAGTTCTTCGAATGACCTGAAATTTGCCAGCATAGGGAGCTGGATCCCCTCTGTTGTAACTTGAACGGCATGGCATAAAACTTGAACTTCTTTACATCATATAAAGAAGTTGTGAGGCTCTTCACGGTCTATGATGCCTGTTCTGAAACCGGTGAACGAGGCAGAGGGATAATCGCAAAAAATATGGAAAATTCTCAAAAATTTTGTGAATTGTTCTTTCAGGCGCTTCGTATACGCCTGGTGGAAGAACGGATTATCGAATTATATCCTAGTGATGGTATTCAAAGTCCGGTGCATTTATCGATTGGACAGGAGGCTGTTGCTGTAGGGGCATGTCGGGATTTAAAAAAAACAGATCTGGTCTTTTGTACCTACCGTAGCCATGCATTTTATCTGGCTAAAGGGGGAAGTTTGGCGGAAATGTTTGCCGAACTGTATGGAAAAGTTACCGGGTGTGCGCGAGGAAAGGCCGGTTCGATGCATTTAGCGGCACCCGAGGTAGGGTTGATGGGTGCCTCGGCTGTGGTGGCCAGTACAATTCCTCATGCCGTGGGAGCGGCTTTGGCGGCGAAACGGTTGGGCCATGATCAGCTGGTGGTTGGTGTGTTTGGGGACGGAGCCACGGAAGAAGGCGTCTATCACGAATCATTGAACTTCGCGGTTCTTCATCGCTTACCCGTGATATTTCTGTGTGAGAATAACGGATTAGCCGTGCATTCATCACAAAAATCCAGACAGGGGTACGATATTCTTGACCATGCACGATCATATGGTCTTCCGGTGTACCACATTGCCGAGGGATATGATTTTGTGAAGGTGGCGGACACGATGGCAGACATTATTCAACGTGTGCGGTTAACTCGAGAACCGGTATTTGTGGAGATTCGGACCTATCGGTACAAAGAGCATGTCGGGCCTGGCGAAGACTTCATGTGTGGCTATCGCCAACCTGAAGAGTGGTTGGCTTGGAAACGACAGGATCCTCTCGAACAGTATGGGAACCTAGTCGAAACGTTTCGCCCAGCCATCCTGAAAGAAATAGACGAAGCGGTGCATTTTGCCATGAGCAGTCCATTTCCCTCAGTGGAGGAATTACTTCGCGATGTTGTGTAATGCGGCGGTCACATCCCGTGTAAACGGTCAAGCGGCGTCGGGTCTTCGTGCCGAGGCAGGCACGGAGATCATGAGCTATCGGGACGCGCTGCATTGGACCATGCATGACGCCTTACAGCGGCATGACTCCGTTCTTATCCTGGGACAGGGGGTGGATGACCATAAAGGGATATTTGGTTCCACCACAGGATTGAGTCAAGAGTTTGGTGCGGATCGAGTGATGGATACGCCGCTTGCCGAAGAAGGCATGACAGGGGTAGCCATTGGGGCCGCGTTAAATGGGCTGTATCCGATTCAGACCCATATTCGTGCCGACTTTTCCCTGTTAGCCATGAATCAGATTATTAATTTAGCCGCCAAATACAAATATATGTTCGGTGGCCGGTTTGACGTGCCCATGTTGATTCGCATGATCGTGGGGCGAAGTTGGGGGCAAGGTGCGCAACATTCACAAAGCCTCCAATCTCTTTTTGCGCATATCCCCGGTTTGCAGGTTGTGATGCCCTCGAGTTCGCAATCGATTCTCGACACCTATCCGGCAGTGATTGACCGCTACCGGGGTCCCGTCATCTCATTCGAGCACCGGTTGATGTACGATCTGCAATTTTATGTGGCTCCTCTATCCACGCGACAGGAGACCGAGCCCTTTGGGTCCCGGTTAGTGCGACCAGGTGAGGAGGTCACCATTGTGGCCACCTCCATCATGGTGTTGGAAGCCATGAGAGCAGCAGAACACTTGGCCCTGGTGTCCGATATTCAATGCGAGGTGATTGATTTGCATTGCGTGTCCAGTCCCGACTGGGATTTGGTCATGCACAGTGTTGAAAAAACGGGACGGTTGGTCGTGGCGGATACGAGTTGGCGGGAATATGGCGTATGCGCGGAGGTGTGCCGTGTGGTCGCCGAACGAAATCCCGGATGTTTGAAGGCACCGGTGGTGACCTTGGGAATGCAGCCCGCTCCCTGTCCTACGGCCAAGTGTTTGGAAGATCTCTTTTATCCCGATTTGCGCCAATTAGTGGATGCGTTGGCTGTCCTCGTCACCGGGGAGGAGAACCATGGGTTGCCCTTGCCCGATACCCAATCAATGGCAGATGTGTATAAACGGTTCAAAGGCCCTTTTTAAGCAGGATTGTCGGACCACCTCATCAAAGGAATGCGAAGATGAAAGTGCTCATTACGGGAATTTCAGGAATGGTGGGCAGTCACTTAGCGGAGTATATCCTTGCGGATCACCCGGACGTGGACCTTCATGGATTAATTCGATGGCGAACTCCTCTTGATCATCTTGTGCCCATCAAAGATCGCATTGCCCTGCATTATGGTGATCTTCGGGACTTGAATTCGCTCATTGTCGTGATCAAAAAAATCCAACCTGATTGGATCTTTCATTTGGCGGCCCAATCCTTTGTCACCACAAGTTTTGACGCGCCGGTCGACACGCTGTCCACGAATGTGCTCGGGACGACCAATTTACTTGACGCGCTCCGCATTACCGGAGTCGATGCCAAGGTGCATGTCTGCAGTTCCTCTGAAGTGTACGGACAGGTGCTGGCGCATGAAGTGCCTATCACAGAGGCCAATCCCTTTCGTCCGGCCAGCCCGTATGCGGTGTCCAAAGTCGGGGAAGACATGATTGCCTTTCAATATTATTTGTCCTATGGCATTCGAACCGTCCGTACCAGGATGTTTACCCATACCGGCCCACGGCGAGGGGATGTCTTTGCGGAAAGTGCCTATGCCAAGCAAATTGTCGAGGTGGAGTATGGGCTTCGGAAAAATCCGATCCGGGTCGGAAATTTGGACAGTATTCGGACATTTGCAGATGTTCGCGATGCCGTCAGGGCTTACTGGGTGCTGATGGAAAAGTGTCCAGCCGGGGAGGTTTATAATATCGGAGGTAACCGTACGATGACACTGCGGGACATGCTCGAGATTCTCAAAGGCATGGCCACCTGTCGCATCGAGCATGTGGTGGATCCCGCATTGTTGCGACCGTCGGATGTCACCTTGCAGATTCCCGATACATCAAAGTTCAAAGCGGCGACGGGGTGGGAACCACGCATCCCCTTTGAAGAAACCTTACAAGGTATTCTGGATTTTTATCGAAGGCGTTACCACAAGAGGAGCAAAGCTGCGTGATTATCTCTCGGACCCCTTATCGGTTGTCGTTTTTCGGAGGAGGCACGGACTATCCTCAATGGTATCTTCGGGAAGAGGGCGCTGTTCTTTCCACCACCATTGACAAGTATTGCTATGTGAGTTGTCGATACCTTCCTCCATTTTTCAATATTAAACACCGGATTGTCTGGTCGCATATTGAAACGGTATCGACGATTGGAGAGATTCTCCATCCTGCCGTTCGAGAAGGCCTGCGTTTCTTAGGTTTTGATGATTCTCAGGGAGTGGAAATTCAGCATCAGGGAGATCTGCCGGCCCGGTCAGGCATTGGATCCAGCTCTTCATTTTCGGTTGGTCTGGTGAAAGCTCTCACTGGGTTGAAGGGAGAGATGTTGGGGAAAATGGATCTGGCTCGCCAAGCGTTCACTTTAGAGCAAGATATCTTAAAAGAAACAGTTGGCTCCCAGGATCAAGTCGCGGCCGCCTTCGGCGGATTTAATGTTATTCGTTTTCTACGAGACGGCCAGATTCAAGTCGAACCGGTCACCTTATCATTGGGGCGATTGGCTGAACTGGAGCAAAATCTCGTTCTACTATATACCGGCACCAGTCGCTTAGGTTCAGACATTGCAAAAAGTGTCACCAAAAACTTTTCCCTCAGGTCTGCCGAACTGAAAACCATGCGTGTCATGGTGGACAGGGGGTTGGGTATTTTGAGTGGAACGAGTTCACTGGAGGAGTTCGGGAAATTGCTTCATGAAAGCTGGATGCTTAAGCGGGCACTTTCCCACGACATTTCCAATTCCACAATTGATGAAATTTACAAAAATGCACTCGGCAATGGGGCAATTGGTGGAAAGCTTTCTGGGGCAGGAGGCAGTGGGTTTATGTTGTTTTATGTTCCGATTTCCAATCAGGCACATTTTCTTTCAGCGATGCAACCCTATATTTGTGTGCCGTTTTCTTTCTCACAATCAGGAAGCACCATAATTTACTACGATGGCCCTGATAGAAGGGTATCCGGTGGATATCTTTCCGAGGGAGAAGGGGCCCATAAGGAAATGGAAAGAAGGAGGCTTCCATCTCTCAAGACCTCCAAAAAAGCAAAGGAGAAAGTTCTTGTTGGACACCGATCCTGAGAGGCATGACCATATGCCATTACTGACTTCGGGTCCACCACGAATGGGTATGACTAAGGAGGTATTTAAGTGTCCGTGGTTTCGGGTACATGAAGAAGCATGGGATGATTTTTCTGACTTGGACCGTCAACCGTTTTATCGTATTGAAAGCTCGGATGGTGTCTTAGTGTTAGCCCTGACCAAGAATGAAGAGATTATTCTGGTGCGTCAATTTCGCCATGCTATTCGTCGTACAACTCTTGAATTCCCTGCCGGAACGGTAGACCGTTCCGAAAGTCCTGAGAAGGCTGCCGCGCGAGAGTTATTGGAAGAAACCGGATATCGTTCCGCTCGGCTTGTTGAGTTGGGGAGCGGACATTTGATGGTCAATCGGTTTAGTTCAAAGGGGTTTTTCTTTTTGGCGCAAGATTGCCAATTGGATAATAGTGTTCCACTTAAGGAAAGTGAAGAAGTGGTTTTGTTATTTCCAGGTCAATTCAAAGATCTAGTTTTAGCAGGAGAATTTGAACAAATGTCGGCGTTATCCCTTTTAAGTCTTGCCGAATGGACTACTGGGTTGCGATTGCTTGGTTAGCTATCCGGCGACTGTAAAACGAATTCAATGAAATCCTTCGACCTGCAATTTTTCCAAGAACAGGGGTATTGCGTTGTCAAAGATGTACTCACGCCGTCCCAATGTGACGAATTGATTGCGTCGTCTCAGTCATTTTCCTCGTTTAAGGATGGCACGCTCATACCGGTCATGAATCCTCATAGCCTCGATAACCGGTTTTTTCAAACCATGCGATGTCCAAAGATTGTTGAACTGATGGAGGTAGTCCTTTCCGGAAAGGTGAGTGGCCTGCAGAGCCAATTTTTTTTCTGTCGACCGGGAACTCGAGGCTTTACCAGACATCAGGATAATCTTTATGTGCAAGCCAAAGCTGATGTGTTTGGATCAGCATGGATTGCGTTGGATGATGTGACTCCACAAAACGGTGGTTTAATTGTGTTTCCAGGAAGTCATCGGGAGCCCATTTTGCCGACCGAGGCTGTTCCTCAGGTGGAAACCTTTGGGCAGGATCCCAATGCCAATTGTCAGCAAGTGATTATGCCCACGAACTATTCTTCCATTGATCTATCTTTTTCCAGAGGGGGCGTGGTGTTGATTCATGGACATATTATTCATGCGTCGCATATGAATTCGACAACGGACCAATATAGACGTGCGCTTCTTTTGACATTCATACGAAAGGGTGAAACCTTTCGTTCGGGTTTTTCGGCCAAACGCCGAGAAATTGCCCTTTCGCCCCAGTGAGTTGGTGTAAGCCTATGGAACAGACTTTTCGTGATACGCTGACGAACCATCCTCTCTTTCAAGCCCTCGCGCCATATCGGGCACTAAGGGAGCGACCTTTGGGTTTTGTGGATGTCGGAGCAAGGGGTGGAGTTCATCCACTTGTGAACCCCCTGGCCGAGGTGACAGGAATTTTGGGGTTTGAACCCGATAAGGGTGAATGCGGACGTCTTAGGGAGATCCATGCCACAGCCTCACCCTGGGCGATTTGTGAATTTGAACCTGTAGCCTTGGCAGACCAACCAGGAAGGTCTCGACTCCATTTACTTTCCGCCGCAACGAATCATTCCCTGCGTCCTCCTAACCAGGATCTCATTAAACGGTATGACATGATCAAGTTTGAAAAAGTCGGCAGTATTGAAGTGGAAACCACCACACTGGATGATGTGCTGTTCTCTCGGCGAAAAACCGAGTCGTTTTGGGGAGAGTTTCTTAAACTCGACACCCAAGGGACCGAAATGGAGGTTCTCCTTGGAGCGAAGCGCACCCTTACGGAGCGAACAGCAGCCATTCTTACTGAGGTCGAATTCTGTCAAATCTATCAGGGGCAACGGCTATTCTCGGACATCGAATTATTTCTTCGGGATTGTGGATTTTCTTTTTATGGATTTACCGGCATGTTTTACCGGTCTTGTAAGCAACTCAATAAATACAGAGAAAGGGGACGGGAACGAATCCTGTATGCGGATGCCGTATTTTTCAAGGAACCTCAGATGCTTGCCATGCCCACGTGTCCGATGGAACTGCGCCAGGCGTATGTCCTGTTTGTGACGGCCGTGTTGCTGGGGTATTTCGATTTCGCCTTGGAAATTGCCCTCAAAACTTGGGCGCGAGATGAGGAAGGGCAGCGGGTTCATGAGCTTATCCACTATCTGGCTGCAATTCCCGAAGGACAAAGTTTGGCCGAAATAAATTTGCTGGCCGAGCTGGTCCATGCGAGGCCAAGGCATGCCAATGTGTTGAGAGGGCAGTTCATTGATCGAAACCGGCTGGTTGGTGATTATGGTGATGTGGTTCTAGGGTGAGGAGACAAGATCATGTCCGTGAATATGATAGACGTTCAATCCCGTCATTGGGTGCAACCGATCTCAGGCGGGATTTCGGTCCCCCTTCTTACTGAGTTGCGCCGATATCTTGACAACGTTCAAGAGGAACGCCAAGCGTTAGCGCTGAGCGCCAGAGAAGAAAATGGGCTGCAATTGGGATTGGGAACTGATGCCTTGCGAAAGGATCCACGTTGGTATGAAGTGTGGAAAGAAATTTCATCAGAGTTATTGGCTTTGATCCATCCCCATACATGGGTGGTATTTCCGGTGCAAGTCCGGCTTATTCAATCAGAAAACCATTTAGTTCCGTGGCATCAGGATGTCGGTTACCAAAGGATTCTTGGGAAAAGTGGGCATCAACAGATTATCACGACCTGGATTCCGATGAATGAATATCCCTCTCGCCATTCCACCCTTCAATTTGCTTTAGCGGAACTCGGAGAGTTGGCTCATTCGCCTTTGCATGGACATGGGGCTGGGTTGGATTGTCAGGAATGGCCTTTCGTGAAGCATTATGACCTGGCATCTGGGGATTGCTTGCTGTTTGGTGATCTCACGATTCATCGGACGTTTGTTCCTGAACGGTGTTCCGTATCGCGACAGTCTTTGGAATTTCGATTGGTGCGCCCGGAAGATGCCATACCGGGGAAGGATTATTTTAGCATAGAAGATCAGGTGTTTGTTCGAACCGATGGAACCAGGAGGGTGTTTCCTTGAGTATTTTACAGTCAACCAACGATCAGAGTGATCAGGTCTTTGATGGGCGGACGAATTGGAAAGCGGATGACCATATTGAGCATCTCCTTGAGAAACACTTTGAAAAATTCCATATTTCCCATCGAGAGATTTGGCGGAATTTTCAAATTTATTCACGTCGAGTGTTTTTGAAGAAATTTCTGGCTCATTATGATTTGTTTAAAAAGGTCATGCGCTTACCAGGCGATATTGTTGAGCTGGGCGTTTATCGTGGGGCCTCACTATTTTCATGGGCAAATTTTCTAGAGATTCGGAATATGGGCGATCGACATAAAAAAGTCATTGGTTTTGATAACTATACGGGTTTTGCCGGATTAGACCAGAAAGATGGTCTAGATAATCCTCAATTTGGAAAATGTGAGGGAGGATTTGCTTCCGGACAATTTGAGGACCAATTGCATGATGCGATTCGTATTTTTGATCAAGACCGTTTTATTCCCTATAAACCCCGAATTGTTTTAGTGAAGGGCGAAATCGAACACACCCTTCCAAAATACATCGAAGAGAATCCTGGTCTTCGCATTTCATTATTACACTTTGACGCAGATTTATATCGCCCGACACAGGTCGGGCTTCAATATTTGTGGCCATTAGTGGTTCCCGGAGGGATTGTCCTATTCGATGAATATGGGATTCCACCATGGGAGGGAGAAAGTAAAGCAGTTGATGAATTCTTTGCTCATCAATCGGTCCGTATTCAACGACTGGATTGGTGCCCTAACCCTGGTGGTTATATCGTGAAGGAAACTTGTGCGTAAACCAAAAATGGAAGGCAGTCTGACTTGATGAGAGCTACGGATCTTACGTTAGGGGAAAAAGAGATGATTCAGGGGGCCGGTTCGTGTCTTGATGTGGAGACGAGATTGGGCATTTCCGAATTTTCCCAACTATTGGGTGTTTCAATACCCGACATGACAGCCGATGTCTGTGCCCTTCTTGACAGTTATGATTTTCGATACGTTCCACTGAATCAGTCTCAGAGGGAATCGGTTATTTTGAAAATTCAAAAAAAATTGAATTCGAAGGTCTTCACTCCCGTGGGCCCGGCCCGATATGACGTGTGGAATACAACCTGGGAAAAAATTTCTCAACAGTTTTTAAACAATACCTGGTCCATCCGTTCATTGACCCCCGATTTTCTTGACGCCCATCCTGTATTACGACTCAACAATGAATTTATTCATCCCCTTGATGTTGCCTTTGAGGCCAATTTCTTTTCCGTGCTGCGTCATTGGTTATATCGGACCTGTTTTGAGCAGGTTCCCACTTTGTATGAATTTGGCTGCGGAAGCGGGTTTAATCTATGGGCACTGGCGGACATGTACCCCGATAAAACTCTCTATGGGTTAGATTGGGCGGAATCATCGGTGGCGTTAATTAATAAAATTGGAGAGGTCCAAGGACTGAAGATTCACGGTCGCCACTTTGATTTTTTTCACCCAGACCCTCATCTGCATCTAGCTCCAGGTAGTGGGGTGTTGACCGTTTGCGCTTTGGAACAAGTTGGAGAAGCATTTTTACCTTTCATTCAATATGTGTTGACCCACGATCCACAATTGTGTGTTCACATAGAACCAATTTATGAATTATATGATGAACGCGATCCTCTGGATTCTTTAGCCATGACCTATCATGCCGACCGAGGATACCTCCGAGGGTTCTTGCCGTACCTGCGGCAATTGGAAGTGGACAGTCAAATTCAAATTGTTCAAGTGAAACGGGTAGGGTTTGGGAGTTTGTACCATGAAGGGTACACCATCGTTATATGGAAGCCACTTTAGATGGACTTTGGCCTTCGGGGTAAAAAGGCATTTGTGACGGGAGGCAGCTATGGAATTGGACGAGCCATAGCCTTGGGATTGGCTGATGAAGGTTGTGACGTGGCGATTTGCGCGAGACAAGCGTCGCCATTAGAAGACACGGTGCAGGCAGTTCAAGAGCGCGGGTGTCTGAGCCTTGGCTTTCAAGGTGATGTGACGGAACAAGGCATGCCAGATCGTCTCGTGAAAGCCATGGTTCAGGCTTGGGGAACCATTCATATCTTGGTGAATAATGTTGGAGGGGGCGGGCAACAAATCAATCAACCTGTTGAAACAATTCAGGACCACATTTGGGAGCACACCTTTTCTGTGAACACCTGGGCGGCCATTCGGTTTACCAGAGCTGCAATTCCCTTTATGCAACGGGAGCGATGGGGCAGGGTAGTCACAGTCGTTTCCGTTCAAGGTCGTGAAGGGGGCGGAAGGCCTTGGTATAACATGAGCAAAAGCGCCGAGATCAGCCTCATGAAAACCCTGGCATTAGACCAAAAACTTGTCCAAGCCGGCTTGACCTTTAACAGCGTTGCTCCGGGGACCATTCTCCTGAAAGGTAATGAATGGGATCAATTCAAAATGAGAGATCCCGCAGGATTTC
>JBATLR010000216.1:0-4188 GCA_049289415.1 Nitrospirales bacterium
ACCCCGAACCGAACCGGACATTACTTACTTACCGTTGGAATCCTTCGCTGGAGGGCTGAAAGGGTTCGCGCAATTTGCGGTCGATGTCCTCAAAAATGTCGTCACGCTTCCTCTCCCGGATACCGAAAGCCAGAATGCAGAACGCACTTCCAAGTAACACATCGGCAGGGAAACCTCCAAGCCGGCTTTAGAGATAAATTTCAAGAGGAAAAACACCAATTGCTAAGAAAGAAGGACAAGTTGAATAAGAAGCATCATCGACTACCTTTTTGGTTTTCATCCATTCTTTGGATCCTGCCAGTTCTTTTGACCGGCTGTTTTTCCCCGAAAGCTCTGGAACATGTGGTCATTGCGTATGACCATTCGGTTACCAGATCCCTGGTCGAACAATTGCTCCTCAATATTGCCAGATCTCATCATCATCAACCAGTGCATTTCACAGCCATTTCCAGCATTGCCGCCACCTTCAATTATCAATTTTCGGCCGGGGCTACCCCGCCGCTAGCTGGGTTAGATGGCGGATTTGCATTGGCGCCCGTCTTTGGGGGCAGCATCGCTGAGAACCCCACGTTTACCATTAGTCCCATTGAAGGAGAAGATTTCACACAACGCCTGCTGACACCTCTCCGGGAAGGAAAATTAACGCTCCTGCTGAGACAGGGGGTCGATATTGATTTGCTCCTCCGGCTCATGGCCGGGGAAATCCGTACGACCATGAACAACCAAGAAACCGCTTACTATAATCGACCGGCGGATCAGATCGGATATCCCAAATTTCGACAAATCGTCCTTCATCTTTCCCGTTTACAGGACAACAATCAGCTCTATATAGAACCCTTGGTATATGACCGGGAATGGGTCCTGCCGTTATCCTCCTTTTCTGCCGGCGACTTTCAAACCCTGGAAAACAATTATCGCATCATTGTTGATGCGGATAATGAAGTCTATACCATCCAAAAACGGTCGATCGGGCACACCGTGATTACGAACTACGACCCCAGCACCATCTCCAATTTAGAGCGATTGACTCTACAAGCCAAGGCAGATCGTTGGCCGCCGAACGATATCCTGATCGATATCCGACCCGGCAATCCGGGAGGGGAATTCCCGATACAAGGGGCCTTTCGGCTCCGGAGTTTTCACGGCATTCTCAACTTTCTGGGTCGAACCATCGCGAGTGAGCCCGAATATCATGTGGATCCGGATCCAGGAACAGGAATCGTCGCAGAAAATCCGGTCCGGGTCATGGACATTATCGAAACTTTCTCTCCACCCCCCAATGCCAAACTGTCCGTCACCCATGAGGGACATTATTATTCCATCGCCGATGAGGAGAACCGATCATGGAATCAGGAGGCATTTCGCCTGCTTTACCAACTGTTTCAAATGACCGTCACCGATGCCCCACGCGGAAATGTCCCCAGTATCACCATTGCTAAATGAAAATTATGCGCATAAACGATCCAATCCGCTTACATGAGAAAAGTCTCTTTACCTTCCTCAAAGAACAATAGAGTGAGACTCTTGAGGTTGAATTTCGTCTTCTCCGGCTTCAGGGTCTCCCATCCCAGACGATATGAAGGCGGATTACCCATAGCCACCTTACCCCTCCTCGACCCCGACAAAGTGATGACAGGCTGTCCTTTCCCGGTACAGACTTTCCCTGGAGCACACCTTCATGCGCCTGCCTGAAACCCTTCATTTCAATGTTAAACTGTATAAACCGGTTGTTTCCTATAGAGGTTTTCTTTCCTCCTCATCTGTGCAAATGTTACTAACCCATGGAATGCCTCTTGCAACGTGCAATTCACGAAGTCCATGTAAGGATCTTCTTCACCGAAGCTATTTCCAAAAATAGCACAGGAGAGGGAAACGTGTGCGGCTTATCTTCGGCAGATTTCCCAACAGTAGTAAAATTATCATCTTGCTCTCAGGGGTTCTAGGGCGATATGGTACACTCCCTTGAAACCTGGGATTTTTTCTTTTACTTCCGGTTCCCAGGTCTCGATATACGGAAAAGGAAGGTTGCCATTGGGTAGCTTTTGTTCTCCACACTCCTCCCCTTCATGGTGATCCAGGCGTCCCGGGATTATCAATTCCAGCCACCAACATGACGTTGCTCATACGCTTCATCCACGCCCTGGTCATTACGGTAGTCATGGTTGGGGTTCAATTCGAAATGGCATGGGCACAACCGGATTCAATCAAAGCTTCAAAGCAGGCACCAGCCGCAGTTCCCACCACGGTGACCTTGAGCTTGAACGATTCCTTATCCTTGTTCCTGGAAAAAAATCTTGATCTCTTGATGACGAAATACGGCATCGATAATGCCAAAGGATTGGCCATCACGGCCAAACTTTTTCCCAACCCGACTTTTTCTCTGTTTGGAGGGGCCGCATTTACTTCAAAGCAAACCTTTGCAGGCACTCGCTATATTACTCCACAGCTCGAGCAGATGTTTTTGCTTGCCGGGAAACGGGGCTATCGGATGGAAAGCGCCGGCTATGGCATCCAGGCTTCCGAGGCGACATTCACGGATGCCATTCGCCAACTGACGCTCACCCTGAAAGACGCGTATTACCAGGTCCAATTGGCGTCCCGGCGACTTGATCTCGCGAAAGATAATCAGGAACGGTTTCATCGAATCTTAACAATTGGGGAATTACGCTTTAAAAAAGGCTTCATTGCTGAAGTGGAGCTCATTCGTCTTCGCCTCCAGGCAGTAGACTTTGGAGCACAGGTCATCAAATTTACGCAGGAGGTCCAAACGGCACTCGGCGACCTCCGTCTACTCCTGGCCTTCCCGCCCACGACGGATCTCGTATTAACCTCCGATCTCCTCTATAAACGAGTAACCCCCGATATGGCTAGGCTCCGGACGGAGGCGCTGGACAAACGTCCGGACCTTCAAGCCAGACGGTTCGTCCTTTCCCAGCAACAAGCCAATTTAAAATTAGCCAAATCGCTTCGGATTCCCGATCCCATTGTGGGAGGCGCCTTCACCATGCAGGGGCCACAAGGCGGGAGCAACCAACAATTGTATAGCCTCAACCTGGAAGTGCCACTCCCCGTCTTTGACCGCAATCAGGGAGGCATTGCTCAGGCCGAAATTGCCATTCAAGTCGCGCAAGTCGATCTTCACAAGACGACGTTGGAAGTACAAAATGAGATTGAAGTGAACTACCGGAATTTAACTCAATCCCAACGCCTGGTGGAGGCGTATCAGGCAGGAGTGCTGGACGATGCCAAAACCACCTTTTCCATTCTCGAAAAAGCCTATCAAAAGGGTGGAGTCACGCTGATAGATTTGCTCGATGCCGCCCGCACCTCACAGACCATTCTTCAAAACTATTTGGAAGCCCTCTTTGATTACCAACGAAACCTATTCCTCTTAGAACGAGCCGCCGGCCAGGATATTTTATGACAACCGGACCTCGTTTATGCCGGTGTGTTCTGTTCATGATGATTCTCAGCGGGATCGCCTGCAGCCAGGAAAGCCCATCAGAAACCTCTGCGACAACGGACCCCGCCCATACGACAACCGACAAGGGAACCCACTCCCTCTCAATACCGGAAACACAAATCGTCACAGCCCTAGTAACCGTTGGACCCTCCCACCCCGTCTTGTCCTTAGCAGGAAAAGTGTCCTATGGGGAGGATCGATATTCAAAAGTCTCTTCAGCCCTGGTCGGTCGGGTACAAAAAATCCATGGACAATTAGGAGATTTCGTGAAAGCAGGAGAACTCCTGGTCGCCATTGAAAGTCCAGAGATTGCTTCGGCGTATTCGGAATTCATCAAAGAACATTCTGACTTATCCTACGCCCAACGGTCGTACAGTCTGGCCAAAGATTTGTATGAGATCAAAGCACTTCCTCAAAAAGATTTGAAACAGGCCGAAAACGATTTTGTGAAAGCCAAAGCGGAATTCCGGAGAGCCCGGGAAAAGCTTCTGGCTCTTCAAGTTTCCAAGGAGGAACTCGATAAACCCATAGCCGACCAAACGATTACGTCAACCTATCAAATCCGAAGCCCCCTTTCCGGGACCATCGTGGATCGGGCCGTGACCCCGGGCCAATCGGTCAGCGGGGATCCCAATCAAGTGCTCTTTACGGTAGCGGACTTAAGCACCGTGCAAGTCATTGCGGACGTCTACGAACGAGACCTGGGACTTGTGCAAATCAAACAG
>JBATLR010000217.1:0-9856 GCA_049289415.1 Nitrospirales bacterium
CATTCAAACAGCCGTCCGGTTAGCCCAGGCCGGTTGCGTGCAGGGCATCGTCACGGCCCCCATTAATAAACACGCGATTCATTTAGCAGGGCACACGTACCCTGGCCATACCGAAATGTTAGCGGACCTGACGAAAGCACAAGAGTCGGGGATGATGATAGTCGGAGGTCCCTTGAAAATATTATTTGCGACCACCCACCTGGCTCTCCGTGATGTCCCGAACATCTTGACCTCTACCACAAATCTCCGGGCCATTCGATTGGCTCATCAGGGACTCACCCGCTTGTTCCACATTCAAAAACCGCGCATCGGCGTGGCGGGCCTCAACCCCCATGCCGGCGAGAATGGCCTGTTTGGCGACGAGGAAGGCCGTATTATTCAACCCGCCATTCGGCAAGCCAAAAAACAGGGCATTGCCTGCACAGGTCCTCATCCTGCCGATACCTTGTTCGGCAAGGCGGTACGAGGATCATTTGATGGCATTGTCGCCTTGTATCATGACCAGGGATTGATTCCGCTCAAAACAGTGGCCTTCGGCCATTGCGTGAACATCACGGTGGGACTGCCGATCATTCGCACGTCTGTTGACCATGGAACCGCCTATGACATTGCCGGGCAAGGCAAGGCTGATCCCACGAGCCTTGTTGAGGCCATTGAAATGGCCGCCAGGTTGTCCACTCGCTCCACATAATACCCAAGGCGTAAAGATGGGAACGCGACAATCGACATCCTCCGCCAAACCACCGGCATCTTCGACTGGTCGCTCCTGGAGTGCTAGAAAAATCGCTGCCGCTGCCTTGCAGACGATTGAACACACCCGGGCTTTCAGCGATGACGTGTTCGATCACATCACGAAAGACCTCGTGGTCGCCGAACGCGATCGGCACCTGGCGTTTGAGTTGGTCTATGGGGTATTGCGGCATTACCTCACCCTGGATTGGCGATTAGATCAGGTCTCCCGCAAGCCCATGGTCCGCCTGCCGCTGACGGTCGCCACGACGCTACGGGTTGCTGCCTATCAATTGCTCTATCTCGATCGTATTCCGGCTTCCGCCGCGGTGAATGAAGCCGTTCAGCTCATCCGGAAACAACCCGGCCACAATTGGTCCGGTTTCGTGAACGCCGTGTTGCGCAATCTGCTTCGGCAGCCTGTTCCCCCCATGCCCGATCCGGCAGTCGATACCACCAAGGCCCTCTCCATTCGATATGCCTGTCCACCCTGGTTGGTTGAACGCTGGCTGCAATTCTTCGGATTCACACAAGCGGAACGCCTTTGCCAACAGTCTATTGGCATTCCGCCGTTAACGATTCGAACGAATACTCTTCAGTGTTCCCGTTCCCAATTGCTTGCCCGCCTCCAATCGGAAGAAATACTTGCACAGGAAACCACCGTGAGCCCGGTCGGTTTGATTTTGAATAAATGTGGCAGTCCCGGAGAACTGTCCGCCTTGCAAGACGGCTGGTGTTACGTGGAGGACGAAGCCGCCCAACTCATTCCCTTGCTCCTTGACCCTCAGCCCGGCGAACGGGTTCTTGATGCCTGTGCGGCTCCCGGAGGAAAAACCACACACCTGGCTCAATTGATGAAAAACCAAGGGACCATCGTGGCACTTGATCGTCATCAGGGACGGTTAGATCGGCTCGTTTCAAATTGTGCCAGGCTGGGAATCTCCATTGTTCAGGCTGTTCACCATGATCTGACTGCAACATCCGGACACGACAGGACAAACCATGTCTCAACGACCCGCCTCACGGTTCCTGCCATGCTGGCCCAACCGTTTGACCGCATTCTGCTTGATGCGCCCTGTTCTGCTCTGGGTATTCTTCGCCGACACCCGGAAGGAAAATTAATAAAATCGTTATCGACCATCCAACACGCCAAGGCTCTTCAACGTGAGATTCTGGATCGGGTCTGTGACCTCTTGAGACCAGGGGGAATCTTGGTCTATAGTGCCTGCTCAGTCGAACCGGAGGAGACCACAGAGATTATCTCCGGATTTTGTCAGGAACATCCTGAATTTTATCAGGAATCCGTCACACCTTGGGTGCCCGCTGCCGGGCAATCACTTATTACTGCCCTGGGGCATTTGTGTACGGCCTTTCAGACGTTGAACATGGACGGATTTTTTGCGTGCCGGTTGAAAAAATCTGAATAACAATGCCAGTCACACCTTTAATCTCTCCTTCAATCCTTTCTGCTGACTTTGCCCGGCTCGCGGAAGCCGTCCAGATGGTGGAAGCAGCCGGAGCGGATTGGATCCATGTGGATGTGATGGATGGCCATTTTGTTCCCAATTTGACGGTTGGTCCGCCCATGGTTGAAGCGCTTCGCAAGGTGACCTCCTTACCATTAGATGTTCATCTGATGATGACAAACCCGGATGATTTTATCCCTGAATTCGTCGATGCCGGAGCCGACCTGTTAACCGTGCATGTCGAAGCCTGCCCACATTTACACCGCACGGTGCAGTCTATAAAGGAACGACAAGTCAAAGCCGGAGTGTCCTTGAATCCGGCGACGTCCGTTACTAGCCTTGAGGAAATTCTTGGTGACGTGGATTTAGTCCTGGTGATGTCTGTGAATCCCGGCTTTGGAGGCCAACAATTTATCTCATCCAGCCTGGATAAGATCCGACGGATCCGGACCATGATGAATAATTCGCGCAGTTCGGCACATTTGGAAGTGGATGGAGGAGTCAACCTGACCAACGTGGCTTCGGTGATACAGGCCGGTGCGAATGTTCTGGTTGCCGGTTCCGCCATTTTTGGTAGCAAGAATATTCCTGAAACCATTCGGCAGATGCGAACTGCGGCTCAGACCGTGATTGTCTAATCGGGCCCATGAATTCCCCAAATAATACCGACAGCCTTCATCCTCTCGAAATTCAGGTCCTCCGTGAACTGGGGAAATACCCTCAGCCACTTTCAGACCTTCAACTTGCCAACCATACGGAGCTAGCCCCCTCACAAGTCAGTATGGCGGTCGGGTGGCTACTTACGAAACAACTGGTGAGCCTTTCGTCCGAAACAACAACGACGTATGTCTCCCTCACCACTGTCGGTGCCCAATACCACCAGCCGGACTCTTCTCCACTTGAGTGGATTCTTCAGACGGTGAAGAGTGCCGCTCATGAAGGCTCATCACCTACTGTGAAGGACCTTCAAGGCACGGGGCAATTCCAACCCTCCGAGCTAAGCCGGTCAATCGGGATTCTCAAGAAAGAAGGCGTCCTTCAGATGGGTGCAGGGGGAGTGCTGGAAATAACCAGCAAGGATAGTGACACCATGAGGGACTTGCGAAGCCTGCTTAATCAGGTTCAGGAAGGTGCACGACCCCTGGATTCGTTTGCATCCGATCACCAGGCATTGCTTCGCCAATACGCCGTCAAACGCGGCAATACGCAAGAACCCTTTCGCATCGATGATCATACCGAACGGACCTACGTCCTTACAGATGAGGGCCGGAATCTTCTGCCTCATTTACGGGAAGGGGCCGCCCAAGAAATTTCTCAATTAACCCCGGAACTCTTAAAAGACGGATCCTGGCGTCAGGTATCCTTTCGCAAATACTCCATCAACCTTCGTCCTCCTCGCCTGGCGGTCGGCAGACGGCATTCCTATCGGGAATTTCTGGATACCGTGAAGTACAAGCTCACGAGCATGGGGTTTCAGGAAATGCGTGGCGAACTCATTGAGACGGAATTTTGGGATATGGACGCACTTTTCATGCCTCAATTTCATCCTGCTCGTGCCATCCATGATGTGTATTTTGTTAAGAATCCCAAGATGGCTAAGAAAATTCAAGAGCCATTTCTCAGCCAGGTAGGCCAAGTCCACCGGGATGGGGGAACGAGCGGATCGAAAGGGTGGAAATACGAGTATGACCCTGAGCGGGCGAAGCGCTTAGTCCTCCGCAGCCAAGGCACCGCCGTTTCCGCTCGGACATTGGCTCAAAATCCCCCGGTTCCCGGGAAATTTTTTTCTATTGCCCGGTGTTTTCGTTATGACAATGTCGATGCCACGCATGCCACGGACTTTTTTCAGGTGGAAGGGATTGTGCTTGGCTCTGATATCAACTTTCGAACACTCTTGGGACTCCTGCAATTGTTCGCCACGGAAATGGCACAAGCCAAAGAGATTCGATTTTTCCCGGCTTATTTCCCGTTTACCGAACCCTCGGTGGAATTGCATGTCCGTCATCCCAAACTTGGCTGGATGGAACTTGGGGGGGCCGGCCTTTTCCGCTCTGAAGTCACCATACCTTTAGGGGTGACGGTTCCGGTTATTGCATGGGGACTCGGGTTGGATCGAATGGCCATGATCGCCCTTGGGATACAAGATATTCGCGATTTATTCACTTCCGATCTAGAAGCGGTTCGCAACATGCGCCGTCATTTTTAGTTACGCCCCATGCCAACCATTTCCATTTTCCAAAAAGATTTCTGTCGACTTGTCGGTCGTGATGCCTCCATGTCTGACATTGAACAATGGATGCCCTATGTGAAAGGGGAGGTAAAAGACGTCTCACAGGAGACTGGTGAAATGCGCGTGGAACTTCAAGATACCAATCGGCCTGATTTATGGTGTGTGGAAGGGATTGCCAGACAAATTCGATCGGTGCTGAATAAAGGGATGCCCCCTTATTCCTTTTTTTCGGAAAAGAGGGGCGCGAAACGGCGGATTCAAGTGGCCCAGGGCATGGAAGCCGTTCGACCGTATGTCGCGGGTTGCGTCTCGTTGGGATATGCCATGACTCCGGATGGCCTCGACCAGTGCATTCAAACTCAGGAGAAATTAGCCGACGCCTTTGGACGAAAACGTGAAACCGTGTCCATTGGCCTCTATCGTGCCTCCGCCATCGCCTTTCCCGTCACGTATGGCCTCGTGAAACCGGATGAGATTCGATTTACGCCATTGGGATTTGAGGAAAAAATGACCCCCCAGGAAATCCTCACCGTCCACCCCAAGGGTCTGGAATATGGAT
Organism: Nitrospirales bacterium; assembly: GCA_049289415.1. Lineage (GTDB taxonomy): Bacteria > Nitrospirota > Nitrospiria > Nitrospirales > UBA8639 > Nitrospira_E. The sequence goes on from JBATLR010000217.1 coordinate 4,985, forward strand.
CAATTCTCGCTGGATGCGAACGGTTGCCGCTTCTTTGGGATTCAGATGGACAGGTGTTGTCCTTTCCTCCCATTATCAACAGTCGGGAGCTTGGTGAAGTGCAGTTAGGAGACACGGACTTACTCGTGGAAGTCACCGGAACCGATTTGAGTATGGTTGTCTTGGCCTTGAACATTTTTGCCTGCAATTTAGCCGATCGTGGAGCCACCATCGAATCACTGGACATTAACTATCCCTACAAAACGGAATTCGGCGCTACCGTTAAAACCCCGCTGAGCATGAATCAATCGCAACGGATTTCCATGGAGGCAATTGAACAGGCCTTGGGAATGCCACTCGGTTCGGAGGCTATTCAGGAGGCCCTTGCCTCTTATGGATACCAGGTAAAAGCGACCAGGCAGGCCGTATCCGTCACCTTACCCGCTTTTCGAAACGATTTCATGCATGTGATGGATGTCGCGGAAGATGTGGCCATTACCCGAGGCTATGAATCGTTTTCTCCCATCATGCCACAAACCTTCACCGTTGGAAGTCTCTCCTTGGAAGAACAAACCAGCGATCGCATTCGTGATCTTCTGGTCGGATTTGGATTTCAGGAAATTTTTTCAAATATCATGGCTTCCCATCAGGAATTGGTGGACAGAATGCGGATTTCTGACACCGAATATGCGCGACTGGTAGAAGTGGACAACGTCATGTCCCAAACCTATGCCTGTCTGAGACCTTCCATTTTACCGTGCCTGCTTCGGGTGGAAGCCCTATCACCTCGCGCGTTTTATCCCCATCTACTTTTTGAGGTGGGAGAAACGGCTCAACTGGATTTGGAGGCCAATGTGGGTTCTCGTACGACCCTGTCCATTGCCGCCATTAGCGCCAATTCGGGAGCGAATTTTTCAGAAATTCATAGCTACCTGGATTTATTGATGTATTACATGGCGTGGCCCTACGAACTGGAGCCAGTCACTCATCCCTCATTTTTAGAGGGACGAGTTGGCCGTATCCGTTGTGAGGGGTATGCGGTAGGATATATCGGAGAGTTTCACCCGGAAGTGCTCGAAGCCTGGCAAATCGATATGCCAACCTCCGGGTTTGAATTCGAGATCAGAAAGCCGGAAGCCTAGACGGCGACGGGTTGTCCGTCTCCCTTGGTGAGGGTCACAAGGTGAGAAAAGCCTTGAGGATCGTGAATCGCCATTTCGGAAAGCATTTTTCGATTTAATAACACATTGGCTTTCTTCAGCGCATTCATGAACTGACTATAGGTGACTCCTTGCGCGCGAACAGCTGCGCTGATCCTGGTGACCCAGAGCTGCCGGAAATTACGTTTCCTCTGTTTTCGTCCGGTGTACGCATAAGCCTGCCCCTTATCAACTGATTCGGTGGCAGTCCGGAAAAGCTTACTTTTTCCTCCATATTGGCCACTCGCCAGTTTGAGCCGCTTTTTCCGGCGCTGTCGCGTTTGTGGCCCACCTTTTACCCTTGGCATGACACGTTCTCCTTAATTTATGAAATGTTACTTATAGGGGAGTAATCGAGACAGTGAAGTTCGGTCTTCTTTTCTGACCTCTGCTGCACCGCTTAGTCTGGATTTTACTCCGGGTGCCTTGGAAGTGAGAATATGACGCATTCCGGCCTTCCGCCGCATCCACTTGCCAGAGCCGGTTCGTTTAAATCGCTTACTGGCTCCTGAGTGATTTTTTAATTTCATTTTTGCCATTTCTTATTTTCCTTTTTCAACGACCGGCAAATTGCCGGCTTTTCCTCACCTTAGCCAATTATTTTGGCGCGACCACCATGTAAAGATTCCGGCCCTCCATTCTAGGAGGACTTTCAATATTTCCTGCGCCCTTTAACTCCTCAATAACCTTCTGAATCGCTTTGAACCCAAGCTCTTGATTGGCCATTTCTCGACCGCGGAACATAACCGTAACTTTGGTCTTATTCCCTTCTTCCAGGAAGTCCCGTATTTGCCGGACTTTCGTCTCCATATCGTGCTTGTCTGTCCGAGGCCGAAATTTAACTTCCTTAACCTGGGTGGATTTCTGGTTAAGTCGCATGCGATGTTCTTTTTTGCTCTGTTCATACTTAAATTTCCCATAATCCATAATACGGCAGACCGGAGGGTCCGCGGTAGGAGCCACTTCCACCAAATCATATCCAATTTCCCTCGCCTGTCGAATCGCCTCCGATGTCTTCAGGATTCCAAGCTGTTCACCTTCAGCACCAATAACCCGGACTTCAGGATTTTTGATGAAATGATTAATACGTTGTTTGGGAGTCACCGGACGAGTCATTCGAAAAGTAAAGAACCCTTCCTAACAGCCTCGGGCATGTCTTCCCGAATTAGCTTCACCAAATCAATAATAGGCATCGTTCCCAAATTTTTCCCGTTCCTTTGTCGTACCGCAACCATCTTTGCTTCAGCTTCCCGATCCCCCACGACAATCATGAAAGGTATCTTTGCCTTTTCAGCCTCACGGATTTTAAGGCCAATCTTTTCATTTCGCAAGTCTAAGACGACGCGACAGCCTTCCTGACGAAGATTTTTTTCAACCTCTTGAGCATACCCTTGATGTTTTTCTGAAATTGGGAGGACCGTAACCTGAACAGGGGCCAACCAGGCCGGAAAGGCACCCCCAAAATGCTCAAGGAGAATCCCGAAAAATCGTTCAATCGATCCTAATAAAGCCCGGTGAATCATGATGGGTTGATGAGTTTTACCATCATCACCCACGTAGGTCAGGCCAAACCTCTCGGGATTATTGAAATCGATCTGAACCGTTGAGCATTGCCAGGATCGGCCTAAGGCATCCTGAATTTTGACATCGATTTTAGGCCCATAAAAGACCCCTTCCCCCGGATCTTCCTGATATGTATAGCCGCCGCTTTTCAGCGCAGTTTCCAGCGCCAGCGTCGCTTGATCCCATTGATCGATCGTCCCCACAGCCTTTTCTGGCCGAGTGGAGAGAAACATCTTGAATTCCGTAAATCCAAAAGTCCCCAGCATACTCGTAATAAATTTCAGGACCTTTTGGACCTCTTCACCCAACTGGTCAGGGCGGCAGAATAAATGAGCATCATCCTGGGTAAATCCCCGAACCCGCATCAGGCCATGGAGGACTCCGGAACGTTCGTACCGGTAGACCGTTCCCAATTCCCCGTACCGGATAGGCAGATCACGATAACTGCGCAAATGTGATTTATACACCATGATATGAAACGGGCAATTCATGGGCTTTAATTGATATTCACTGGACTCGACAGGCATGGAGGCGAACATATTTTCTTTGTAGAAGTCCACATGCCCGCTGGTTTTCCATAAATCCAACCGAGCAACATGCGGCGAATAGACCAACTCATAGTGATTGGCTAAATGTTGTTCCCGCCAAAAATTTTCAATCAGCAGACGGATTTGTGCCCCTTTGGGGTGCCATAAAATAAGACCGGGTCCGGTTTCGTCCTGAATACTAAATAAATCCAGGTCTTTTCCCAGCTTTCTATGGTCACGGCGTTTGATCTCCTCTAAATTATCCAAATGAGCCTGCAAGGCTTCTTTTGAGGGGAAGGACGTGCCATAAAGCCGCTGCAACATGGGATTTCGTTCATCCCCTCGCCAATAGGCTCCCGCACTATTCAGAATTTTGAAGGCCTTGACATAGCCCGTGGCCGGGAGATGGGGGCCACGACAGAGATCGACGAAGTCCCCTTGAGTATAAGCAGATACCAGTTCTCCATCAGGAAACCCTTGAATAAGCTCTACCTTATAGAATTCACCACGATTTTTAAAAAATTTTATTGCCTCTTCCTTGGAGAACTCACGTCTTGAAACCGAAAGATTCCGTTTGATGATTTCCAAAGCTCGGGCTTCGATTTTTTCTAAATCTTCCGGCGTGAACGAACGCTCAAAGGCAAAGTCATAAAAGAAGCCCTCTTCGATGGCCGGACCAATCGTTAATTGTGCAGAAGGAAAACACTCCTTCACCGCTTGGGCCATAATATGCGTACTACTGTGCCGATAAATTTCTTTGCCTTCTGGGGAATCAAACATCAACGGCTGCAAGGTTGAATCGGTCTCCAGGGAAGCCAGGAGGTCTATTTCCACGCCATTGGCCTTCACGGCAAACACCTCAGGTGGCACGGCTCCCTTCAGCTTCTCTAGTGCCGCCTTCGCCGAGATTCCTTTGGGAAGAGCCTGGCTACTTTCGCCTTGCAGTGATACCTGAATAGATTCCATTAAAGAAAAAACACCTAATAAAAAAAAAGGATCTACATTCCGTGATGAACGCAAGAAAAGGCACCATTCCCCTCAATTAAGGAAGCTGGGTACCTGTCAGGCTTTTTTGGAGAAAGATAATGGTAGGCGCGGGCGGTATTGAACCGCCGACCTCTACCGTGTCAAGGTAGCGCTCTCCCCCTGAGCTACGCGCCTATATCTTACCGGCCATATGCTAGACTGCCTTGCCGGTCTTGTCAAGAAATGGTTATTTTTCAAGGGGAAATGGAAAGACTATCAAACAGAATCCGATTCCGTCTTTTTGCGTTTTCCGGCAGTAGATTGCTTTAACTGATTGACGGAGATTTGAAATTCTGTAATCTTTTTCCTGAGAGTATTGCGATTGAGGCCAAGAAGCCGAGCCGCTTTTATCTGATTGCCATGCGTTTCCCGTAAGGCCAGTTCAATCAAGGGCCGTTCAACCGCTCTCATTAAGGTGGGATAGAGGTTTTTCCCTGAGCCGACATTCATCGCTCGAACAAAATCCCCCAATTTTTTTTCCACATAACTGGCCAAGCTCACATCCTTCGGATCGATAGCCCCCTCTTCCGATGGTTGATCTCCCATAACCTGCCGGATCTGATTCATGGTACTCCAAG
>JBATLR010000218.1:0-26791 GCA_049289415.1 Nitrospirales bacterium
TCCATGAACTGATTGCCATCATGTATTTTCGTGGCACAGTCCACGATCTTCTCCGCATACCCCATTACCATCCCACTCTCGCTGAAATTCTCACCTATCCTGCTGAGGAGCTTATTGGGAAATTGTCGCCCATGTAAGATGGCATAGCACATTCAAGATCTCCCCCTGTGTCGGGGATCAATCGCACGGTCGCCAAACCAGAAGGGAACTGCTGCCTTTGCCTCTCGAAATTTCCTCGTAACAAATATCACCAAATCAGGACTACAACTCAATATCGCCAAATACGCCACGAGACAATCGCCCATTGAATCAAAAATCTCTATCCCTGACCAACTAGAATATTGGCGAGACATGGTAAACATTGCCGAAACTATGACTAGAGAATTGCCATGAAAACCCACATAATGGAGCCTCACATGTCCCATCCGTCTACCACCCCAGCCGACTCACCCAATTCATTGATGGGAAAGATACTCATCGGGTGTATTCTGTTGGCAGGCATCGGTTCCTTTTTCTATTTTGACCTTGGACACTATCTCTCGCTCGAGTCATTAAAGGATAATCGAGACACCTTATTAGCCTACACCGCCTCACATTATGAAACCGCAGCCGCAGTATTTATTCTCGTCTATATTCTCCAAACAGCCTTCTCACTTCCCGGCGGTGCGATTCTCACGTTGACGGGGGGATTCTTATTTGGAAGCCTGATGGGAACCCTATTCGTCAATATCGGAGCCACCGCCGGAGCCACGCTCGCCTTTCTGGCCGCCCGCTATCTGCTCCACGATTGGGTGGAGCGCAAATTTGGCGACCGGCTCGGGACCATCCAAGAAGGATTTGCCAATAATGCGTTTAGTTATCTCATGACGCTTCGACTTATTCCGGCCTTTCCATTTTTTCTCGTGAACTTGGTCTCCGGCCTCACCCGTGTCAACCTCGGCACCTATGTGCTGGCGACGTCGATTGGCATTATTCCCGGCAGTTTTGTTTTTGCCTTTGCGGGCCGCCAATTGGGCACAATCAATTCCTTGAGCGAAATTGCCAGCCCACCGGTCTTACTCGCCTTTACGCTCCTGGGCTTGTTAGCCCTCATGCCGGTGGCCTATCAGAAATGGAAGAAGACTTAAAGCGGAATCATCAATCGTAAATGACTGAACCCTTTCCTAAACTAGAGGCCTCAGATGAACACCCCACAATCACCAGCCCATAGCGGGTTAGTCCTTCCCCATGACCACTATAACCAGGAGTTGGTCAACAATGTGCACCCCCCTCAATGGCGCAATCCGACGCCATCCGGACGATATAACCTCGTCATCATCGGGGCTGGTACTGCTGGGTTGGTCACCGCTGCAATTGCGTCAGCCCTCGGAGCCAAGGTGGCGTTAATTGAACGACACCTGATGGGCGGAGACTGCTTGAACGTAGGATGTGTGCCCTCCAAAGGCGTCATACGGGCGGCTAAAGCCTGGCACGCCGTCAGAGAAGCCGGGCAATTCGGGGTGCATATCTCCGGTGAGGTGAAGCAGGATTTCGGTGTAGCCATGGCCCGCATGCGAAAACTCAGGGCCCGGATCAGTCATGTCGACTCAGCTCATCGCTATACCAAACTTGGAGTGGATGTCTTTATCGGGAACGGCAGGTTCACCAGCTCAAGCACCATCGATGTGGATGGAACGACACTACAATTTGCCAAAGCGGTCATCTGCACAGGAGCCCGCGCTACCGCCTCATCGATTCCAGGTTTGGCAGACACCGAATATTTTACCAACGAAACCATTTTTTCTCTGACGGAACTTCCTCCGAGGCTAGGGGTCATCGGCGCCGGTCCCATTGGCTGTGAGTTGGCCCAAGCATTTGCCCGATTCGGCAGCCAGGTATTTTTGGTGGAAGCTATGCATGGGATTCTTCCCAAAGAAGACCGCGACGCCGCCGACATCGTGGAACAATCGATGTTGCGGGACGGCGTACAACTGCTTTGTTGCGGCAAGGACCTGAATATTCACTCTGCCAAAGGCGCCAAGCACCTCGTAGTTCATTCGCATGGCACACAGTATGACATCCCGGTTGACGCAATCCTGGTTGGAGTCGGCCGCAGTCCCAACATTGAGGGATTGGAACTGGAGGCCGTTGGGGTCGAATTCGACAAAACCGGAGTCAAGGTCAACCACCGGCTTCAAACCAGCAACCCTAAGATTTTTGCGGCAGGAGATATCTGCTCTCCGTTCAAGTTCACCCATACGGCCGATGCGCAAGCACAGATCGTCATTCAGAACGCTTTATTTCCTCACCCGTTCGGCCTCGGATACGGCAGCACGGAACACCTGGTAATTCCCTGGGCGACCTATACCCAACCGGAAATTGCCCATGTCGGTCTATATGAAAAGGATGCGAAGGACAAGAACATCCCGATCGACACCTTCACCTTTCCTCTCAATGAAGTCGATCGGGCAATTCTCGATGGAGAAGACCAAGGCTTTGCCAGAGTGCATGTAAAAAAAGGGACCGATAAAATAGTCGGAGCCACCATCGTAGCCGCCCATGCGGGCGATATGATTAGTGAATACACTCTGGCCATGAAGGGAGGCCTGGGACTCAACACCATCGCCGGCACCATTCACCCCTACCCAACCCAAGCGGAAGTCGTCAAAAAGTCGGCGAATGCCTGGCGAAAAACCACGCTGACGGAAGGAAAGAAACAGTTCCTCCGCAAACTCTTTGCGTGGACCCGGTAATGTCATGTTCCATCAATCACCTAAGGCTCGTATGTTGTGGCCCTTTGACCTGCTCAGGGCAAACGGAGTCGGTCAACAAATGATTCAAACACTACTCAGGCTGAATCGGCAATCAGACATGACACCTCTCACACCCCGCCCCGCTTTCTTCTGTGTCCTCACACTCGTCTTCGGACTCTTGAGCCTGCCCCATTCGAACGCGGTCATCGCGGCAAACCCCGATCACCTCGTCGTCGGCAACTTCTCTATTGCGAATCCGGGAGAACCGTTTCCTCAAGGGTGGAAGCCGCTGACCTTTGACAACATTCCCGAACAAACCCTATATGATCTGGTCAAAGACGAACAGCAGGTGGTGGTCAAGGCCGTCAGTCGTCAATCATCCTCCGGCCTGACACGGGAGATCTCGATCGACCCAAAGGAATATCCGGTGATTGCGTGGCGATGGAAAGTCGAAAATATTCTGCAGAAAGGGGATGTCGCTCAAAAATCAGGAGATGACTATCCGGCACGCCTCTACATTACCTTCCAGTATGACAGCAGTCAGGTCGGATTTTTTGAAAAGGCGAAATTTGAAACCATCAAATTGATTTATGGCCAATATCCCCCCATTGGTGCCATCAATTATATTTGGGAAAGCAAAAGCCCCATTGGCACGATGGTTCCCAATCCTTATACGGACCGGGTCTACATGTTCGTCACGGAAAGCGGAAGTGCCAAATTGAATCAATGGGTAACCGAGGAACGTAATATCTATGAAGATTACAAGAAAGCATTCGGAGAAGATCCCCCAAACATCTCAGGAGTCGCCATCATGACCGACACGGATAACACCAAAGAGTCGGCCGTCGCCTATTACGGGGATATTGTGTTTAAAAAATCCGGAAAGGAATGAGAGGAAAAGAGTGAAAAGAAGGCATCAGGAGAGAAAAATTCTCGATTCAACCCACATAAGGAAATCGTTGCACTCTACTTCTCACGTATCAACGTTCCCTCCTCACACATTGGGTATCAATAATCCGGCTCATTCCCGGTCTTCCATTTAATACTGCAGCCCGCACTAGGCTTTTGCTCCACGGAAACAGGTTTCTTATCCAGAACGGCCTCCAGGGCCATTCGTAAATCCCGCCCGGTCACGGGCTTCCCATTTCCCGGCCGGCTATCATCTAATTGTCCCCGATACGCCAGTTTGCCTTCTTCATTAAACACAAAAAAATCCGGTGTACAAGCCGCAGTCAAAGCCTTCGCTACCTCCTGAGATTCGTCATAACAATAGGGAAAACGAAAATCCAATTCCTCCGCCATTTCCTTCAGTCTTGCGGAGGAATCCTGAGGGTAACGTTTCACATCATTACTACTGATCGCCACAATGCCAACATTTTTCATTTGATAATCTCGACCGAGTTTGGCTAATTCCTCTTGCACATGAACGACATAAGGGCAATGTCGACAAATACACATCACCAGAATGGCGTGTTTCCCGACAAAACTTTCATGGGACACCATATGACCTGTCCGAACATCCGGTAGTTCAAAGTGAGGCAAGGGGGTCCCCAGCGGGAGCATCGTCGAATCTTTCAAGGCCATGGTTCACTCCTTTAGGCTAATCAAGACTGATGGGTTCGTGTGAACGAGTACAGTCAGAAAACTTGAAGTCCTGTTTACCACATCGGGTGGAAAGGGAGAAGGGCGCCACCGGTCATCACTGCGATGAATTAATCGGTTTCAGAGTTGACGGAAGACTGAGGGGAACGCTGTTTCCAGGCTCGAAACCGCTCAAGAAGCTCCTCTTTCACATGTTGGGGGACGGGCTCAGGAGGCAATTGGCGTAGAGTCGCAATGGTGTATTTCATCTGACGTAAATAATTACGGCAGTCAACACACAGGCCCAAATGCATTTGAAATCGAATTCGCTCCATAAGAGTCAGCGACCCATCCAGGTAATCGGTGATGAGTTGGGAGATTTCCTGGCAGGAAAAATTTCCCACCATATACCGCATAAGTTTGTGTTTCAGATTTGTATCCATTGTCCTTAGGTGTTCTTTCCCTGAACATAGGGATTAAGCTCTCGGCGCACCCTGGTGCGCGCCCGGTGCAACAGCACCCGTTGATTGGTCTCACTGATCTCAAGGATGTTACAGACTTCTTCAGAGCTAACACCCTCAATATCGCGCAAGGTCATCACCTGCCGCTGCGTGGCCGGCAAGTTTTCAATCGCGGTTTCAATAGCGGCTCGGCATTCCTTTGACAGTAATACCCGTTCCGGTGTATCCGGAGCCCAGTCGTAAGGTGGAACTTTCCAATGACCCATTCTGGAACCTTCTGCCACGAAAAACGAATCTTCCAAGGAAGGTCCCTCATCGGCATCCGGAGAAAAAGTGCTCAGCCCAGACGGCTCATAGCGACTCTCTCGTATTCCTCGTGTTTTGGCCCGATTCGTCAAAATCCGGAAAAGCCAGGTTTTAAAGGATGACCGGCTCTCAAACCGATGAATGCCTTCAAATACCCCCATCCAGGTTTCCTGCACGACTTCTTCGGCTACAGCCCGGCTTGGGACATAGGACATGGCTAACCGCAATAACGAACCGGAATACCAATCCATCACAGTGGCGAACACCTGCTCATCACCAACTTGAAGAGCCCGAACCAACCCTGGCTCATCGAGTTTGAGCTTATCGAGCACAGTGAGGGGAGAGGGAGAAATGGGCAACCTCTGGAAATTTGAAGAGACCCCAAACGCGAACCAGAGGATTATCCTTAGCCTGACAGTCACAATCAAGAGTTTCCTCAAAAGAAATCTCGTCTGGCAGATCCATCCTTCTAAGCAGACACAAGGAGCCAACAGGAAAAAACAGGCAGGCACTGCAGATTAACAGGCAAACGGATTTTTTCAGATGGCAAGATCGAAGGAAAAAATGAGAGAAGGGGCAGTCGGGCGGACGCCTGGATGCGTTAGGTATCCTGAAAGATTTGGGCAAGAATGCCCGTTCGAGTAGTTGTTTTCGTTTTCTTGAGAAGATGGCGAACATGTTCTTTTACCGTATGTTCACTAATATCCAGATGTCGAGCAATTTCCTTATTGGTCCATCCCTCACTGATATATTTCACAATTTCTACTTCCCGACTGGTCAAACGATACTGCTCCTTGGCCTGGTTAGACACCACCCGCCGTTCACGTCCGATTTTCTCCATAATGATGAGCATACAGGCTTCATCTTTTTCTGTATGGGCCGCTAATGGAAAACCCCTCAGTAATACGGGCGATTTCACATCACCTGTCACTCGTCGCAACTCATGCTGGCCCTCGACCAACTGGTTCTCGGGACTGTCTAAAAGTGTCCGAAGGGATCCACATAACTCCAAGACATCGGCGGGCCACACACCTCGCGCCTCGGCATCATACGCGTCTCCCATGATTTGGCGGCTTAACGTCTCTGCTTCGGCATTCATAAACAGAACGTCTCCGGATCCCGAGAAGAGCAACACCCCGGGAATTGATCGTCGGTCCGCAATTTCCTGGAGCCGGGACAGACCACCTCCCTGGGTGGATTTTTGAACAGTCGTACAAGGAATGCCGATAGATCGTCGACTCAAGGTATACTCCGTGGACCAGGTTATGTAGCGATGTAAAAATCCCTTTCGACAGCCTGCAAGGGAGCAACAACTCACGGCGCTTGATGCCCCGCTACCGCTACGAATGATCTTATTGAACTGTTGTCGGATTGTGACAGATGAAACTTAAATAAACGGAGGGGGACAAGGAAGAAAACTTCCAAGATGCCACAGAAAGCAGTGGAGACATGGAGACTGAAGCCTTTCTTGCCTATGCTCCATGATGCAAGAAGGAAAACACAAGTTTCCCAATGAAGAATCTTTTTTTAAGCCGGATTCCGGTTCGAAAAAACCACCCGCCGGCTCACACAGCCAATGCAGGATACCGGCCCTCTTCCGCATAACCAAAATCAGGGGAGGGTTCTAAACCTAAAAAACATACATAACTGAAACTCGGAAAAGGCGACACAGGCCAGACGATGCTAACCACTGCTCCCAAACTAACGGGCTTAAAACCGGGCAGCCGTCAAGGTCACATCCGCATCGCTCCAGACCTGGCGAAACGACTGAAGGGCGCTGTCAGCCTCATCGGTTTTTCCCTGGGCGCGTAAACTCTGTTCCAATCCGAAAAGCGCCCACCCGTTTTGAGGATGATCCCGGAGATCTTCTCGAAAAGTGCGCTCTGCTTCGACAGCTTTTCCAGCCTCCAGGAACACCGCACCCAACACCTGGCGGGACGGAAGATACCAATCCTTCGGTTCGGTATAATTCAATCCATCTTCAAGTCCGACTGCGCGCCGCAACTGACGCACGGCCTCCTCGTAATTTCCATGACCTGCCGCTATTTCTCCTGACAAAACCGCTTCCGCAATGGCCAGGATATCGACGATATTATTCAGATCAAAAACAGTCAGCTTGGCGACTGCAGGGTCACGGGAAATCTCCGTGAGTTTTATGGATTCCTGTTGGGCAGCTTCCAATTTCCTTTGACGCACCAATGCTAATCCACGGGCATAATGCCAGATAGCCGTAGGATATAGTAAATCCACCGGAGGCGCGGGCTCAGCGAGAATGTTCGACCATTGCCCAAAGGCGACTTTGGTATAGAGGGGAATAGACCAAAAATGCTGCATGGTGCCCCCGATGCCAGGAGCGCGCATCATCTCAGGCTTGACAGACGCCGCCGTATCGAGAGCCGCCTGCATCGCCAGTTGCTGCCGCCCGAGTTTAATCGCCGCCGCCCATAAGAAATGTGAATTGTGCGGAACATAGGCCGCTGTATACAGACTTTCCTCGTGAGCATGGTTCAGATAGTGCTCATCGACTTTGACCGCATGTTGATTCGCCAACACGGCATCCCGATACCGCCCGACACGAATATAGATATGCGCGGGCATGTGCACGAGATGTCCTGAGCCAGGGACAAGGGCGGGTAATCGTTCGGCACTGGGAAGAGCCTTCTCGGGATGCGGTGAGGCTTCCATGATATGAATGTAGAGATGATTGGCCAACGGATGACTGGCCGATTGGTCTAACACGGTCTCCAGCTTCGACACAATTTCCGGTGTCCAGGGTTTAGGCTCTCCTCCCCTACTCCAAAAATCCCAGGGATGCAGGTCCATCAGCGCTTCAGCTAATAAAGCACCAATGGTCGGGTCGTCGGGAAACTGCTGTGCGACAGTCCGCATCGCCTCGGCATAGGCGACGTCGAGTGGGGAACGATCGGTTATCGCCTCTTTGGGGTAGCGCATCGCCAGCGCCTGAATGAGCGCGGCCTCTTTTTCGGTGGCCTGGTCTTTCAGCGCGACAGCCTTCTCCAGCGCCGCGAAGGCCTGAGGAACGACCGACGGATCCATCGGCGCATTGATATTCGGACCGAGCACCAACGCCTCACCCCAATAACACATGGCGCAGTTCGGATCGCGTCTTTGAGCTTCCTTGAAAGACCTGGCTGCTTCGGCATGATTAAAGCCAAAGGACAGGATGAGTCCTTGATCAAAATATCGCTGGGCCATCGCTCCATTTGAGGAGATCGGAAAATGATGTCTCCCTAAGCCCTCTTGAAGCAGAACAGGCTCTGCCAAGGCAGTACTATACAAGGCCATAACCCCCAAAACCATTGACAGCATGACCCGACTATGCGTGTTCATTGCATTCCTCCTCTTTTACCATCCTAGTACCACATCTCTCACTATGGCCATTCTTAGCGCAATCTCCATTTTTGGCGCAACCCATTTCTCTGGACATTCTTGGGCCATGCATGTGTTTTACAAAAATACCATCCTGATGGATTCCCCTGTAGTCATCCCGTCACTTTTCCGGTAGGGTATCCCGCGGAGACACTGGGCCATCACCTTCACCTGGAGGACCAGACATGTTTGGAACGGGTATCAGCATGGATTTAGTCATTCAGTACGGATTACAAGCCGCGAGCGCATTCCTGATTCTGGCAATCGGGGCTTTCCTGGCCAGATCGGCTGGGCAGTACACTCATCGCTCCTTAGCAAAAATTGAGATGGATGTCCCTATCAGAGTGCTCCTTGTACGAATAATCAAGGGCATTATTTTTCTGTTCACCCTGCTGGTCGTGCTTCAACAATTCGGGATTCAGATTTTCCCCCTGATCGCCGGCCTCGGCGTCGCCGGCGTCGGTATCGGGTTGGCGTTACAAGGCGTGTTCCTCAACCTCTTTGCGGGACTGAGTATCATCTTCACCAAACCGTTTCGTGTTGGGGAATTTATCGATATCCTTGGAGAGCATGGCGAAGTTCAAGCGATTGACCTTTTTACCACCAAGCTACTTCATCTGGATCGTTCCATCGTCGTGATTCCCAACCGGAAGATCATTGGCGAAATCTTGCATAACTATGGGAAGATCCGTCAACTCGACCTGACGGTTGGCGTGGCCTATGCGACCGATCTAACCCAAGCCCAGGCTTCTGTGCGAAAGATCGTCGCGGCGAACCCACGCATATTACAAGATCCGGCACCGGTTATTGGCATTGCCCTTTTGGGAGATTCCTCAATTAACATATCCGTCAAACCGTGGGTAACCATCCCGGAGTATGTGCCAGCCCAAGCTGAACTGTATCAGAGCATTGTGGAAGAGTTCCGAACTATAGGCATTCAGATCCCCTTCCCACAGCGGGAGATCCGGATGCTCAAGGCCGAATGAGCCTCCGGGCGGCCAATTCGTTGAACCATGGCACCGTTAAAGCAGGTGATTGCGTAAAAGATTGCCTCCTCGAAAGAGAGAAGGGCAGAAAGGATTGTCTCGATGACGTACGTGTATTTGTTCCTGGCTATTGTGGCGGAAGTGATTGCCACCAGTTCACTCAAAGCAGCCGAGGGTTTCACCAAATTAGGCCCAAGCCTGTTAGTCGTCATTGGATATTTCGCGGCCTTTTTTCTGTTAAGCCTCGTGTTGAGGAGCATGACGGTCGGCATCGCTTACGCGATCTGGTCGGGCGTCGGCATCATTCTCCTGGCGCTCGTGGGTGCAGTCGCCTTTCGGGAAATTCCCGATACACCGGCAGTCATTGGAATGGGATTGATCATCGCCGGCGTGATTGTCATTCATGTCTTTTCGGAAACCGTTCGGGTATAGGACTCCCGCCCTTACTTCTTAAATCCAATGCTTCTTTCGGAAAGCCCACAGCATGCCGATCGCGAGAACGAGCATAAGGCTCATCACGAGCGGATAACCCCACGGCCATTCCAATTCCGGCATCACTTCAAAGTTCATCCCATAGATCCCCACGATAAATGTCAACGGGATGAAAATCGTCGCAATCACGGTCAAAACCTTCATGGTTTCATTCAGCCTATTACTTAAACTGGTGAGATAAATATCCATCATGCCCGCCAGCATATCACGATAGGTTTCGGTGGTCTCGATCAACTGAATGGTGTGATCGTACACATCCCGAAGATAAATATGCGTGGACGAATGAATCAGCGTTGAGTCGCCTCGTTCCAAATGACTGAGCACTTCCCGAAGCGGCCAAATTGCTCGACGAAGGAGAATCATCTCATGTTTAAAGGAATGTAACGTTCTCAGCGCCTCCCGATCTGCCTGCGTGATCAGTCGTTCTTCAAGCTGTTCAATATCCTCGCCCAATTGTTCCAACAGAGGAAAGTATTGATCCACGATCGTGTCAAGATGGGCATAGGTGAGATAATCACACCCCAATTTTCGTAAACGGCCTTTCTCATTGCGCAGACGTCCCCGGAGATCGACAAAAGGGTCATCCTTTCCTTCAAGGAAACACAACACAAAATTCTTTCCCACAATCAGGCTGATCTGTTCAACCATGAGTGACTGAGCAGGATCATTCCTCGACACGGCCTTCATGACCAAAAATAGATACTCGCCATAGTCTTCAATTTTTGGTCGCTGATGGGTATTGACGATATCTTCCATCACCAAAGGATGCAGCCCGAAGACTGCCCCCAATTGCTGAAGCCCTTCGATGTGGTGGATGCCTTGAACGGTGATCCAGACATGTTCTGCCGTGTTTGCCAGCGGCAAGACCTCTTCCACTCGATGGGTTCGAATTTCGTGGAATGCGTGCTCTGAATACGTCAACGCCGTCAGGGACATCTCCTCGAGTTTCTGCTCACCAATATGCACCGGGGTCCCGGGCGGCAGTCCCGATTTACTGGATCGTTTTTTCCGGTGCCCTTTCATCGTCTGCTCCTTCGATAATCTCCATCAAGAAATGTCATGCGTGAACCGGCTCTCATTGTCTCACAGACCATGATCGGTTTGCATAGGAAGAGCGAGCAGGAGAACTCCGGAATCGCCTTCTTTGCTCCCTCTCCTCACAATATGTCCCTGGGCAGCCCCTCTCTCTCAAATAGGTTCTTGGTACCATGAACTTCCCTTCAAGAAAACAGCCCCAATAATATCTGAACACATCCCCCTCCCTCTCCCTGTTCAGACCGGATTGATGGACACGGAAAATCTTTCCGCCACGACTTCACTGTAACGTCTTCATTTAAAAATTGACCATATCTTCAACATGCGAAACTCTGGCCAGGCATTGATGTCCCGCCGCCGGTTCCTGCAATTAAGCGGGACCCTGGCCGTGGCTCCCTTATTCCCGGCAACCCAATCGGCCAGGGCCGGCATGTGGAGCCAACTGTTCGGTTCCACCAAACGAACCACGAGTCCTATCACCTCAAACGATGAATTTTATATCACGTCTTACCGTACTCCTCCCTTTGTACCTGCTGATCGATGGGCGCTGACAATTCGAGGAACGGTCATATCCCCGTTTACCCTTACCTACCGGGATCTGCTCGCCCAACCGGCGATCACAGAAATCGTCACATTGGAATGTGTCGGCAATGGGGTCGCGGGAGAGGCGATCGGCACGGCTGAATGGCAGGGAGTCCGGCTCAAGGCACGCTTAGACAAGGCCAGGGTCACATCACACACCCAAAACGTGGTCTTTCATGCGGCCGATGGATACTCCGACAGCCTCACCATCGAACGAGCCATGATGGATGACATCATGGTTGCCTATCGCATGAACGGGGTGCCCCTGCCTTTGGGACATGGATTTCCAGCCAGAATGATCGTACCTGGACATTACGGCATGAAGCATGTCCAGTGGCTCACGGGAATCGAACTGGTTTCCTCTGATTACAAAGGTTATTACCAACGTAAAGATTGGTCAGATGAGGCCATCGTCAAAACAAGTCCTGGATCATGGACCCGCAAGCCGGAGATACGCTACCCGCTCGAAAGGAGTTCATCATGCAGGGCTTTGCCTTTGCGGGATCCCGGGGGATTCGTCGGGTGGACATCAGCACCGACGGAGGGGAATCCTGGCCAGCCGCGACCTTGGCCCCGTCACTTTCTTCCTACTCATGGGTCATATGGAGTTATCCATGGGAACCGCAAAGACCTGGGGACTTCCACATTTTGGCTCGAGCGACAGATGGAACAGGGGAACAACAATCTTCGCAAGAAGATCTGCCATTTCCCGACGGAGCGTCGGGATTGCAAGAAGTAATCGTTTCAATTATCTAAGAACCGTACCCTGCCAACGTTATGGAATGGATCACAGGATTTTCTAGCCAGGGGAGATTGCCCCTCATTCTTATTAGTTCCTTCGTCCTTTCCATGGGCTGCTCGACTATCCCCAAGACGTTTACTCCTTCAAATCCCATTTCTCCGGAGACTTTTAACCATGAAAACTTTCAACAAGCACTCATGGCTCATGTGAAGAACGGCGTTGTGGACTATCCCCAACTATCTCACGATTCACACTTCACTCGTTACCTTCACCTCCTTCAACATATCGCCCCCCAGCAACTTCCGACTCCCAACCATCGTCTGGCCTTTTGGATTAATGCCTATAATGCTTTTGCCATCAAAGGCATCATTGATGGATATGCTCCAACCTCGCTGACCGGACGATACACGTTTTTTCTCGGCCGGACATACCAGGTGGGAGGGGAATTATTGAATTTGTATGATCTGGAACAGCAGCTTTTGATTCCTGACTTCAAAGAACCCCGTATACATTTTGCTATTGTCTGTGCCTCACAATCCTGTCCAAAACTTCAATCGGCAGCCTACACTCCCGAGTCCCTTGATCAACAACTCACGGCAAGTGCCCGACAGTTTATAAACGATCCCACACGCAACCGGTTCGACCGACAACGCCGCATCGCCTATCTGTCCAAAATCTTCGATTGGTTTTCGGAGGATTTCATCAATCATTCAGGTTCCCTGCTGGGCTATGTCGCACAATTCGTCTCAGATCAGGATTTGGAGAACGATATCCGCCAAAACCCATATACCATTGAATTTCTCGACTATGACTGGAGCCTCAATGGAATCCCTACTCTCTCCCATACATAAAAATCCCGGCGGTCCATTCCCATCTCGTTCCATACTTGGCCCCCAACTTTCCCCATGAAATTTCGTTGGTGGGCTGTAACATCCCAAAACCCTCGGAGACTGCCTAAGTGATGAAGCTTTTCCTGATGAAAGGAAAAAGCTCTTAACAGAACCCTGATGTCCGGCTAAGTGTTGCAGTGATCAATAGTTTGGAGAAAATGTCGGTATGCTGGTGAAATCTGGCGAGCACGTCCACTTGGCCCAATTACTCCAATTTATGGTCCTGGGCGAACAACTGGCCCACGATTGTGCGAAAGCCCAGGCCACCTTGGTGAGGGAACCAGGTCTGCAACGGTTTCTCGCCGGTCAGGCCAAGCAGGAGGGGCGACATGCGCTGGTCTTTCAGTGGGCGATCCGATGGCTGGCTCCACGGGGTCCTCAGTCTCATGTCATTTCTCACCAGATGAATCAGTACCGCCGGCTCATCATGACCGCCCTGACGCGTGGGGACGTTGCGGAATCTCTTCTGGCGGAACAAATTATTTTGGAGGGGTTAGGCCAAGCCATTTTACAAAGGCTGGAAACGGGTCTTCTCATACGAGGCGCCCCATTTCGAAAATTACGCCAAATACTCCTCCAACAGGAAGAGGCCCATCGCGGTTTTGGACTTCGGACATTGCAGAGGATGTTGGACGACAGTCACACATCCACTGACCACCTGAGGGAATTAGCTCCTGCGTATTTAGAATTGGGAAAAGCGCTTCTGTTTTCGGCACAGGATTCCTTCTATTGCATTCGGGAAGATCCCCACGAATATTGGCAGGACTTTCAACAAAGCCTTCCCGTATGGTTACGAGAACATCCTCAGGATAGCCCCTTTCTGCCGAATGGTCTTCACGCGGACCGGTAAACGGCGCGCTCAGAACAGTCCTATGATTTGGGTCATCATTCCCACCTACAACGAAGAGAAGGCGTTACCGCACACCATCAGGTCCGTGTTGTCGCAATCAACACCCTACCGGGTCATCGTCGTGGATGGAGGAAGTACCGACCGCACTCTTGAGATCCTCCAACAGGATTCACGAATTTCGTGGTGTATGGCCCCCAAAGGGCGCGCATCGCAAATGAATGCAGGCGCCCGATTTGTGAGTCAGCAACAGGTCTCCGCCGATGATTGGCTCCTGTTTCTGCATGCAGACACTCAACTCCCTCGCGGCGCCTTCCGGTATTTACACCAGCTCGCTTCCGATCCTTCCTCTCAAGCGGGAGGATTCCGCCATCGCTTCTCTGGAACGGATTGGCGGTTACGAATGATTTCATGGTTGGATAATCTCCGATGCACACATTCACATATCATCTATGGGGATCAGGCCTTATTCGTAAGACAAGGCCTGTTCACCCAATTGGGAGGATTCCCTATGCAAGCCGTCCTGGAAGATGTCGTGTTTGGACAGTCCCTTCTGACGCAAACGACTCCCCGGCTTTTGCCTTTGACGGTCATCACTGATTCCCGGAAATTTGTCAAAATGGGAATCTGGCGAAGTTTTATTCGCGTCCTCATGATTATCCTGCATGTGGAATTTGGGCTACCCACATTTTCTCCTGCTTTTTTCCGGGATGTCCGGTAACCCCCTCGGCTTGTCTCATTCTGTGGGATTTCCATAATTTTGTAGTGGATACGAGGAATCTTCTTCGCGCAGAAACTAACGCTCAGGAATTGTACACAATGAACACGTTCCCCACTGAGCAGCATGTTTCGATGGCAGAATCCACATCGGGTTCCCGAAGAAATTCTCCCGAAAACCTCAAGAGTTCAGGGGGCCCGCACCGATATATTTTCCATAAGAGATTCCATCATGAGCCATCGCCACGAACCCATGCCTCATACGGAAGATTTACCGAATTTCCTTCGGGAATTCGACGACAGCGATTTGCAACGTTATACCTGCTTCTCCAGCGAATTCCGCGATCAACGGATGGAAGCGGGCGCCATGGCCGAAGCAGGCTTTTGGAATGCCGTCGTGAACCTGTGTATTGATGAACGATTGCGGCGGGACCAGGATATTAAGCGATTAGAATATATGTATCGAACCGGCGTGGATCCGGAACACAACTCCTGAACGGTTCACACAGATCACGTTCCCTCTTCCGGATTCTCTGTCTTCAAGGCCTCTAATCGCTTCCGGGCTTTTTCGGCAAATTCACTCTCAGGATGTTGCTGAACAACCTGTTCGTATAATTCTTGAGCATGGGCGCGATTATGCTGTTGCTCCTCGAACTGAGCCGTTTCATATAATTGTCGAGGATCTTCCCCGCAACCCCAAACCATGACACACCAGACACCAATCCCGATCCACCGATAGCAGGCGCGCACACTGGATGACATGTTTTTCATCGAGAAATTTCCTCCCAAGAATTCATCTCACACTAAGGAACGCGCAAAGAACCGCCGATACACATTCTCATGCTCGGTGTGACCAATAATCATTATGTACATCTCCAACTTCAGGAAGGCCAGTTGACTTATGCATGCTGAAGACGAACTGCTTGAATCGCTCAGAAGTTTTAACGATTGCGAAATTCGAGTGTATACCCGTTTTGCGACGGAATGGCGAGACCAACGATTAACCGACGGGTCACAGGCTGAAGTCTCCTTTTGGAATTCCGTGATCTCCATGCTGGTGGAAGAACGTCACAGACGCAAAGAGGAAGTGCAGCGACTTGAGGCCATGTTTCAAACCGGCCACGATCCCGGGTAAGAGACCCGGGTTCACGCCCCTCACGCGTGCACGTGGAATGCCCATTCGCCCGGGCTCCCTGCGCAACTCCCACCACTAGGCCCCAGTTCATATGCTCTTCCACCCGGATCCGCCACACAGCCCCACGTCCTAGCTCTCCCCAAGAACGGTTTCATACAGCGCCTTCGTGCGTTTAGCAATTTTGTCCCAGCCAAAAAGTTCTTCCGCCCGCCGTCTCCCGGCTTTCCCCATGGGTGCCCGTAATTCAGGATCCCTCATAAGTTGATTCAACCGATCAGCCAAGTCTTGTGCAAACCGCTCAGGATCTTTCGGGCTAAACGGAGCTTCGTCCAATTGGTCAACCGGCACCAAAAATCCCGTCTCATCCTCCACAACAACCTCAGGAATGCCGCCGACGGCAGAAGCCACGACAGGGATCTCACAGGCCATCGCCTCTAAATTGATGATCCCGAATGGTTCATAAATAGACGGACAACAAAACACCCCGGCATGAGAATACAACTCAATGAGACTCGGTTTGTCGAGGATATCCGGTATCCAATAAATATGCTTTCGATGGGCCGAAATCTGGTCGAGCGCCTCTTTCATTTCTGCGGCCATGGCCGGCGTATCAGGAGAGCTGGCGCACAACACCACGGGAAACTCCTCATCCAAATAGGAGAGAGCCTGAATCAAATAGGTAATACCCTTCTGCCGGGTCATTCTCCCGACAAACAACACATAGGGTTGTCGGGCAGGAATCCCATATCGGGTTAACACCTCCTGGCTTTGGACATTCCGAAATTCTTGAAGGTCGATCCCGTTATGAATGACATGAACCCGCTCTTCGGGAACCTGAAACAATTTGAGAATGTCTTTCTTGGTGCCTTCGGAAACGGCAATAATGGCATCAGCCATCTCCAGGGCCGTCTTCTCAACCCATAGAGAAAAATCATACCCGCCCGCTAATTGCTCTCGTTTCCATGGCCGGAGGGGCTCCAATGAATGCGTGGTGATGACCAGCGGAATACCGTAATTGAGCTTGGCCATAATACCGCCAAAATGGGTATACCAGGTATGGCAATGAATCAGGTCCGCGCCCAACCCCTCGGCATTCATTTGCCAACAGCGCTGCACCGCGCCAAGGACCGAATGCAAGGGCTTGGGAGCTGTAAACGGAGTGTCTCCCAAGGGAATCCCATGCACCTTCAGATTGCCTTGATCCAGGCGTTGGTCACCAAAACAGCGGACTTCGATGGGAAGAAGATGTGATAATTCCCGACTCAAATACTCCACGTGCGCCCCGGCGCCACCATAGGTGTAAGGGGGAAATTCATTGGTGAACATCAAGACTTTCATGGGCAACGACACTCCATTATGATCGTGAAGACTTCCTGCAGCCTGCTACATTAAAAGAAAATTCATACGAAGTCACCTTCCTTTCCAAAAAAACGTACGGAGAAAAATGGAAGAACCTGATCCAGACAACGCACTACCGGGATGACTGAAGGCTGTCACTCTCACAGGTCCCTTTCAAAATCACGGAGGGGTCTTCTAAAGTACGGAAGACCAAAAACTCGAGACTCACTTGAAGTTCCAATGAAAGAAAACGCACAATTGAGATTCAAATGAACACGAGATTGCCAAGCAGACCGGACAGCGATTGGGACCAACCATCAGATCTTTAAGGTTATATAAGAAAAGGGGAATGAGAAACATGGGCGAATTCCAGTACCAGGAAATATTTGAACATCAAGCAGATACGACCAGCTATCGAAAACTCACGTCGGACTATGTCTCCACCACGACCTGTGACGGCCAGGAACTCCTCAAGGTCCAAAGCGAGGCCCTCACACTTCTGGCGAGAGAAGCCATGGATGACATTGCCCACTTGTTGCGACCGAGCCACCTCGCGCAGTTGGCCAAAATCCTGAAAGACCCCGAGGCCTCCGACAATGACCGGTTTGTCGCGTTAGAACTACTCAAAAACGCCAACATCGCCTCTGCCCGTGTGCTCCCAGGCTGCCAGGATACCGGAACGGCCATCGCCATGGGGTATAAAGGGCAACAGGTTCTCACCACCGGCGATGATGCCGAAGCCCTCTCCCGCGGCATCTTCGAAGCCTACGATACGCGCAACCTGCGGTATTCGCAGATGGCGCCACTCGACATGTTCACCGAAAAAAATACCGGAACGAATCTTCCAGCACAAATTGACCTCTACGCCAAACCGGGATCGGAATATCATTTTTTATTCATTGCCAAAGGCGGCGGCTCCGCAAACAAAACCTTTCTCTATCAAGAGACCAAAGCCCTCTTAAATCCCAAATCCCTGCTCGCGTTTGTGGCGGAAAAAATTCGTACCCTGGGCACCTCGGCCTGCCCGCCCTATCATCTGGCCTTTGTCGTGGGCGGCCTATCCGCAGAATTCACATTGAAGACCGTGAAACTGGCCAGTTGTCATTACCTGGATGATCTGCCCACCTCAGGCAACACCCAGGGGCGTGCCTTTCGCGACCTCGACCTGGAAAAGCAGATTCTTCAACTCTGCGCCGAAACCGGCATCGGCGCCCAATTCGGCGGAAAATACTTTGCCCACGACGTACGAGTCATCCGCTTGCCACGACACGGGGCCTCCTGCCCGGTCGGTTTGGGCGTCTCCTGTTCAGCCGATCGACAAATCCTCGGAAAAATCACCAAGGAGGGCGTCTTTCTGGAACAGCTCGAAACCAACCCTGCGAAATACCTCCCCGATGTAACAGACGAAGATCTGAATGGCTATGTGGTGAAAATTAACCTCAATCAACCCATGGCAGACATTCTAGCAGAGCTTCGCAAGCATCCTGTGGCGACACGTCTTTCCCTCACCGGTCCCATCGTCGTGGCACGGGATATCGCGCATGCCCGACTCAAGGAACAATTAGATGCTGGAAAAGGATTACCCCAATATTTGAAAGATCATGTGGTCTATTACGCCGGGCCAGCCAAAAAACCCCAAGGCCATGCTTCCGGATCGTTCGGCCCCACCACGGCCGGACGCATGGATTCGTATGTCGATCAGTTCCAAGAAGCTGGCGGCAGCATGGTGATGCTGGCCAAAGGCAATCGTTCCAAACAAGTGCGGGAGGCCTGCGGTAAACATGGAGGGTTTTATCTCGGCTCCATCGGCGGCCCCGCCGCACGGCTGGCCGAGCATAGCATTAAAAAAGTGGAGGTTCTGGAATTCGAAGATCTCGGGATGGAAGCGGTGTGGAAAATTGAAGTGGAAGATTTCCCCGCCTTCATCGTGATTAACCACGAAGGCAAGGACTTTTATGCCGATTTGGTTTCTCAACGTTCTCCGGCTTTGGTTCAGCCAGACGAAAAAATGAAAAAATAGAGGACAACCTATCGACAGGAGGATGATGCGCGTTCGGACTTCATCAGAACCGTAAGTTTTAGAGATCGAAAAGGAAGGAGTCTTCCTATAGAATGTTTCAAGGCATGCTTGGCATGTTGGGAGAAATGTTCTTTCGAAGATATGGTTAACATTGAAAAGGAGCACACACATGAAAACCATGCCAATAATCATAGGGATGTGCCTCGCATTGGGATTATCGGGTTGTGGAGGCAACAAGGCGGAAATTCCCGATGAGCGTCTGACGGTCGGGAAAGTCCAGGGAGAAATCAAAACGGGAATGAGTGCCGCACAAGTGGCCGAGATTTTGGGATCTCCCAATATTGTGACGACCGATGACAAACGGCGGGAAGTGTGGATTTACGATAAGGTCTCCACGGATCGGGTGAACACGAGTTCATCCTCCTACGGGACCCTCATCATTCTGGGCGCAAACTCAAAAGACAGTTCCAGCTCCTCCCGCCAACGAACCCTCACCATTATCATCAAGTATGACGAAGAGAAAAAGGTGCGGGACTTTGCCTACAACTCGACGCAGTTCTGAACGCCCCGCCATGCCAAAAATGTTGAGATGGGCGGTAGGGGGAACACTCCTTACTCTTCTGGCCCTCAACCACGGTTGTACCACGCCGACCCAACCCGCAGAGCTCCTTCAATTGTCGCCTGAAAGTCAGAAAAACCGGGCGATGCAAATTCGTGTCTTTGAAACGTCCAATGAACATGAACTGCTATCCGCGTCGGCTGCCGTCTTGCAGGATTTGGGACTCCAGATCGAGGAAAGCGTCCGGGAAATGGGATTTTTGCGGGCCACCAAAGAACGAAGCGCCCGGGAATATGGGCAAGACCTCACCCGTTTTTTTATGGGGCTCCTCTCCTTAGGGAACTTCAGGATGCCGGTGGATCTTCACCAAAAAATCGCGGCTGCCCTTATTGCTCGTCCCATCAATCAGGATGGCACAAAACATGAGGTGCGAATCATGTTCTACCGGGTGGTGTGGCAGGGAGACGGACAAGCCGATCGGCAGTATATTCCTCCGGGGGAACAAAAAATGGAAATGATCCGGGATCCCCTGATATACCAGCAATTTTTCTTCAAGCTCTCCAAAGCCGTTTTTTTGGAAGCCTTCACCATTTGAGCGAGGACGTATGGCACACACGCAAGCCGTCTGGCTGACACTTCTCTTAACCGGGGGATTGTTACTCCAGGCATGTGCTCCGCCACAACCCGGGCCGGATTTATTAGCCCCGACCGCAGCGCAAATGAAATTGCGCAGCTATCAATCACGTTCTTTTGAGGTCACGAATCCTTCCCTAGCCATGCGCGGCGTGGTTGCCGCACTACAGGATCTTGGGTTCATCATCGAGCGCGCCAACGAACCCATGGGACTCGTCACTGCGGCCCGTTTTGCGGAACCCAATTATACTGATGTCCTGGGAATCACGGTCACCGTGCGACCCCAGACCGAAGGACACATGATGATTCGGGCGAATGCCATTTACAACAACAAACCGATTGAGGATCCAAAAGTCTATCAGAACTTTTTCGCGACCTTGGAGCGCTCTCTGTTTATTTCCAAAGAATAGTCAGGAGTAGGTATCCCAATGCATGGCCACCTGAAACATCTTACGAAGGCCCTACCGATCGGTTGCCTCATCAGTGCAGGACTGCTTCTTGGGGGCTGCATCTCCCCGTATGAGTCGCGACATGAAAATCAGTGGGATGCGCGGGAACAGATCTGGATGTCTGAGGCCAGTCAGGTCAAATTACGAGCGGCCCAAAGCCGGATATTCGACATGACCGATCGTCGAACCATACTCAAAGCCATCCTGTCCACGATGCAGGATCTGAATTTTCAGTTGGAGGTTCTTGATGAAGAACTCGGCATTGTGTCCGGCAAATACTTTGCGCCCCTTGAACGACCAGAATATGGCTATGACCCCCTCTACCACCTCTACGATGACCAAAGTCTTCTCGTGTTCAGTAAAACCTATCTCTCATGGGGACCGTTCTGGCATCGTAATGATGTGGTTCGACTCACCGTCACCGTACGACCCCGAAACGAAAAACAATTAGTCGTGCGGGCAAGCGCTCAGTTTTATCTTCGGGCCGTCGAAGATCCCGAACCCTACCAGAAATTTTTCCGGTCACTGGAACAAGCCCTGTTTTTAGAGACCACGTTGGCACAGGAACACCAAGCGGTCCAACCCATCACTCCCTAACCCACCGTCTGCAGAACGATTGCGAATTGGAGTTCCCGGCAACGAGACACGAACGTCTTCACTCTCTACCCCTTGCCAATTGGGTGAAGAACGCCTATTCAGCAAACGTTTAGAGGGCGGATTCAAGTTTCATGGGCACTGGGGGATTGATGAAGCTGCTGCGTCAACACCTCAAGAGCGTCGCTCAGTCGAGACATTTTCCGTGTGGGGGTGTTCAACCGATGCGCAATCGCATTCAGGTCACGCAGGGTATAGTCCGCCAAGGTCATCCCCGCCGACCTCTCCCACGCGCACACGGGCAAACAGTTCGCTCCGGAGTGTGACGTGTGCAGCCATTTTTAGGACCACAGAGATGGTCCCGGCCGATTGATGTTTCCTCAGGTTGCCAGGATAACCGCGACGGGTGTGGAGGATTTCCCGGTCTTCATTGTGACTAATGATAAAGGTCAGGACTTTTATGCCAACCTCTGAATACTCAGCGATCATCCAATCTCATTCAAGCCAGTGATTCAGGGGAAAAACAAGACATCCTGAAAGGCATGGGCTCTGAACGTAAGTGACAGAATTCAAAGTCGATAGCCGGTACGCCTATTGTCCTTGGTCTTCATAGCGAGAAAAGCACCTTCCAGTACAGCTTTGGTGAGATCATAGATTTCACGATCTTCGCTGGCTCTGGATCCGGCCACATTCAGGATTTCCGGATGAAGATCTTGCAACCACGGGCAGACCTGTGGCACGACCTGGTCCATCGATTCTCGAAGGAGATCGACATGAAGAAAAGGCTTGCCCAGAGGTATGGCGACTTCAACCGTGAATGCCGATCCTCCGGTCGGTGCCCCACGGGTAATCAGTATCGTCGCGTCAGAGTCCCGCACATTGAGCTCAGTCCGGATATTCGGATCCTCGGAGTCTGTCTCGATGAGGTTCGGGTAATGTGAGGGAATGACGCCGTCTTCCGCCGTCCGCCCTTTCGGAACCCACCCGCCGCACTCGATTCCAAATTGCAGCGCGAAATCAAGGGCTGCCCTATCAGCACCCGTTTGTCCGCCCGAAACAATTCGATGAACCATAGGAATGGAATGTTTTCCTGATGTATTATCTTCATGGGTAGAATGAAGGTTACTTTTTCTGCGCCGTATCAATCCTGTATCACGTCCCAATTTCTTTCCCCAGGTCCGGTCTATTCCATGAACAAATCATCCACATAACACCATCGCCAATCTTCCCCTGGTTCGATAGAACGGATAATGGGATGGCTGGTTGCATGAAAATGCTTCGTAGCGTGTTTGTTCTTGGAGGAATCGCAGCATCCGACGTGACCACAGGTGAGGCACATTCGCAAATGGACCCAGCGGTCATTCATTTTTACACATTCTTCGCAGACAACGGCGCCTGGTTTCACGTTGCGGATCTGATCAAGATGGGTGCAGGATGATTGGGACATGATGTTGGCCTTTCTCACAATTCCCTGAGGTATTCATGCACGAACTGAACAGCCATCGCCCCTTCACCGACGGCCGAGGCGACGCGCTTGATCGAATCGGCGCGCACGTCCCCTGCGGCAAAGATGCCTGGACGGCTGGTCTCCAGCAGGAAGGGTGGCCGGAGAGAAGTCCACTGTGAGGACTGGGCCAGTGTGGTGCCGGTCCGGACAAAGCCCTTGTCGTCCCGCTCGATTTCTGTCGGCAACCAGTCGGTTCGTGGCACAGCTCCGATGAACGTGAACACGGCAGCCATCTCTGCCGTTTGTTCCTCACCCGTCTGACTATTGACAAAGTCGATGGAACCGAGATATCCATTCCCGCGCATCCGGCGGATGGTGGTGTGACGAAGGACCTCAATGTTGGTTGTCTGTTCAATCCGTCTGGCCAGATAACTCGACATATTCTTATAGAGGTCATCACCTCGAATCATGACCAGGACCTTTCTGGCCTGGCTCGCGAGAAACACTGCAGCCTGGCCTGCGGAATTGCCCCCACCCACGACTGCCACCTGGCCTCCCCGACACATTTGCGCCTCAACTGGGGTGGCGGCAAAATAGACTCCTCTCCCCTCAAACTTCTCCTCGTCCTCGGCGCCGAGTCGGCGATAATCAACCCCGGTGGCAATCAACAGGCACTTCGTCGTGATGAATTCCGCTCCGTCGAGATGGACGATGGAATAGGTTTTGTCGAAGGTCAGGCGGGTGACCGGAGTCGGGACGGACAGGCGGGCACCGAATTTATTGGCCTGAATTATGGCACGGTCGGTCAGCTCGCTTCCCGTCACGCCGGTGGGGAACCCGAGATAGTTCTCGATCCGCATGCTGGTGCCGGCCTGACCGCCGGGAGCCGTGCGCTCCAGAACCGCCGTCCGTAATCCTTCCGAGGCACCATAGACTGCGGCGGCTAATCCTGCGGGACCGGCTCCCACCACAACTAAATCGTAGACCGCCGCGTCCAAGGGTTGGCGGATGCCGATGCGGTCAGCCAGTTCACGGTTTGAAGGGTTGCGGAGGAGCAGCATCGTGCTGCAGGCCACCACAGGGGTTTCAGCCTCAGTCACCCCGAACTGTTTAAGGAGCCGGTCCACCTGTGGATCCGTCTCCACGTCCACCCAGGTGAAGAGCACGTGGTTTTTAGCCAGGAAATCCCGGACCCGGAAGGTGTCGGTCGAATAACGCGAGCCGATAACACGCAGCCCGGTAAAGTCCGGTGACTTGTGCAGGAGCTGCCGCCGTGCGATGAAGGCCTGGAGGATGATATCACTCATGATCGGGCACTGATTCAAGGCCAGTCTGAGCGCTTCCCCCGAGATTTCGTACACCTCGCAATCGCCCTTAGCAACAGCGCTGACCACGGAGGGATTGCCGGTGAGGTGGGAGATATCGCCGGTGAACCCGCCTTGATGATGGACCGTCAGGATCTTGGGTACGTCACCGGAGTAGTCAAGGATTTCGACCTCACCTGACTTGATAACATGGAATTTGAAGTTACGGTCACCGACGGCAAATAGCGTCGTTCCGTTCCGATACACCTTCGGCGTGGCACCGGTACAACGACTGAGCTCGGCGATTTGAGATTCGTCGAGCGTCGGAAAGGCGATAGATTGAAGGTCAGGTTCGGCCATAACGCCTCCTCTCTCATGCGCATTTTTGGGGACACCTCATCAATTATCAGGGCAGACAGGCTCACTCGGCAACAAGACCGGTGGGGACAGCCACTGGTTGCGCTTCAAGCGGAAAGTTCCGTTCGCGCCAGGCATCGATGCCTCCGGCAAGGGGCCGAACGTTCCTGATACCGTTCCTCCGCAACAATAAGGCCATCCTGGCAGCCGTCGCCTCGTTCGGGCAGGCACAAAACAGAATGACGTCACCCTGTCGCGGGATGTCGGCATGCCGCTGTTCTAATTCCTCCGCGGTCATGCGGAGAGCCCCTGGAATCGTATACGGGTCCGCTTCGTGATCCAACGAACCCCGCAGGTCCAACACGAAGACCTTATGGCCGTTGTCGATCAGCCCTTTTAGCTCGTCCACCGTAATGCGAGCTATCCGCAACTCGCGCAACACCCATTGCCGATGGGCAAACTTATACGCAATGTACGCCACGAGACCAATGCCCAGCGCCATCAGGAAGAACATACCCGCTCGGGATTGTTGCGCGGCAATGGCTTCGATCTCGTCGCTGAAGACATACCCCGGCAACACAAACGTCAGTGCCCAGAGCCCCGCGCCCAGTCCGTCATAGCCCAGGAAACGAGTGAACCTGATTCCAAAAAGACCGGCCATCGCCGGCGCGAGCGTGCTCAAGCCCGGAAGAAACTTCGCGAGAATCAACGCGCGGATCCCGTGACGGGTAAAAAAATTCTCCGTCCGGCGCACGCAAAAATCAGGTTCCAAAGAAATGCGGCAGAGAAGGCTAAGAGCCTTCCGGCCTCGACGCCGGCCCAACTCGTACCAGACCACATCGCCGGCTAGACAGGCCACGATAGATATCAGAATGACGCCCCCGAGATCCATTTGCCCGGCACCCGCCAGCGCACCGGCGGCCAGCAATACCGGGACTGCCGGAATGGGAAGGCCGACTTGTTCGGCGAAGACGACGGCAAATAACACGATTCCGCCATACTGGGATACAAATACGCTGATTTCGTTCACATGGGCTCCTGCATGGCGGGCCTATTCTCTGGCCCCACCAAATCTGCCTTGTTGGTAAGGACGTCGAGGGGACGAGAAAAGTTCATTACGACCGAAATCGCAAAGTTAACGCCCGTCGTTTAAATATCGATGGCGGGATTTTATACCAACGATGATCGCGTAGGCATCTTACCCCTCACAGAGTTACTGGCACCCTGTGAGCCATTGACCCAAACGGTCGACATGACCAGACGCTGGCGGGATTGCACAGGAAGCATGACAGGAAAGACAATCGGCTTGAGCTAAGGATTAAACCGAAACCGTTTTTTTTTCTTGACCTCCTTGACCGGTTTCTTTGCGCGAACGGCCGCCTCATACGATCGAAGGGCCCAGCCCTTGGCCTCCGCAGGATCCTCAAAGATCTCCTCGGGTGCCATATAGTAGGACATCTTGAAAGTCTTGCCGTGTTTTTCGTACTGAAATGGCTCTAGTTCCCGTTCTTCAAAAAATGGGGACAACGTCTCGTCAGCTTTCAAATACAACACATCATCCGCAACCAGACCGAACATCAGCCCCTTATGAAAGAGGCCATAACCGCCAAACATGCGGCGTGGATGAATGGGTCCGAATTGTTCGAACACCTCTTTGAGAAATTCAACGTAGTCGCTCATATGAATGGTATTTTGTAGGACTAAACTGTTCCTCAACTGAGTGGCAGGGAGATGATACTACTAAGGCACCCTGATGGTCAGGTTCCTCTGAAGTCGCCATGAAAAAGACCATCAGGGTCGTAGGTACGGCGAAGCGACTGGAGGCGTTGCCAGTTGGCAGGCATGAATGACCGTTCGGCACGTCCCGGTTCCTCGATAATGTCGGACTCGCCCACGTAATGACCCACCGCATACGGGTCCAGTGCCGCGATCGCCTTGCGATGCCAGGCCCTGTTCGCTTCGTCATCCTCCGGCCGCTCCCAGATCGCATAGCAGAGGAGTAACGTCCGGGCTGTCATCGAAAATGCCGCGTCGGGTCGCACAGGCGCACGGTCTTCCGCTCCGGTGGAAAAAGCGCACAACGCCAGTGACTCTGGTGAGGGCGCCTGCAGGAAGGTATCGCGCACCGCCGCCAGTTGTTGCGCCGGTGGGGAGTTTGACCAGAGGGTATCCGCCAGGCAACGATGCCGCTCCG
>JBATLR010000219.1:0-3616 GCA_049289415.1 Nitrospirales bacterium
CCTGTGAAGCCAGTTTGCGCCGGCTCCAAACCGACTATCTCGACCTGTATCAGATGCACCATGTTGACCGGCATTCGCCATGGGAGGAAATCTGGCAGGCCATGGAACAACTCATGCGCGAGGGAAAAATCTTATACGTAGGGAGTAGTAACTTTGCGGGATGGCACCTGGCGCAAGCCCAGGAAATGGCCAGTCACCGGAATTTCCTGGGACTGGTGGCGGAGCAGAGTTTGTACAACTTAAATGACCGCATGATTGAGCTGGAGGTCATTCCGGCCTGTGAAGCGTACGGCATTGGCTTAATTCCCTGGAGTCCGGTCGCGCGCGGTCTCCTGGCCGGGGCGCTGGAACCCGTGACAAGCGGACGACGGGCCGATGAGGATCTGCGTAAAAACGTGGAAAAATTCCGGCCACGGTTGGAAGCTTACGAAACGCTGTGCCGGGAAGTCGGCGAGGCGCCAGCACATATCGCCATGGCATGGCTTCTTCAGCAACCAGCCGTCACGGCACCCATCATTGGTCCCCGAACGCTGGACCAGTTACAGGGCGCCATGCGCACCTTCGACATCACACTTTCTAAAGAGGTGTTGAAAAAATTAGATACCATTTTCCCCGGACCAGGAGGCCCCGCACCCGAAGCCTACGCCTGGTGAGAGCCCTCGCCGGGTGTCAAATACTTGCACATTGTGCATAAAGGGATAAATCATCGACAAAATATTGACGAGTGCGTTTTCCCCACACCGGCCTCACCACCATTCGAATTCCTTACAACTCAATAGGTTGTCCTCGCCTGAATCCCCACCAACCGCCCACGTCATCTTTGGCATACCAGTTGCTCTAAGGCACAGAGAGGAAGTCCACTCACAACCAGGTGGAGTCGGGCTCAGGGCCTCAAGCCAGGGAGGATGTCATGCGAACGACCATCCCCATTCACGCATTCGCCATCGTTTTAGCCCTTATTCTCATTGGAGGAGAAATCGTCACAGCGGAAATGCCGCCACCCGAACCGGATGAGGCGTACCTGGTCGACGAAGATATCAATATTGTCACCGGCCTCTACATTCGAGAATATTCCCTCCGCAAAGACGGCATCGTCGATTACAAAACCGCCCGCCAAATCATCATCTCGGAATATAATGAACATTGGAATTCGGTTGTCGAAACCAAAGAATGGCCGTTATTTTACTGGCATGATGTGAACCGGGACGGACATTGGACCATGTATGTGGACCGAAAGGTCAAAGGTTGCACCTGCGATATCGTCCCCTACGAAGTGAAGACGGAGGACGCGATGGCACAGCAGGATCCTTTTTAACAAGACACTCACACTCATCAACCGTTACTCAACCCAACAAAAACCTCCGCTTCACAGGACCAGCTGCCATGCTCCCTTGCCTTCTCCTGCGATTCGACACGATTCCTGCCTCCCTGCACAGCAAAGAAATCGCCGGTTGACCGGTAAATGGATTCGCCATTGTGGCGGAGTACACTCTCGGTCCGGTTTCTTGCTAATCTAGTAATAGATTCATCAACCAGTTCTGCAGGGTTTCAAGGAAAGGAGACATGCATGGGGCATTCATTCGAACAGCTTCAAAAAATTGCCGATGATTTGAAACGCCAACGTGACGAGCTTCAGGTGAAACTACACCTGGCCAAAGCGGATGCGCGTGATGAATGGGCGAAACTTGAAACACGGTGGGAAGACGTCAAGACCAAGATGGAAGCGGTCCGAAAGGAAGCCAGTCACACCACCGAGTCCGTATCCTCCGGGCTGGGATTGGTGCTGGACGAACTGAAAAAAGGCTACGACAACATTCGCAAGACATTGTAATCCGTGCCCTGTCA
This sequence comes from Nitrospirales bacterium, assembly GCA_049289415.1. Lineage (GTDB taxonomy): Bacteria > Nitrospirota > Nitrospiria > Nitrospirales > UBA8639 > Nitrospira_E. The sequence goes on from JBATLR010000219.1 coordinate 1,846, forward strand.
GCTCATATGTGTTGTCTGATCCGGGTACCCATACGACACGGTCAGGTCATACGAATTCTCGGAGGGGACACCGCAACCTCTCGAAACTCTCATCGGAGCCTGCAGGATGACCCGCGACGAATTCACTAACATTATTGACCATACCGCGTTAAAACCGGAAACCACCAAAGACCAGATCCGACAGCTCTGCGAAGAGGCCGTGACATTCGGCTTCGGGGCGGTCTGCGTCGCCCCGCTCTGGGTTCCGTTTGCCACGCGGTGTCTGGCGGGAACTCCCGTCCGGATTGCCACGGTTATCGGCTTTCCTCACGGCAACACGCTTCCGGATGTGAAAGCCTACGAGGCCAAACTGGCGATTGAAGCCGGAGCGCATGAATTGGATATGGTCATCCAGATTGGTTTGCTTCGGGCGGGCAATCATGGAGCTGTCCTGGACGATATCCAGGGCGTCGTGAACGTGGCGCGTCGTACCTCCCGATCAAAAATCCTGGTCAAGGTCATTCTCGAAACCTCGCTCTTAAATAAAGAAGAACAACAAATTGGCTGCCAACTCGTGGAGAAGGCCGGAGCCGACTATGTGAAAACGTCGACCGGGTTTGCCGGTCGCCACGTCACCATTGAAGAGGTGGGGTTTCTGCGGAGTATTGTCGGAACACGGGTGGGCGTCAAGGCGGCCGGGGGCATCCGCGACCTGATCACTGCCGTGGCGTTGGTCAATGCCGGAGCGTCCCGCCTGGGGAGTTCATCATCCGTGTCCATCATGCACATGTGGCCCGGGTAAAGCCCGTCGTCATTGAACCTTCTAACCCGCGCACGCTGTTGGATGACCAGCCATCCTTTTCCTTTCCATTTCCCTTTCGAGTCATCATTCCCGCCGGGCATAAGCGGGAAGCTATGGTTCCAGGTCGTCTCTTTCGTTACACGTACCCGATCTTCCCGAATGCCGGCCGGGCGTGCTATCGTTCCGCCCTCCTGAAGTTGTTGACGACAACCTTGAGTAGCACATGAAAACCAAAGCCACATCCGAATTGGAGAAGAAGGCCCGACACCCTCCCCTCTTAGATGAGGTGATGAAACAGTTAACTAATCATCGCCAGGCCTTTCACGCCTTTCTGACCCGCCGTCTGGGTAATCCCGCCTTTGCCGAAGACCTCCTGCAACAATGCTTCATGAAAGCCCTGGCCCATTTCCATTCCATCAAAAAGATGGACCGGATCGTCCCCTGGTTCTACCAAATCCTTCGACATGCGCTAATTGATTATTATCGAAGCAAAGAAACGGACACCAAGCGGTTTCAAGCCTTTCTTGTCGAGACCGAGACACTGGGCACCCATCAAGTCCCTTCGCTGGATGAACTGCAACCCACGATTTGTGCCTGCCTGGATCGCCTCGTGTTCACCCTCAAACCTGAATATGCCGACATCATTCGCCGGATAGATTTGTCCGGAGAATCGCTGCAATCCGTCGCCAAGGATTTACACATCACCACCAATAACCTCACGGTCCGTTTGCATCGAGCACGCCAGGCCTTGCGCAAGTCCCTGGAAGATGCCTGCGGGATTTGCAGTAAGCATGGGTGCTTGAATTGCACCTGCGAATAAGCCCCAACATCCCCTTCTCCCCACATCTCCCACTACCCTCTTCCACTTTGTTTTTTCTTAATTTTTCCCCGTTTTAGCTTTAAATATTTCCTCACTGTAAGAATCAGGGAAGAGCTCCGTCTATATAAGCAAACGGACATGTCGAACACCGAACAGGACATGCACCACAC
>JBATLR010000220.1:0-1842 GCA_049289415.1 Nitrospirales bacterium
TCGCTGAATCCCGTGATGTCGATCGGCGATCAAATCGGCGAGGTATTGAAAATTCATACGACCCTATCGGATCGCGACATTCGGAAAGAGGTGATCAGCCTGTTGGATAAAGTACGCATTTCCGCCCCCGAGCGACGGATTGATCAATATCCGCATGAAATGTCAGGCGGGATGAAACAGCGCGTGATGATCGCCATGGCCCTGGCCTGTCAACCTGATCTGTTGATCGCCGACGAACCGACCACTGCCTTGGATGTGACCATTCAAGCGCAAATTCTGGATCTACTCTCGGCTCTCCAAAAGGATATGGGCATGGCTATTCTCCTGATTACACATAACTTGGGGGTGGTCGCGCAATTTGCCCAGGATGTCATCGTCATGTATGCGAGTAAGATTGCCGAACGGGCAACCGTGAAAGAATTATTCCGGAATCCCAGTCATCCCTACACGAGCGCGCTCTTGAAATCGCTGCCTCGACCAGGGGAGCGTCAGGCAAGGCTGGAAGCTATTCCTGGAACCGTGCCGTCTCCCTTACAGTATCCGCCAGGGTGCCATTTTTCCTCCCGCTGTCCGGATGTGCTTGAGTATTGTCCGAGTCAGCCTCCACCCACGGTGCAAATCGGGGAGTCGCATGAAACCGTGTGCTGGTTATATGACAAAAAAGAGACATGAGAGAACAGATCTTCATGTCCAATTCTGTGGTAAAAAGATCCTTTGTCCGACTGTAAGGTTTCGTTGTTACTGATGACTGAATCCACGACATCATTACTCCAAGTCACAGGATTGAAAAAATATTTTCCTGTTCGGAGCGGGATCTTTTCCCGTGTGTCGGCATGGGTCAAGGCGGTCGACGATGTTACCTTTCACATGAATCAGGGAGAGACGTTGGGCCTGGTCGGGGAGTCGGGTTGTGGAAAAACCACGGTGGGACGAAGCATTCTCCGGCTCATGGAGCCGACTGCGGGAACGGTAACCTTCGAGGGAAAAGATGTGTTGGCACTCTCTTCGAAGGAGCTACGGCAGACACGTCGCCGGATGCAAATCATTTTTCAGGACCCGTATAGCTCACTTAATCCACGTATGACCATCGGGGCCATTGTGGCGGAGCCGCTCAAAATTCATGGGATCGCCAAAGGCCAGGACCTGCAGGATCAAGTGAATCAGTTGTTTGTTCGTGTGGGGTTGCGGCCGGAGCATCAGTCCCGGTATCCGCATGAATTCTCAGGCGGCCAACGCCAGCGGGTCGGCATTGCGCGTGCCCTCGCGCTCAATCCAAAATTCATTGTCTGTGATGAAGCCGTGTCGGCCCTGGATGTGTCCATTCAAGCGCAAATTCTGAACTTGCTTCGCGATCTCCAGCAGGAATTTCATCTCTCCTATTTGTTCATCACGCATGATCTCAATGTGGTGCAATATCTCGCAGACCGGATCGCGGTCATGTATGTGGGCAAGTTCGCGGAAGTCGCTCCTACGGAAGACCTCTTTTCGACTCCCAAGCATCCCTACACGCAGGCCCTGCTCTCAGCCAATCCTGTTCCCGATCCAACAGCGCCACCCAAACGCATTATTCTTCCCGGCGATGTTCCGTCGCCTTTAAATCCACCCACCGGTTGCCGGTTCCATCCCCGCTGCCCAGAAGTCATGGATGTCTGCAAAACAGTAGAGCCAACGTTGACGCAGATCGGTCCTCCCGAAAAAGGCCATCAGGTCTGGTGCCACCTGTATCCTTAATCAAGCACCGGCGTAACCGACTCCTATCTACCAACCTCCCGTTTTGTAAAAAATTCAATTTCTCTGTTCAGGTATTGAACGAACTGGTAAAGATCCTGTTCGGCCTTACTC
>JBATLR010000221.1:0-6418 GCA_049289415.1 Nitrospirales bacterium
GCCCCGGCTCTTTATGTCGATGCAAATGGAAGATCGCTTTCCGATTATCGATATTTTGGACCAGACTCCCGCGATCCCGGAGGCCTGCCAATGGGGGTTCTTTTTACGCAATCACGACGAACTCACCCTGGAAATGGTCACGGATGAAGAACGGGATTATATGTACCGCGTCTTTGCCCATGACAAGCAGGCCAGGATCAATCTGGGAATACGGCGGCGCTTAACCCCGCTCCTGGGGAATGACCGTAAAAAAATTGAACTGATGTACAGCCTGTTGTTTTCGATGCCGGGGACCCCCTGCATCTATTACGGAGAAGAGATCGGGATGGGCGATAATTTTTATTTAGGCGACCGGAACGGGGTCCGGACTCCCATGCAATGGAGTGCGGATCGCAATGCCGGATTTTCCTACGGCAATCCGCAGAAACTCTACCTGCCCATTATTATTGATCCCGAATATCATTACGAAGCCGTGAACGTCGAACTGCAACAAAATAATGCACAGTCCCCCCTCTGGTGGATGAAGCGCATCGTCTCCTTGCGAAAACGCTATAAGGTCTTCGGACGAGGCTCCATTGAATTTCTTCATCCGTCAAATCGAAAAGTGCTGGTCTTTCTCCGGCGTTATCAGGACGAAACCATTCTGGTGGCCGTGAACTTATCTCGCCACGCGCAATGGGTCGAACTCGATCTCGCTGAATTCAAAGGACGACGTCCCATGACCTTGTTCGGACGGAGTAAATTTCCAGCCATCGGCGATTTGCCTTATCTGCTCACCCTGAGCGGGCACACCTTTTACTGGTTTGCCTTGGAACCGGTTGAATCCAAACAACTCGACTCTCAGGGAAAGACGGAACAGGGCTTACCCACCATCACCATCTCAAAAGATTGGGATCACCTCATCCATAAACGGGAAAAAGTCAAACTCGAAAATGTGTTACCTCAGTACCTGCAAGGCCGTCGGTGGTTTGGCGGCAAAGCCCGCACCATGCAATACGTGGAAATCACGGAAACGATCCCTCTTCCGCAAGAAAATCCCTTGGCCGTCCTCGCGCTCATCCGGGTGGAATACACCGAAGGCGAACCGGAGATGTACCTCCTCCCCTTACAGTATCTCCCGGCTGATCGCATGGCCCCCCTGGTGGATTCCCCGGCAGCCATTGCACGCGTGCGAGTCAAAATGAAAGAGGGTGAGCAGGAAGGCCTTCTCATTGATGCCATGTGGGATCGGGAGTTTCAAAAAATGCTATTGGACAATATTTCCCGAAACCGCCGGTTTACTGGTCCGACGGGCGATTTGGTCACCCAAGCCACGAAAATGTTTCGGCGGCAGCTTCAGAAAGAGGTCCCGACGCTCGAACCCACACTGCTAAAAGGTGAACAAAGCAACTCCTCGGTTTTGTTTGGACATGACTTCATCTTAAAACTCTACCGCAGGGCCGAAGTCGGCGTGAATCCTGACTTTGAAATCGGACGGTTTTTAACCAATAAAGGGTTTCCGCACATCGCTCCCCTGGCTGGAGCCATTGAATATCAACGGGACAATGGCGATCTCCTGACGTTTGGCATCTTACAGAAATTTATTCAAAACGAAGGAGACGCCTGGAAATACACGTTGGATGAATTGAGTCGATATCTGGAAGAAGCGCTCACCCATCCCACAGCCATCACCACCTCATCCATTCCTCAGAAATCTCTGATGGCCCTGGTCGACGAGGAGATTCCGACGGGCGCCCGCGAATGGATCGGCCCGTATCTGGAAGAAGCCCGGTTGTTGGGCCTTCGAACAGGAGAACTGCACGCCTCGCTCGCCTCCGACTCCGAAGATTCGGAGTTTAAACCTGAACCGTTTACAGATTTTTACCGGCGGGGCTTGTATCAGAGCATGTTGGGAACGGTCAACATGAACTTTCCTCTTCTTCGCACTCAGGTTAAAGGACTCCAGGAACCCGTGCAATCCCTGGCGAAACAGGTGCTGGAAGGAGAAGGCCGCTTACGCAAACGTCTGCTCACCATACGGGACCGGAAACTCACCTGCACCCGCATCCGGTGCCATGGCGACTACCATCTCGGCCAGGTGCTCTATACCGGAAAAGATTTCATCATCATCGATTTTGAGGGTGAGCCGGCCAGGCCGTTGAATGTCAGACGACTGAAGGAATCCCCCCTGCGCGACGTCGCAGGCATGTTGCGATCCTTTCATTACGCGGCGCATGCCTCCTCGATCGGATTGGTCGAGGGAGTGCGGCCGGAAGACTTTTCTTTGCTCGAACCTTGGGCCCGCTATTGGCAAATATGGGTCAGCGTCAGCTACCTCAATGCGTACTTGTCCGTCAAAGAAGTCCGTGACATTCTGCCCCCCTCATCCGATGACATCCAAATTTTGCTGAATGGATATTTACTCCAAAAAGCGATCTATGAACTCGGCTATGAACTCAATAACCGTCCCGATTGGGTGCGTATCCCCCTGGATGGCATTCTCCAAATTTTAGAAGTGGACTGATGTTCCGGAAACGCAACCTTGCACCGAAAGTCCGGCGGACTCATCGGGATTGTCCAGACACATCAGGCCTCCTTGACGGGGAATAATTGCCAATCGTCATCTACAGGAATATCCGAAAAGCCACACACGAAGGAGTGCGTCATGTCTAATATTCCCAAAACGTTACAAACCCTGGTCATTGAACATGTCGAGCCTGAACTGGATGGGGGACGCTATCCGGTCAAACGGATCGTCGGGGAAAACCTGGACGTCACAGCGGACGTGTTCAAGGAAGGACACGACACCATCGGGGCCGTACTTCGTTACAAATTGCTGGGGCAGAAGGAATGGTCGGAAACCCCCATGCATCATGTCGATAATGACCGGTGGGCTGGATCATTTCTCCTTGCAGAAAATACCCGATATCTGTATTCCGTGGGAGCCTATGTCAGGAGTTTTGAAACCTGGAGAATTGAACTGACCAAGAAACATGGGGTGCTTCCGGACCTTTTCAGCGAATTATTGGAGGGGGAAGCGCAAGTCAAAGAGGCGATGACCAGGGCGAACGGTCCCGATAAGTCCGAGCTGAAACTCTGGTTGGAAAAATGGAAGTCGTCTTCCGACCAGGAAGCCCGGATCGCCATCGCCCTGGATCCGATTGTGGCCACACTCGTCGACCGACACGAACAGCGGGCTGCCTGGTCCACCTATGAGAAGGAATTGGAAGTGATTGTCGACCGTGAGCGTGCCCGGTATGGCGCCTGGTATGAAATCTTTCCCCGGTCAGAAGGAATCGTGCCGGGAAAAGGGGGGACGTTTAAAGATTGTGAGCTACGCCTTCCGGCCATTCGGGATATGGGATTCGATGTCCTCTATCTCACCCCTATTCATCCCATCGGAGAGACCAACCGCAAAGGCCGCAACAACAGTTTGAAGGCTAAGCCGGGCGATCCGGGCAGTCCCTGGGCCATCGGAAGTCGGCATGGAGGACATGATGCCGTCGAACCGGCTCTCGGCACGATGAACGATTTTGACCATTTTCAACAAGCCGTCAGAAACCACGGAATGGAAGTCGCCATAGATTTTGCCATCAATGCCACCCCGGATCATCCCTACGTCACACAACATCCGGACTGGTTCAAGCAACGTCCGGACGGGACGATCAAATACGCCGAGAATCCTCCCAAAAAATATGAAGACATTTATGGATTTGATTTCTATACCGAAGCCTGGCAGGACATCTGGCAGGAAATCAAACGGATCCTTCTCTTTTGGATTGAGCATGGAGTCAAAATTTTTCGAGTGGATAATCCCCACACCAAACCCGTGATCTTTTGGGAATGGCTCATTCGGGAAATCCAATTGGAGCATCCGGATGTCCTGTTTCTGGCAGAAGCCTTCACCCGACCTAAAATGATGCGGGTCCTCGCAAAAGCCGGCTATACCCAGTCCTACACGTATTTTACGTGGCGAAATTCCAAAGGAGAAATGACCGAGTACTTGACCGAATTAACCCGGACCCAAATGCAAGAGTATTTCCGGCCGAACTTTTTCGCCAATACACCCGACATCCTGCCGGAAATTCTCCAACAGGGAGGTCGGCCGGCCTTTAAATTCAGGCTCGTACTGGCCGCCACGCTCTCCCCGACCTATGGGATCTACAATAGCTATGAACTGTGCGAAAATAAGGCGATTCCCGGAACCGAGGAATATCAGGATTCGGAAAAATATGAAATCCGGCACTGGGATTGGGATCGTCCGGGAAACATCCGTGACTATATCACCCGCATCAACCAGATCCGACGGGATCACCCTGCCCTCCACACCTTCACCAATCTGCAATTTTACCAATCCGACAACGACCACATTCTTTTCTATGGAAAAATGAATGCCGACAAAACAGACATTCTTCTGTTCGCGATCAATATGGATCCCTATACCATCCATGAGGCTCGTCTGCGAATTCCGATTGAAGCATGCGGCATTGGTGAACAGGACACCTATCAACTGCATGAACTCATTCAAGATTATCGCCATCAAGTCGTGGGAGGTGACTACACCATTCGATTGGACCCTCATGACGAACCAGCGGCTATTTTCGCGCTCCGCCGCCGGACCCGCCGTGAAAGCGACTTCGACTATTTCATGTAACAGGTAACGATGCGCAGGTTTTCTTACCCCACAATAAAAAAACAGCCCCTGCCAATTCTTGGCAGGGGTCTGAACTTCGACAGAGCCTTCATGGGCGCAATATTCAACGAACACCTCCTCTCCCACATAACCGACGATTCTACGCACACAACCCCTATTTGCCGCCCTTCAGATCGATCCCCGCGAGTCATCTGCAAGGATAATAAGAAACAGAAAAACCCAACCCCTCGCGATTAGGCCATCTCAGGAGAAAAATCCCCGCAACAGAAGAGACAGTTTGTCTCCTTTTGAGACAACGTTTCTTTTCTTTTGAAGCCAATCACATTCGCTTCTCGGCCCCGTTTTTGACATTTCTGAATATACCTTTAAAAACCCAATAAATAGGAACTCCTCTCAACCCCCCGAAGCCGACTCCGAGGAGTTTTCATGGAATGTTCCTTGCATTTCTCTGCTGTCATGCAAATGACCATCTCACCTTGGAGGGATTTTGAGGCTCCGAACTCATCGGTCTCCCCCCACTTCCTGCCCAAGAACCAAACCATAATCCTGGTAGAGGACCAATCCGACCTCCGATGGCTACTGAAACGTAGACTTGAAATGAATGGGTATACCTGCCTGGAAGCGGCAAATGGTAGAGAAGCCTTGTCCCTTATTCAGCAGCACCCATCCATTCGTCTGATCCTTTCCGACTACCTGATGCCCGAAATGAATGGACTGCAACTGCTTCACGTCCTTCGGCAGGACCCCATGAATCGGAAAATCCCGTTTATACTGATCACGGCGAGTTGGTCAGATCAGCTCCAGCAGCAGGGCATGAGTGCAGGGGCCTTTGCGATCCTGGCCAAGCCTTATCACCACGGGGAACTCGTCCAACTCCTTGAACAAGGATTGTCCACTCAAGCGGCCTGATGCCGACCGTCTTGACAGGAAAAGCTCACCTCAAACACGGTTGGTAGCCAGATGCCCCATCATTTCTCTCCTTCCTTTGGTTTCCCCCGATAGGAGACTGCCAAGAAGAGAATTTGAGAAGGAGACTTCTCACCCGATTTATTCAGCTGAACGGTTTTGATTTTTGAGTGTTTTCAGACCTGCTCATTTGGGAAGATAGGAGAATTCGTTCCCTAGCCTTCATGCTGCCTTCATTACCACTTCCTACTCGTCCATACTCGTGGTACCCGACCACCACAATTCGTCGTTTTTTCCCCCACGGCCAACTGTCAGCCGGCCAACTCGTCACACTAGGCGGCATTGCCTTGATCACTATCGGAACGTTCCTACTGAAGACCCCATGGGCCACCACCCCTGGTAAGTCATTAAGTTTTCTCAACGCCCTCTTTACGGCAACTTCGGCCGTAACGGTCACCGGCCTGATTGTGGCAGACACGGAAAAAGATTTTACCTTATTCGGACAGATCGTCATTTTGACACTCATCCAATTGGGCGGGTTAGGGTACGCGATGCTCGCGACCGTCATTCTCATCGCCGTGGGACAACGCATCGGACTACGAAACCGCATGATGGTGGCTGAGGCGCTCAGTTCATTGGATTTAGCTGGATCTATTCGTTTTGTCAAAACCATTTTGATCATCACCTTTACCGTTGAAGGCGTGGGCGCATGCATACTCGCCGCGCGGTTTTCCCATGAGATGCCCGTATTAGAAGCCTGCTGGCATGGGATATTTCACGCCGTTTCCGCCTTTAACAACGCGGGATTTTCGACGTTTTCTCAAAATCTGATCCCCTATCGTGGCGATGTCCTGGTTAATGTTTCCATTAGCCTCCTTT
>JBATLR010000222.1:0-2678 GCA_049289415.1 Nitrospirales bacterium
GACGGGAATGGGATCTGGGAAGCGAAAGGAGTCATTGCCCTGAATGAAGGCCAATACCTTCCCGCCATGGGCCAACCCCTTATTACCAATGTGGGCGCGGCGGTCCTATTTGCTCCCTCTGTCATTCAGATTTCTCAGGTCCGCGGATCCATTCCCCCGTTCACCATAACAGCCCCGGAAGCCAAACTTTCTCGTGAGGAGGAGATCGTCCGACTTTCGATTCCAACCTTTCGGATTTCCGAGGGTGACTGGAACCTCAATGGGACAGCTGCGTTCACCAACAATCAAAATGCTCCCCCAACCCTGACAGTCTCAGGATCGGCCTTGCCGATCTCCATCCAACGCCTTGCCACCATCCTACCCGAGCCATGGCGCCCTGGTTCAGTTCAGACGATGCTGAAGGAACGAGACATTGATGGTGAGATGGAACTACTCACCGGCTCAGTGAAGTGGATAGGAGATGAGACCAACACTGTGATATCGGAAGGAGTCATCCGGATGGCCAACGGGCACGTCCTGGTCGATCCCCACCATCCCCCTATGACGGAAACCTCTGGAGCGGTGGTCTTTGATCACAATCTTGTCCGGGTATTGAATGCAAAAGCCACAATGGAATCATCCAAGCTCTTTGTGAAAGAGGCAACATTGGAATGGAAGGACCCGGACATCCTCATGGACCTGCAAGGGGAAGGACTCTTATCCGCTCATGATGTGCACCAGGCCCTGCTCCGCGACCCTCGGAGTCACTCTCTTGTCCAACCATTGTCCTTCTATCATGACGTTCAAGGAAAGATGCACCTCTCCACACGGGTAACCGGTCCTCTGACTCACCCATCTCAATGGCATATTCTTGATGGCGACCTCCTGCTTGACGAAGTGCATCTTTCTACCTCCGAAGACAGACTTCCCCTCAATCACATCAAGGGCCATCTGTCGTTTAATAAGGAACAGATTCATATTCAACGGTTCAACGGAATGCTTGGGAAAAGCCCGGTGGACATCAAGGGCCAATGGTCATTTCGCCAAGATTCAAAAGCTTCAAACCTCACTATAGCCAGCATGTGGTCTTCGATTGACCTTCAAACCCTCTTTCCTTCAGTCGTCCAAACCTTTTCCACATTTGAAGGTCTGATCGGAACCACCCTCACTTTGTCGGGCTCAAACCTTCGCCCTGAGTATCATGCAGAGTTGGATTTCACCAATATCACTCTTACGACCAAGGGTCTGTTTCACAAATCATCTGGAGTTCCTGCAGTTGTTCAAGCCAAAGGAACCATCAAAGAGGATAAGGCAATCAGGATGACAAAGGGCACATTGTCCATTCCTCCCTATACCCTCGATGCACAAGGCCAATTATCGTGGTCTGATCGACCCTATGTTCGTGGGTTTCTTCAAACCGAAAGTGGAACGGGAGCCATGTTCCCCCCAGGCGTCGTCATCGGAGAAAAAAATCTGGGTCTCTCCAGTTTAGGCATCACATGGGGTCTTGAGGGAAAGAATTGGGATTGGACGACTTGGTCGATGAAAGGAAAAATCGAAGGGACCAACCGAAACTCGGAATCGACAACATCCAACACAAACAAAGAAGTTAAATCGGCCTCCTTCCAATGGGCGCAAAAGAATCAAAGAGGGAAGGGGGAGCTCACACTCAAAGACATTCCCATCGAAACCCTGTTGGGACCTCAGCCCGATACGCCATCTCCCTTGACAGGAACGGCGTCTTTGGTAACCTCGCTACACATGAGTCTTGGAAGCCGGGAGCTGATTCAGCGCTCGCTGACTGGAAAAGGGCATGTGCAACTGCAGAAGGGACTGATACAAACCGGTCCGGTCCTGTCAAAAATTCTTGGCATTTTGAATGTACCCAGTTTATTAATGGGAAAAGTCAACCTGCTGGAAGAGGGGCTCCCGTACGATCAAATAGAAGGATCGTTTGCCATAGAGAATGGGCTACTGAGTTCCCAAGATTTGGCACTGAAAAGTCCGGTCATCAAGTTAACCGCCGCAGGCACCTATGACCTTCCCACCGAAAAACTCAATGGCATGGTCGCCGTCAGCCCGTTTGGGGCCTATTCGGGTTTGCTCAAGGACATCCCGCTGTTTGGCTCTTTAATGAAGGGTGACCGAAAGGGCCTTATGACCGCGTTGTTTGAAGTCAAAGGACCCCGAACCGAACCGGACATTACTTACTTACCGTTGGAATCCTTCGCTGGAGGGCTGAAAGGGTTCGCGCAATTTGCGGTCGATGTCCTCAAAAATGTCGTCACGCTTCCTATCCCGGATACCAAAAGCCAGAATGCAGAACGCACTTCCAAGTAACACATCGGCAGAGAAGCCCATAAGCCAGTTTTAGGGATAAATTGCAGTAGGAGAAACAGCAATTACTAAGGAAGAAGGACAAGTTGAATAAGAAACATCATCGTCTATTTTTTAGGTTTTCATCCATTTTCTGGATCCTGCCTGTTCTTTTGACCGGCTGTTTTTCCCCGAAAGCTCTGGAACATGTGGTCATTGCATATGACCATTCGGTCACCAGATCCCTGGTCGAACAATTGCTCCTCAATATTGCCAGATCCCATCATCATCAACCGGTGCATTTCACAGCCATTTCCAGCATTGCCGCCACCTTCAATTATCAATTTTCGGCCGGGGCTACCCCGCCGCTAGCTGGGTTAGAT
>JBATLR010000223.1:0-2209 GCA_049289415.1 Nitrospirales bacterium
ATCTAACACTCATTGGAAAGACTCACTGTGCAACTCAGATCTCTGTTTATCGTGACAGCGATCCTTGAAGCAGGGACTGGTTTGGCGCTGGTCCTCTCGCCATCGACACCGGCTGCAATTCTCGTTGGTGCTTCTTTCGATACAGACAGCGGTCTCATCGTGGCTCGCATTGCAGGAGCCGCGCTCTTTTCCCTTGGTCTCGCCTGTTGGTTTGCGCGGGATGACGGACAGAGCTACGCGGCGAGAGGGTTGGTGTCGGCCATGTTGGTCTACAACTTCGCTGTCGTTGGAGTCCTTGTGTATGCGGGCATGGGCTTGAGGCTCTCAGGAAACGGTATGTGGCCGGCAGCTCTCCTACACACGGGGTTGGCCATCTGGTGCCTCGGTTGCCTTCGGTCACGTTTGTGAACCTGATCAATGGAACGTTGTCCAAACAGGATTTCAATCACGGAAAGGAACCCCTGATGAAAACGAACCGCACCCAAACTTTCGTTGCCGCTGGCGTCTTTTTCATTGCGTTTTTCCCCGCAACCCTGATCTACGCCGCAGACGAGCTTCCATCCTGGAACGACGGCATGAACAAACAGGCCATCATGGATTTTGTCAAACGTGTGACCATACCGGGCCTCCACTTTGTCCCTGAGGCTGCTCGCATCGCGGTGTTTGACAACGACGGCACCCTTTGGGCGGAACAGCCCATGTACTTCCAATTGTTCTTTGCGCTTGACCGCGTCAAGGCACTCGCGCCACAACATCCCGAATGGAAAACCACGGAGCCCTTCGCCTCCCTGCTCAAAGAGGATGTAAAGGGCGCTCTGTCTGGCGGTGAACACGCCATTCTCAAAATCGTCATGGCCACCCACGCGGGGATGACGACCGCTGAGTTCGAGACAACCGTAAAAGACTGGATTGCCACCACGACGCATCCCAAAACCGGACGTCTGCTCACTGAAATGGTGTATCAGCCCATGTTGGAGTTGCTGGCCTATCTCCGGACGAATGGTTTCAAAACGTTCATTGTTTCCGGCGGCGGCATCGAGTTCATGCGCCCATGGACGGAGCAGGTGTATGGAATCCCCCCCGAACAGGTTATCGGGAGCAGCGGAAAGCTGAAATATGCGGTTCGTGACGGGCATCCGGTACTCGTCAAACTTCCTGAAATCGATTTCATTGACGACAAGGACGGCAAACCTGTCGGCATTCAAACACACATCGGCCGGAGGCCCATTTTTGCCTTCGGCAACTCAGACGGCGATCTCCAAATGCTCCAGTGGACGGCAAGCGGGAACGGAGCGCGCTTCATGGCTCTCATCCACCACACGGACGCTGAGCGTGAATGGGCCTATGACCGCCAGTCATCCATCGGCCATCTAGATAAGGCACTTGACGAAGCGAAAGGCAAAGGGTGGACGGTGGTGGACATGAAACAGGATTGGAAGACCGTCTATCCATTTCACATGCATAGCCACGATGGGTCTATGTCCGAATCCTCGGGTAGATGAATTTCATATTACCGAATCATCGAAGGGATGATCCAATCGTTTACGGTGACCAGGCAGTCAGGAAAGACAGCCCTTTGTTTACGGGAAAACTGTGGTTAATTGAGGTCTCAATCCACTCACATGAAAAGACCTGAAAAGTTTCGGGAAAATCGAGTGACCATCTCTTTCCTGATGAGGGGATCTGGTGTCTATCTGCTAGGAGGGTTGATGTTGATAGTTGGCCTGGTCGGAAAATCCGGAGCTGAAGACATCCTGGCTTCCGCGAAAAATCCCGCACCTCAAGCTCCACATCAGGCCCATTGGGATTACATGGGAATTGATGGGCCCGAGCATTGGGGAATGCTGGATGCAGGCTACATGGTATGCGAAAAGGGACGAGAACAATCCCCGATCGATGTGAAGACGTCTCATGATTCCGAGGCTCTGTCACCTCTGGTGTTCCACTATCAGTTATCACCGGTTCATGTGGTCAACAACGGCCATACCGTCCAGGTGAACTATAGGGCGGGCAGTATGGTTCTGTTCCATGGTGAAGAGTATGAGCTGCGCCAGTTTCATTTCCATGATCCAAGCGAACATCATGTTGATGGAAAAACCTATCCCGGGGAAATACATTTGGTTCACCAAGACCAGACAGGCCATCTGTTGGTCATCGGTGTCTTAATTCAAATTGGGGAACACAATCTCATACTGGATCAGGCCGGGAC
>JBATLR010000224.1:0-5285 GCA_049289415.1 Nitrospirales bacterium
CCTCGTTTGAGAACACTGAGGAGTCAGCAGGGTCTCCCACACAACAGAAACAGGATCAGCAGGACTCCACCCGCTCAAAACTGCGCCTCCAGCTGCGCGAAGGCAAACTGGATAATCGGATGGTGGAAATAGAAATTAAAGAACGAGGAGGACTTCCGGTTGGAATCATTTCCAATATCGGGGGCATGGAAGATCTTGAGCACAACCTTCGGGACATGCTCGGCGGTATGATGCCGGGAAAAAAGAAAAATCGCCGAATGAAAGTCTCAGAAGCCCTGAAATTCATGGCCCAGGAAGAAGCGCAAAAACTTATTGACATGGAAGAGGTCACCAAGGAGGCCATTAATCGCACGGAACAATCGGGTATCGTCTTCCTGGACGAAATTGACAAAATTGCCGGACGGGAGAAAAACACAGGCCCCGATATTTCCCGGGAAGGCGTGCAACGGGACCTCCTCCCGATCGTGGAAGGGTCGACGGTCAACACCAAACATGGCCCGGTCAAAACCGATCATATTTTGTTTATTGCCGCGGGAGCATTTCACGTGGCCAAACCCTCGGACTTGATTCCGGAATTACAAGGCCGGTTCCCTATCCGTGTTGAACTGGAGCCCCTCACGAAGGATGACCTCATCCGCATTTTAACCGAACCCAAGAACGCCCTGGTCAAACAATATCACGCGTTGCTGAGCACAGAAGGGATCGCGTTGGAATTTACCAAAGACGGGATCGAAGAAATTGCGGCAACCGCTGTGCAGGTGAATGACCGAACCGAAAATATCGGCGCACGACGGCTCTTCACCATCGTGGAACGGTTATTGGAAGATGTCTCGTTTGAAGCCCAAGATCTTCAGGAAAAAGAGGTTGTGATCAACGCGCAGTATGTGCGGGATCACCTTCAAAGTATTGTGAAGGACGAGGACCTCAGCCGGTACATTCTTTAAAATCAATACATCTGTTATGATGGCCATATTTCCATTTCGCCTCTATCATTTCCCCCCAAACCCTGGAGCCCATGGGTAGGTTGCATGAACAAACTGATTAAAAAAGCGGACATCCTGATTGAAGCGCTTCCTTACATTCGGACCCTGGCCGGAAAAACCGTGGTCATCAAATACGGAGGGAGCGCAATGGTCCATGAGGAACTCAAGGAAGGCTTCGCCGAAGATGTCGTCTTATTAAAATATGTCGGGTTGCAACCGATTATCGTTCATGGCGGTGGGCCACAAATTAACGAAATACTGGATAAATTCGGCATTGAGGCGAAATTCCTGCATGGAATTCGGGTCACGGATCAGCCAACCATGGAAGTCGTCGAAATGGTCCTCGGTGGAAAAATCAACAAGGAAATCGTGTCGTTGTTGAACCAGCATGGCGCCAAGGCGGTCGGACTCACCGGCAAGGATGGCCGGCTTCTCACGACGAAGCCATTTAATCCCAAGAGCCTGATTCACACCTACAGCGGATCAACCGACGTGCTGCACCCTGAAGACTACGGCCTCGTCGGCCAAGTCAGCCATGTCGATACCACGTTGCTCCATACGCTTCAAGAGGCGAATTTCATTCCGGTCATTGCACCAATTGGGGTCGACGCCAAATGGAAAACGAACAACATCAATGCCGATCTGGTAGCAGGTAGCGTAGCTGCAGCGGTTCAAGCCGAAAAATTACTGGTCTTAAGCGATGTCAAAGGCATTCGTGATGCCAATAATCGGCACGTCTCCACCCTCTCCAGAAAAGACATGGAACGCATGGTCAAAAAACAAGTCATCAGTGCAGGCATGCTCCCCAAAGTTCATGCCTGTTTAACCGCCCTTCAGGGTGGCGTCCGTAAGGCGCACATTATTGATGGACGGGTGCCTCATGCGGTGTTACTCGAGATTTTCACCGACAAAGGCATCGGGACAGAAATTTTGGCATAACGAACATGAAACTTTCCAAGCATTCCTCCCCATCGGATTCTTCACCTTTTCAAACCTCGACCGTTCCCCAACCCGATCAACATTCCGCGCTCCTCTTAGTCGACCTACAAAATGACTTCTTTCCGGGTGGGGCGCTGGCCGTTCCCGAGGCAAACAGCCTTATTCCTCTTATCAACGCCTACATCAAGCACTTCAGCCGTCAAGGCTGGCCCATACTGGCAACCAGAGATTGGCACCCGGCTAATCACAGCTCCTTCACCGAACAACACGGGCCTTGGCCGGTCCATGGAGTCCAAGGATCACGCGGAGCTCAATTTCATTCCGACTTAGTCCTTCCTCCTGGGATGATGGTCATTTCTAAAGGAACCGATCCGAAGAAAGATTCGAGATCCGGCTTTGATGGTACGAGTCTGGCCGACCGCCTGGAAGATCTCACCGTCCAAACATTGTATGTGCTGGGACTACCGACCGAACATTGCGTCAAGCACACAGTTCTCGATGGCTGTCAACGCGGCCTTCGAGTCGTCTTGCTCACCGATGCCACGAAAGGGGGCGACACCCAAAAGGATGGCTCCCCGAATGTGCTCCAAGAAATGACCGATGCAGGCGCCTGTCTCGCGAATAGTCGCGATATCGGAATCCACGCCTCTTTCCGCTAAACAGTTTCTGCCCCACTCCTTAAGTGCCATACGAAGGGTGATTTTCCCCATGGGTCGACTTGGGAAAATAACTCGATCATCACATCCGTGCTTTTCGTCATTTTCTCCCAGGAATCCTTCTTTTGATTTTTTAACGGATGATGCACCGTTATCCTCAAGAGTTGCAGGGAGAAATCCGAGAAGTGGATTCATGAGACCAAAGGGTAGTGCAGCAAAACTAGAAACGAGACGCCGATTGGCGGCCAGTTTGTTGGCCAGAGGTCGAGGCATTCGCGAGGTCGCACGAACGATCGGGGCAGCGCCATCGTCCGTCAAACGATGGAAAGATGCACTCGAACAAGGGGGGAAAAATGCCTTAAAGTCCAAACCCCATACCGGTCGTCCATCCCGCCTTTCGCCCAAACAACGCCAACATCTCCTCCTTATGCTCAAACGAGGACCACAGGCCGCAAAGATGCGGAGTGATCATTGGACCTGTCGCCTGATTGGCCGAATGATTCGCCAATGCTTTGGGGTAAAGTATCACCCCGACCATGTGAGTCGGATTTTGCGAGGATTGGGTTGGAAAAATAAAATGAAAATCAGCCCGATAAAAAAACCAGTAGGACGACACAACCACGCCTTCGGCGCTTAGGGCAATCCCGCCGCCATCGATAAGAAATTTTTCGATGGAGGTCACTTCGATCCGCCATGACCGAGAGGTCAGTTTCGACTCCTGGCCAATATCGCTTTCTTGCTGCCTTTCTCGATATCTTCTCAACTTTCCTTAGAGATCGTCCTTCCCCTGCCATTCACCACCACGTTTAGCTCAGAGGACCTTTCTGTTTGTTAAGAGATCGGGCCCAAGGAAATACTACATGCGACCCCCCCCACAATATGGGAGTGTTGAATAATAAAGATTTTCAAGGGTAAATTTGCCCAGGATTAGGTTACTCATCAAAGGCTCCGGGTCGGTTCAAAAAAGTCCGTCCAGCAAGGCCGCAGCCGTTTTTACGCGCGGAGCGTACGCTTAGTACATGAGCACGGAAAAATGGCGAGAACGCCGCTGGCGGCTTTTTTCAACAGACCCAATATGTGTCCCTTCGCGGAGTACTGAAAGAAGGTCCCGGACAAACACCGCGACTAACAACAACTTCAGGAAACCATTTGAAGCAGGCCAGGACCTCTGCCGAGGTGGCTGACTGAGTGCTGGGGGAAACACGTCTTCACTTTTTTCGTTTCATTCTTCTTTCACTTCTCTCTCCTCGACAATAATCGCCCGAGGAAAGTACACCCGAAAGGTCGAGCCTTGCCCCGGAATTGAATCGACTTCAATGTTTCCTTGATGCCGGTCTATGATACGACGCACAATGGCCAAACCCACCCCTTGACGACCCTCCGGCTCCACGACAGGATGGGAGAACCCCTCAAAAATTCCGGCATGATGGTCTCCCGCAATCCCGATTCCGTTATCCCCAACAGAATAGACCGACCAACCATGCATCGTTTTACCGGAGATGATAATTTCTCCCGGACGTGCAGGATCGAGATATTTCTGGGCATTATCAATCAAAATCGAAAAAACTTGAGTCACTAACACCTCATCACCCATACAATCCGGAAGATCCTCAATCCGCACCAGAACTTCCCTGCTCTTGAGTTTCCTCTCCATGGAAGTCACGATTCCCATCACAAGTTGATTCACGTCCAGGCCCTCCCACCGAAGGACAATCTGCCCAAGCCGGATAAACTGAAGAAGTCCCGACATGATACCACGCACATGATCCACCTCACCCTGAATACGCTTTACTGCCTCGGGAATATCTTCTGTGGCGAGAGGACCGAGTGGCCCCCGCGCATAATCGGATAGGACCTCTTCCTCAAACAATGCATTCAGCCGACTGCATGCCATGGTGAGTTTCTGACAGGCGTCCTGGATAGTTGCCAGTGGAGCAGGAAGATCCTGGGAGATCACCTGCAACAACAGATCCACATCTGTGGAGGAAACCGCCTCAGATCTTCTCTTCCTCTGAAAAGAAAAATCTCCTGGTTGTTGGGGTGGTTCCATACGGGGTGACTCCTTTTCCGCCCGCCATCTCAGTCAGTTAGGAAACCTGCCTACCGGACCTACGCAGGACATAGGTCAATAGAGAGGGATCGCCGTGTCCCTCTGAAAGCGTTGTCCCTCACATTCTAAAAGTACCGGAACAACCACGAATGAGAAAAACGGGAGTGCCGCATGGCGCCTCTCATTTTCACCAAAACAGAGATCTCGCCCTTAAAAATTTAAAACATCAATCTTTGTTGTAATGAGGCCGAAAAATGAGGGGAAAAACAGATGGAATGACCATCTTGGTCACCCACCGCAAAGAAAAGAAAAAGGGGATGAAGAGAGAGATAAAAATTGTACAAGGAATGGAATAATGACACACAAAACATCAAGATAAAAATGAAGACAACATACAAAGGCAAGGTCAGTTTCGGTATATAACTTAAAATGGAAGCACCATCATCTACATCAACCATTATAACAAGGATGACAGCATTCGGCCCAACAAAACAAAAGGGAACTGCGGTCCTGTTGGGCGCCCCTGCTCTGTGGAAATTACTTTATCAAGAGCCCCCCATACTGGACGAAAAATGGCACAAACACCAATGACAGAATAGCTGAAAGTTTGATCAGGATATTCAAGGAGGGCCCTGAGGTGTCTTTCAGGGGATCACC
>JBATLR010000225.1:0-7333 GCA_049289415.1 Nitrospirales bacterium
CTCCTGATACACCAGCAGATCACGAGTCCGGTCAGCCACCCGTTGCTCCAGGGTATCGTTTAACTCTTGCAAGGCCTGTTCGGCCTGTTTTCTCCCAGTAATATCGGTTGCGATGCCGCATATCGCATTGGGAATGCCCTCGGCATCGTATAAGGGGAATTTCACTGACAAATAGGTATGCACACCATCCGGCAGGGCTAGCTGTTCTTCAAATTCTTCTGATTTGCGACTGCTCAGAACCTTCTGATCATTGGCGATGACGGCCGGGGCAAAATCCGGACGTAACAGGTCCCAGTCTGTTTTTCCAATAATCATTTCTCGGGATAAGTGAAAAATCGTTTCAAACCGCTTATTCACCAGTTGATATTTTCCGTCCAAATCTTTCACAAATTTCACAGTTGGAGAATTCTCCCATATAGCGTGAAGACGGGTTTCACTCGTCTGAAGGGCTTCTCCAATTCGTTTTTGCTCGGAAATATCCCGTTCAATCAGGGAGTTTCCCATCAGGACTCCATTCACATCCACAATTGGAGAAACCGACAAAGAGACCGGAAACACCGAGCCATTTTTTTTCATTCGAAAGGATTCCTGAGTGCGATTCCCATTTGTGTTCAAAAGATTTATTAGCTGTAAAGAAGGGTCCTCTCGTGAGTCCAAAGGAAGGATGACGGAAAAGCCCTGATGAACCATTTCAGAGGCGGCATACCCATATATCCTTTCCGCCCCGCTGTTCCAACTGGTGATGATACCCTCCAAATTGAGGCTATAAATGGCATCCTGAGATGATTCGACAATTGACGCCAATCGTCTCAGATTTTCCGAAATGTGCTTTCGCTGCTCAATTTCGTTCTGAGCGGATCGGTACAAACGAGCATTGTCGATGGCAATGGAGGCCTGCGAGGCAATACCGGTCACCATAGTTTCGGCCATGCGGGTAAACACATTGGGTTGTGAATGACCGAAAAATAATCCTCCCAGCACCTCTCCGGAGCGGGAAACGACCGGAACAGCCAGATAACTCTTGACGGGAAGATGGCCCGGCGGCATTCCGTGATAAGGAGGCATGTGTCCATATCGTGGGTCGGCCGTCACATCCGCGATTCGCACAACCGCCTCCCCCGAAAATGTCGGAGCGAAAATCGGCGTATTCCTCGGCATGGGAAAATGTTCAAACGCTTCGCGCGGGACACCGGAGATCGTGTATAAATCGAAGGACTCTCCCTTCTCATCCACCACAGTGTAAAAAAACGCCCCAAACTCCGCCCCGATTAATTCGCGACAGGCATCCGTGACGGATTGAACCAATTTTTCTAAATTCAATTCCGCTGATAGCGAACTGCCGATTCGATTCACCACTTCCAGCGCATGGGTCTGCTGCAGAAGCCGTTCCTGAGCCTGCAATTTTTCAATGGCAATGGAAGCCGAATGCGCAAGAAACTCCACATACTCTTTTTCTTCAGAGGAAGGTACCCGTGGAACAGGAGCATATAAGGCAAAGGTGCCCAGGACCTCGCCATCGCTCGCGAGAATCGGGGTGGACCAGCACGCCTGTATCCCATGTTTCATGGCCAATTCCTTAAATGGCCCCCAATTCGGATGCTCGGAAATGTTTGCCACATACACAGGCTCTTTGAGGTAGGCTGCGGCCCCACAAGATCCAACTCCCGGACCGATTTCAACACCATTCACGGCTTGGATGTAGCTCTCGGGTAAAGAGGGGGATGCGGCATGATGCAGCCGACGGCCCTCCTCCAGCAGAAGGATAGACGCCCGAACACCGGTCAGAAAATACTGTTCAATTTCCAGGCAAAGCTTTTCCAATATGAGGGAAAGAGGTCTGCCGGCAATAATATGTTCCAGCACCTCGTTATGGCGTTTGAGAATATATTCGCTGGGAAGCAGTGGCCCACCGCCACCAAACGTCATAAGTGCGCCGATAATTTTCTGGTCTTCATCCTGTAAGGGGTAGCCACCGAACAAGACGTCGGCACACGTTCCGTCCTCTTGTGTCAGGCAGACGGCTTCGTTGCGCAACGATTCTCCACTCAAAATTCGTGAAAGGTACGTTTTGCTCAGGTTTGGGGAAGGTGCCGCGGAAGGCCGCTTCTTCCCGTTTGAAAACGATAGATGAAAGATTTCATCAAATGGACGATTCAAGCAGTGATGATGGTAGTAACGATTGACTCCATCACTGGCGCGAATGATGCTTCCCGAGGCATCGCAAACGACCAGGGCTTCTCCAGCGTGCTCTAAGACTCTGCGGAGAATACATTCCTCGAATCCTACCCTCTCGCATGCCTTTGCCTCAGATCCCACTGGCGCCATGGCCGAATCGGTAGACTTGCCCGGCAGAATGTTTTCAACCGTTTTATGGGGGGTGTTCAGATTTTCCATGGTGGTGCAATTTCAGGCATAAATCCTATCCGGTCGGATCCTCATGAAGCCCCTAACCAGATTTCAGATTTTTACATGAGTCGGGCCACCTCCTGTAGCTGAAGATCCTGACTTTCCTGGCTTGTTGCGCTTGGGCACACCACACCTCCCTCCTAAAACAGGATCGAAAAAAGCCTCCACATAAAACTGTGAATCCAATATCTCAGGTTTCCTATGGAAGTCAAACTATCAAAAACCCTTGATTGTCATACAAAACCCACCGGGAGACACAGACTTTCCCTAAAACATTTGGGAGAGGTAATCAGGGTCTGGAATCGATTTCAAATGAACCGCCACCAATGGATGACCATTCAAGAAAATTGAAGGGTGGGGAAAGAACACACCATAGCAATCAGGCAATGAAGAGCCCGGGAACCCATGCGGCCTTCCTCGCCCGGATGTTTACAGGAGCGACCCATTGCCTACCCTCTAAAGTTTTTCAGAGCACCGAGTCTTACCTGAATTTGAGGGGCCTTGGAAATGAGTAAGTGAGAGAAGTCTCCTTAATAGGAGATCGCTAGCTATATATTGATATTTTTGGTTATAATTGTTAATTATTTCTATAGTACATATTCTTAAGGTTTTTTCATCCTCATTATCATACCTTTTTTACCCGGAATGGCGTATCTTCATACATTTTCACCATTAGACCTCTCAATGTCCTTTCATCCTTAAATGCGGTGCATGCGAAGAAGTTTGCGAAGTTCGGATCTTCGTTCTTTCCCCCAAGTGCAGTGTCTTAACTCATTTTGGAACGCCTTGTGGACATCGGTTTGATTGTGGACTGAGAGAATCAAAACGACTCTACAGCAATTGACGACGTGCCCCTATATTGAGGGCATTTTGAACGACAGCAACAAAAAAGTTGTTGCTCCATTTTCTGAAATATCGTAACTGTCACCTGTGCGGCTTTGTTGACCAAATATGAAGCAGGGCGCAGATATCCGAAAGACAGGAAAGTTGCAGAGATTCAGGTCTCCATTTTTTAGCAAACAATGTTCATAAAAGCATAAGTAGGAATACGCGATGTACTTTAATTTTTTCGGGTTGCGAACCAAACCATTTAATACCACCCCGGATCCGGATTTTTTGTATCTCAGTCCCGGCCACAAACAGGCGTTGGGTTCGCTGATCTATGGAATAAAGGAAAGGAAAGGGTTTATTGCCGTCACGGGGCAAGTTGGCCTTGGAAAAACCACGATTCTCCGGTCGTTTCTCAATCAAAATCAGCAGGCCAATCAGGAAACCGTGTATCTCCTCAATCCCAACCTGTCATTTACCAACTTACTCAAGACCCTGCTGCGTGAACTGGGACACACCCCCATTGAAGGGGACGATGCCGAAGTGTTGGAACAACTGCATTTTGTCCTCATAGACAAATACCGAGAAGGCCGGACCGTGGTGCTCTTAATTGACGAAGCGCAAAATATGCCGGTGGACACCTTAGAACATCTGCGGATGTTGTCAAATTTGGAAACCCCAAAAGACAAACTCATTCAAATTGTGCTGTTGGGTCAACCGGAATTAGATGGCCTTCTCGATCGGTATGAACTCCGCCAGCTACGGCAACGCATCGCCGTGCGAGCCATCATTCAGCCCCTCTCCAAACCGGAAAGTTTTGAATATATCCGGCATCGGTTGGACAAGGCCGGGGGGGAAGGGAAAAAGATTTTTACAAACTCGGCCTTAGCCCTAATTGTGCAGGAAGCCAAGGGGATTCCCCGGCGCCTGAACATTCTCTGTGATAATGCCCTGGTCACCGCCTTTGGGTACAACACAGCCTTGGTGACAGCCAAAATTGCCAAAGAGGTGATCGGCGATCTGACCGGCCGACCCGCCCACTCACTCTGGAAATTAGTCCCCTTGATTGGTTTGGCTCTCATCCTTGTCCTTGGACTGGTCGCGCTCCTGCCTCTGACTGAATCAAAATTTTCGGATATCCCTTCAATAAATAAGGTTGGACTACCGGTTAACGATAAGGAGAATCCGAAACAAGACCTCCTATCAGATCAAGATCTCGTTAGTGTAGGGGAATATATTCCACCCCCTATTCGAACTGGTCCCACCCTGACCGAAAGAGCACAGACGTTCTTAACGGAATCAGTGTCTAAAGTCTTTGCGAAATTACGCAACAGCGTCGGCTCGAATGCCGAATCCAACTTGACTCAACCCCATGTCAACACACCTCTCGACCCTGACAATCAAGAAGACCTCCTGCTTGCCGGGATTCCACCGGATAACTTCCAGCATGAGGCACCTCCAGTTTCAGATGAGCGAGAGGTACCCTCAACCTCAGAGACCGTCTTGCCTGGAATCCTGCCCCTCCAACACGAACACGTCGATCTCTCCACTCAGGAGGAGGTTCTAACGAAGGCTGAAGCAGACAGTCAGGAAGATGAAGCAAGGCTTGGCCAGGATGAAACAGCAACACCATTGATCCAGTCGACCCAACAAGAGCTCCATGAGCTCCTAATTCAGGAAGAAGGGATTGCGACGGCTGAAGCAAATAGTCTGGTAGAGAGAACTCGGGTGGTACAGGATGAGGCAAAACCGCCATCTGAGATTGTCAGTGAAGCCAATCTGGTTCAAGTGGGTCCTGAAAAACCCAGTGAGCGTGCAGAACAACCCACAGTAGCCGCTGAAGAACGAATCAGTCCACCTAGCCAAGATAGCCCTCCCTCGATCCCTGTCCCTCAAACACGTGTGACATTGCAGAAAAGTCCAAGTAAGCAACCAGAGGTGGGTGCCTCACCTTCACCCGTCACCAGGATCGTGAAAAAGGGTGACACAATGGCAAAGTTATTGCAGGATGTGTATGGGTCGGCTAGTCCAGCTACCGTTCAATTCGTTCTTGAACATAATCGGCATATTGCAAGCGTACGAAGAATGTATCCGGGGCAAAAGATTCTGTTTCCGCCCTTACAAAACGTCGAGAGCAAAAAAAAGGTGACTGAGGCCGAAAAGCCTTTGGTGGCGGTTGAAGATAAGGAATTACCTTCTTCGAAAAAAATCTTTGCTCGCTCATCCACGCAACCCAAACCGAATGAAAGCACAGATGAGGCCAAACCCAATTCCCCCTATGCGGTGGCCACCGTACAAGAGGGAGATACCCTAGAAAAATTGGTCAAGGTGATATATGGATCGTCTCATCCGAGCTATGTTCAACGTGTCTTGGAGTACAACCCCAAGATTCAGAATCCCAAGAAAATCTTTCCAGGGCAGGACATTGCCTTTCCGAAAATTCCTAG
Organism: Nitrospirales bacterium; assembly: GCA_049289415.1. GTDB lineage: Bacteria > Nitrospirota > Nitrospiria > Nitrospirales > UBA8639 > Nitrospira_E. The sequence continues at coordinate 5,682 of JBATLR010000225.1, forward strand.
GGATGTGAAAACGCAGACAGACCAAGCATCTGAAGCCAATTCATCTGAATAGACGGTGATTGGATTGTAAAAAAGTAGCGGAACCTTGAATATTTCTGAATGAGGATCGCCTAATGAGTAAAGTATACGAGGCCTTGCAACATGCCTACGAAAATCAGGTTGAAGCCATCAAGGTTCTTCCCATAGACCGATCACATTCCCAACCGGTCGTCGTTTCCAATTTACCTCCCCTAAAAATGCGCCGAGAGATGGTGCAACTGGAACAACGCCTTACCGGCCTTCTTCCTGATCCACAACACAACATCATTCAATTTATCAGTAGCAGGAACCAGGAAGGGGTCTCAACCATTGTTCAGGAGTTCGGAAGAGTCCTGGTTGAGAAACAGGGAAAGTCCGTGTTGCTGGTCGATGGAGATTCTCAAAAAATAACCCAACATCAATTCTTTGGGATTCCTCCGAAAATCTCGTTGCAATATATTATGAGAAATGGGGGAGATTTAGATCAGGCCATCACACCTGTTCAACATTCCAGCTTGTTCCTCGCCATGCTGTCCGGAGATAGCGCAGAAACCTTGCAACACGAGGTCATCACAAATAAGCGGGACTTGTGGAACCATATACGAAAACAATTCGACATGATTCTCATCGATACCGCACCGATCGATATCTCTGATGAGGGGTTGGAATTGTGTGCAGCCGCTGATGGGGTGGTGATGGTGGTGGAAGCAGAAAAGACCCGCTCACAAGTCATAACAAATCTCCGAGATCGGATCAGGCACAGCGGCGGAAATCTCCTTGGCATGGTCTTCAATAAACAGCGGTATTACATTCCCAAGTGGGTCTATACGCGAATATAACCCCTCATTTAGTCAATGGTCATTGGACGTATATTTCCTCGCAGATAATCAAAGAATAATCTGGCGTCCATTATAGTGAACATGAACAATCTTCCCTCCCAACCATCCCACCTCAACCAAGAAAGCGGGTTTTTTAGTCTACGGGATATCCTCACGATTCTTTTCAAGCATCAGTGGGAAATCATCGCGATCTTCGTATTTTGTACAGTTCTTTCCTATATTGTTCCGATGAAGATGACACCGATTTACCGAGCAGAATCAAGTCTTATGGTGAAAATAGGAAGAGAGCATATGTACAATGCGGAAGTAGGAGACCACTCACCGAAAATGGCTTTTGATCTTCAAGCAGTTGTTGAGCCTGAAATTAAAATACTCACCAGTCGAGATCTCATCAAAAAGGTTGTGGAGACCATTGGGGTGAAAAATTTATACCCCGAAATTCTTGAAATGGATAAATTAACCATTTCGCCTCTTGAAGTTGCATTAACGTACTTCCCGGGCAATCTATCTGTAGATAGACCCGGAAAATCGAATGTAATTGTGGTTGGCTTCGAGCACCAAAATCCCCAGGTAGCTGCCCAGGTGGTAAATTTACTCAGTGAATTTTTGAAAGAAAAGCATCTTGCCATTTTTAGTAACCCGCAGACCTCCTTTTTGGAGGAGCAGGTTCAAACCCTTCGTAAAAATTTGGAACAATCTGAAACCGCACTTCAAGAATTCAAGAGAGAGAATGGGATTTCTTCCATATTAGATCAGCGAAATCTCTTCTTTAACCAACGGCAAACGATAGACAGT
>JBATLR010000226.1:0-3148 GCA_049289415.1 Nitrospirales bacterium
GAGTAAGAAAATCCGCAAAGGCCCCATCCCGACCCTGGATGCCTAATGTGGTGCGATGAGGGCAATGCGTGGGATGGCCGTTGGCACAGGTTTCACAAGTGCGACAGGCGGCATTGATCTCTCCGACGACTCGTTTTCCAATCAATTCTGTATTGGGGGCCTCATCGACTATCCCAACAAATTCATGTCCCAAGACACCTTGAAAGGCCATATACCCTTTGATTAGCTGAAGATCAGTAGAGCAGATTCCAGCTTGGATGACCCTAATTCTGGCTTCCCCATGTGGACGCGGGGGCAGGGGTAGGTCGGTTTGAAGTTGAAGGTCCTGATGAAGAACAAGTCCCCGCATATGGCTCCTTCATGAAATACCTTAGGAAATGCCCGGATAGAACCATAGCAAAAATGCTATCAATCTTCAGCAATTTCTATGAATATTCAGTAAAACAATTTTCCACAGTAAGGATACCTCTATCTCCAGCGTGTTGCGAAAACTCTTCCATCTTGTCAGGAAAGGTTTTGAGGCTTTGGTCGATAACGTGAGCGTGTATGGACGGTTGTGAGTTGCCCATCGAATCAAAGGAGAAGTCATGATGATTGCCGGTATGGCCTCTGCTCTTTCTGGAATTCAAGCTGGGGGAAGAATGCTCAGCGTCGGCGCGCATAATATGGCCAATGCCCAAACAGAAAGTTTTAAACGAACCCGTGCTCTCCCAGAAGGATCGTCAGATGGTGGTGGAGTGAGGGTTACTTTGCAAACAGATGAACGCCCCGGTCCTCAATTTCTCTCCAGTGATAATTCGTTCAGTCTTCGCGAAGGATCTAATGTGGATCTCGGCGAAGAAATAATTTCCAATCTGCAAGCTGTGGATCTCATAAAAGCCAATATGGCCAGCATGAGAATTCAGGGGAAAGTTTTGGGCTCCCTCTTGGACATTACCGAGTAATACCTCCTGCCTGAATGTAATCATTCTTCATTCGATTCCAACTTCTTTGCTCCGTCTTAACGTTTCCTGGAGTAATTTTATTGGCTTTTCGCCCAGCAGGGCGACACATTCTTGTGTCTTCATCATCCCAAATAGCCGGTTCTGAAGATGTTTATGTCCTCCGAGAGGGTTTTTTTCTTTATTCGAACGAAAGTCTTGACAAGAAGGACGAGGCTCTGTTGGTCATACGACCGTACCGGTGCAGTAAAAAACTAGGGATTTGACTTTGAACGTGGGAAAACAATTATTGTAGAATCAAACGGTTATACGAAGTGAGGCGATTTGTCTTGGGGAATTTCTTGAGAACGCCAAGAGTTGTGAGATAGAAATTTTCCTATTCACTCCGTTTCTATTAAATTTTTTGAACAGGAGATCGGGATGATGCACATGTCACGGTTGTTTGCTGGCACTGCCAGACCGTTTCGAATTGCCCCGCCATGGGGATTCCTTGTCCTATTTGTAGGACTGGGGATGGTCGGTGGATTTTTGGGAAACGGGTGGTTTGTTCCCGCTCAGACGCAAGCGGCTATACCCGGAGCGTTTATTGAAGGTTTTTCAGAAATTGTTGAAAAAGTAGGTCCGGCGGTTGTCAACGTGGCGGTGACTGGTGGGGGTGGACCATCTAGAGGCTTACCTCCCGGACCGTTTGGTGGGCCTCCTGGCGGAGGACCCCCTGGTGGTGGTCCCGGTGGACCTCCCGGTGGTGGTCCCGGCGGTCCTCCAGGTATGAGTGCCGGGTCCGGAGTGATTATTGATTCTCGCGGATATATTCTGACGAATAACCACGTCGTGGAAGATGCGAGTGACATCAAGGTGTCTTTTCATGATGGACGAGAAATGTCAGCAACCGTTGTCGGGACTGATCCGAAAACCGATCTCGCGGTCATTAAAGTCAAAGTTAACAATGGCCCACTCCCTTCAGTGGCCTGGGGAGAATATGAATCCCTTCGTGTTGGGGATGTGGTATTAGCACTCGGGAGTCCCTTCGGATTACGCAATACCGTGTCTCTGGGAATTATCAGTGCCCTCGGTCGAGGTAGTGTCGGTATTACGGAATATGAAGACTTCATTCAAACGGATGCCGCGATTAACCCGGGAAATTCAGGTGGGGCTCTGGTGAATATGAAAGGTGAGCTTATCGGGATCAACACGGCCATTTTTTCCAGAACTGGTGGTTCCGAAGGCGTGGGATTTGCGATTGCAGTCAGTATTGCGAAGGACATTGCCGCAAGCCTGATCGAAACCGGGAAGGTGGTTAGAGGATGGATGGGAGTGGCTATTCAGGAATTAACGCCTGCCTTAGCGCAATCATTCCAATTACCTGAAGGTCGACAGGGTGGGGTCTTAATCAGTGAAGTACATGAAGATGGCCCTTCCGCAAAGGCCGGACTTCAACGGGGTGATGTAATCCTTGAATACGGAGGTGAAGCTGTCAAGGATGTCAATCATCTTCGTAACATTGTTGCCCGAACAAAGGTCGGAAAGAAAAAAGAAATTAAAGTGTTACGCGAGGGCAAAGAGACCCTGCTGACCTTGGAACTGGGAGAACGGCCATCCGATCAAGCGCTGGCAAAGACTGGGCCGGTAGAAGAAGAGAAAGCTCCGGCTATGGCCAAACTGGATAACGTATTATCGGGAATGACCGTCGCCCCGATTAGTGGGGAAAGCCGTAGTGAATTCAATATTCCTGAACAAATCAAAGGTGTGGTCGTCTCGAAAGTCGAATCAGGCAGCGCCGTTGAGGCTGCGGGTATTCAAGTTGGTGACGTCATTCAAGAAGTGAGCCGCCAAAGCGTGAAAACGATTGACGACTTCAAGCAGATTGCGTCAAAAATTGCCAAAGATGAGTTAGCGGTTTTGTTGGTCAACCGCCGCGGCAATAATCTGTTTATCGCAGTGAATCCTCAATAAGGAATAAGTACTGAGGGGGGCGACCGAGCCCCCCTCGGATTTTTGTGGCGCAGGACTCACATGGCTAAACAAAGCAAAATTGGTTCCTGGTTTGAAGAGAAGGTCTTTAAGCCGCTGGAAGACAAAAAAATGCCCGTCATGGAGCATTTGCAAGAGTTCCAATGGCGACTCACGCGCGCGGTCATTGTTATGGCCTGTGTTTTTGTCGGGACATTTTTTTATGCGGATACGCTAGTGTCCTGGCTACGGATCCC
>JBATLR010000227.1:0-3632 GCA_049289415.1 Nitrospirales bacterium
ATGCTGAGGGTAAACTGCGCGTAGAGGGGCGACGGGTAACGGTAGCGGAACCGGGGGCAGCGGCCGCTGGCTTTCACTATCCTGCATGAAGTTTCCCGCAGAGCCGTAAGTTCGTGTGGAGACCCAGCTTCCGGTTGTGTATAATGCCGCCTGGGAGTTGTGGGGGGCTAGCTCAGTTGGGAGAGCACTACGTTCGCAACGTAGGGGTCGCGGGTTCAACTCCCGTGCCCTCCACCACTTCATAATCCCAAGAAATCCGATAAAGAATAATGATAAGACGAAAAGCCGCTATATAAGCGGCTTTTTTGTTGTCTGTTGTTCGATAGGGATTTAGCAACTCCCTATCGCCGGATTGAGTATTACTTACGACCTATCTGTATTCGTCCTGGCCAGCCTCATTTCAGAAAGCGAAGATTCGTCCATAGGCTCCTAGGGCATTCAATTGCCCACCTATGGTTGATAGAGCAGCTTAGGTGAGCCTAAACAGGACCCTTGAACCGATCGACTTTCTGATTCGACAAACCAGGAAATGGCGTCGTGTTGGTTCAGATAATTGTTTCACGCTTTGGCTGAGAATCACCAGGGCTAGACTTTTCCTTTTCAAACAAAGAGATTACGCAGACAAGATTCCGAGAATATTCTTATGAACCTGTACATCAGAAAACCTAATGCCTACAATCTTGCCCAGCATGAATTCGTAATGACAACCAGACGTTCAATAAATCTCTGAGGTAAAGGGATCGACATGAAATACGGTGCGCGAGCCATTGGTCTTTGTTGGTGTCTATTCGGACTGATTGCCTGTGGAGGAACGGTCAAAAAGTCTTTTACCAATCCGGCCTATCCGCTTTCGAAGGTATCGTCAATCGCGATTCTCCCCTTTGATGGGGTGGGCGAGGCCGGTGCAGCCTCAGATCTACTGGCCATGGTCATTGCCAACAAAGAGGTGTTTGATTATGTCGTCGATCGTACACAAATTCAAGCCGTTCTTGCCGAACATAATTTAGACGCTACGCTCCTCGATGAAAAAACCCTTTTGCAAAAAGGAAATTTCATCAATGCCGATGCGCTGCTCAAGGGGCGCGTGACACGATTTGTCGAAGGCGCCCCTCATTATCCCTTAGCGACGGCGACAGAGATTTCTATGTCGTTGAAACTTGTCAGTACGGAAACCGGGCAAATAATCTGGACGCAATTGTATTCGGAAAAGTCCGGGACACGGGGACTGCTTGCTCCATCCGTTGATGAGTTGTTGCTTGAAATGGCCGAAGAAATAGCAAATGATTTGGTCAAAGAACGGCAGAGTTCCGGTGGGGGTTCGATGCCATAGTCTCGAATCGGGGTGGCGAGATGGCAGGAATTTCTGAATTACGGGCAACCATGATCACTTGGGTATTGGGAAAAATTTTCTGTTCCATTGCCTTCTTTATGGTACTGCTTGCCGGGGGATATGAGACTCCCGTCTTTGCCGCGTCCCGTGGAATTCTGGTATCGCCGGATACCGGTGAAGGGATTGGAACCGTTTGGGGAGTATTTATTGGGGTCTCCGAATATAAAAATACAACCCTGAATCTTGCCTATGCGGACAAGGATGCCAAAGCCCTCCATCAGTTCTTTACCGAGCATTTTCAGGACAGTATTCATCCTGACCACTTTCATGTTCTGACCAATCAAGAGGCTCAACGCGGGAAGATTTTGCGAGCACTTGGAGAGGTGCTTCGTCTTGCTCAGCCGGAAGATTTGGTCATCCTCTCCCTCGCCATGCACGGGTTACTCGATCCCAGCGGAGAAGACCTATTTTTTCTCACACATGAAGCTGATCCCAATTTCCCGGAAGACAACGGGATTAGTCGCCATGACCTGCTGCGACAAATCAGCAAAAGTAAGGCCCGTAAAATCGTGCTGTTTTTAGATGCATGTCATACGGGAGCGTTTGGCTCCTCCAGTTCACTGGTTGCCATGCGCGCCGCGAATGCTGCAGACGTGAACCGCCTCTTGACTGCAATGGGCAAGGCACAGACAGGAGTGGCCGTTTTCTCCTCTTCCAGTGCAGCTGAGCGGTCGCAAGAAGGCGAAAAATTTTGTGGAGGACATGGAGCATTTACCTGCGGATTGCTCACGGGCTTACGAGGAGGGGCCGATTTCAATCGTAATGGACTCATCGAAATTCGTGAACTCTTCGACTTTACCTATCGTACGGTGAAAACGAGTACTGAGGGTTTTCAAAACCCTTCTATCGAAGGCCGCTATGATAATGGGCTTCCTCTCGCCTTTGCTCCTGGTGGATCAGCGACGTCATTAACCCAAGAAATGGCTGATCCCAAGGGTATTCCGGCTTCGGATCGGGAACTGGTTCAATTACAAGCAGAACTGCAAGCGTTGCAAGAACAGATGGCTCGTGAAAAATCAGATAGGGATGAGGAAGCTCCTGGTTCAGGGCTGATTGCTAAAGCGCCCGCTTATAGTGCACCGCAAGCCTTTGCTCCGAAAATTCTTGGTGGGGATGGGGCACCGATGGTGTTCATTCCAGAAGGTCATTTCACCATGGGGAGTAAAGATTTTAGAAATGAGCGCCCGGTGCATCAGGTTTTTCTCGATAACTTTTATATCGACCAACATGAAGTGACCGTCTCCCAATATGCGGAGTTCATTAAAAAATCCGGAGCCGAACCACCAGGATATTGGATTGATCTCAATTTACATGAGGTCTCCCAACATCCTGCTGTAAGAGCGAATTGGGATGAAGCCACAGCATATTGTGAGTCTGTGGGCAAACGATTGCCCACCGAAGCCGAGTGGGAAAAGGCTGCCCGTGGGGCCGATGAGCGCCTTTATCCCTGGGGTGAACAGGATCCGATCCAAATCCTGGCCAATTTTGACAAGTGCTGCGACCATCAGGCCTATTCCGTCTTAACATCGGTTGGTGAAAAAGCTGAAGGCCAGAGTCCCTACGGGCTGGACGATATGGCCGGGAATGTCTGGGAGTGGACAGCTGATTGGTATGACACCTCTTATTATCAACGAAGTCCTGACAAAAATCCTGAAGGACCTCCCGTAGGTGAACTGAAAGCTATTCGTGGCGGGTCCTGGTCAAATAAGGCTGTGGATATTCGGACCACGAATCGTCACGGTCTGGATCCCGGTCAACGACATGATAACGTCGGTTTCCGGTGCGCAAAAAATGCGTCATAACCGGAAGACGCGACCCGTGACCTGGCTAGCCAGGGCCTTAAGTTGATCAGTCAATCCTGTTCAATAATCCGCATGTCCGACAGAAGCCCGATACAGACTCAACCGCAACGGAGTCTCAATACTTTTTGAAGACAAAAGGATGATGGTTGCCGGAGGGAGAATTGAAGAGTGGTGACAAGATAAATGGTCTGCCCCCGTTAGCCAGCCGTGACCTCTTCGGATTTTCAGGGAAACTCTCAATCGGTCCCTTTTTTTTTACTCGTAGAGCACTCTGCCTTCGATTTTCAGCGTTTGGTTAAGAATCCTTCAACGAAAGGCAATCTCATGGCGTCAATGGCTCCCCAAAGATGTTTGAAAAAATCCTGGGAGATCACCGGACAGGGAACCGGAGGGTTGATCAAATCATTATTCATCCTGTTTTGACCCACGTGGATATCAAT
>JBATLR010000228.1:0-10901 GCA_049289415.1 Nitrospirales bacterium
CCCTTACCCTGCTCACCATTACCCTCATCGGGTGCAGCGAAGACAAAACGCCCTGGCAACTCCACACCGAACAAGGCACGACCATGATGGAACAGGGGAAGTTCCCGGAAGCCGAGCAGGAACTGAATGCTGCGCTTGAACTGGCAGAACAGTTCGAAGGCCAAGACCCTCGCCTCATCCAGTCCATCACGAACCTGGCGATTCTGCACAATGCGAAAGGAGAGCCCGAACAGGCTGAAACCCTGCTTCTGAAAGCTGTGGCCATTCATGAAGAAGGACCAAACCTTCAGACAGCCGAGTTAGCGGCAAGCCTCAGTAATCTTGGCGCATTGTATGTCACCCAACAGAAGTTCGACCAGGCTCAAGCCTCATTTGAGCGAGCCTTAGCGGTTCGGGAACAGGCTCTGGGTCCTGATAACCCTGAGGTCATCCGTGACCTGGAAAATCTCGCAGCACTGTTTGTCCGGCAAGCCCGCTATGCCCAGGCAGAAACCTATCTGAAGCGGGTTCTCGACAGCCGGGAAAGAACCACAGGACCGGAGGCGCCTGAACTCATTGAACCACTCAATAATCTCGCGCTCCTCCATCGAGCCCAGGAACAGTACGACCAGGCAGAGGCATTACTACTCCGGGCCTTAGCCATCAAAGAGAAGCAAATTGGCCCCACCAATCCCCATCTCCTCGGCAGCTTGAACAATCTGGCGCTTCTCTATAGTACGGCTAAACAATTTTCACAAGCGACGCCTGTGTTGGAACGAATGCTGACGATTAGCGAAGAGGGGTTTGGCAAGGAACACCCCCGGGTTGCCATCATCCTCAATCAATTGGGAGAAATCCACAGACTACAGGACCAACCTGAGCAAGCCATTCCCTTAATCCAACGCGCCATTGCGATTATTGAACAAGCAGAAGGGCCCGAACATTCAAGCTTGACCGGCCCTCTCAATAACTTAGCGTTACTGTATGGCACCACAGGACAATATGATAAAGCCGACCCCTTGTTTCAACGAACCATCACTCTCACGGAACAGACCATGGGGAAAGATCATTTTCGGGTGGAACGAGCGCTGAGAAATTACGCCACCCTATTGCGAAAAATAGGTCGTACCGAGGACGCCGTCACGCAGGAAACGCGGGCCAATGCCATTCACGAAAAAAATAATCCTACACTGACCTCTTCTCCGGGGTAGGGCGCTCTCCTCGATACATCCGTCGAAGGCACTTTCACACGCCGCGGGCTCTGGTCCTGGCCCAGCCCCCCTCCATAAAGTTGTGGCCCTAGGTTGCATCGAGACCTCGGGCCACACGTTCTCATCTCATGGCTCAAAGCCCAACTCCGCTAGGGCAGGATCATTCCCATTACCCTTATCTCGTTCACAATCCTCTGTCTGGTCTTCAGGCCCGATACTCGCTTGAAGCCTATTAGCATCGCGTACGTTGAATGCCGGGTCACCCCCGCATGCTTCACCCAAGCCACACCAGCATCAAGACCCCTTGAACAACCAGTTAAACCGCTTCGTGATTGAATTCCTAGCTGACTTTCCATCGATCCCTCCTTCATGACACACCACCTGCCTACGTTGAAACCAATTCGAGTCCGTACCCCTAATCAGGGGGATCGCTGTCCGCACTCGTTACAAAGGGGTAGGGCCTTCTTCCTTTTTCACCGTCCCCATCACACATCCTGAATATCTATTTTGGCTGCGGAAATGTAATCACCAGCATAAGAAAATTTCCTGAAATCCAATCTCATTTCACTGGAGTCTCTCCTTTTGCCCAATTACAAGATTTTTCCAGAAATTCACTTCCCATTGTTTGTGGAAGAAAAGGATCGCTCAATATTATTTTCTTTAAGCCGAACGTGCAAAAAACCGATCAGAGCCTAGAGTGGACAAACTTGCCGTAGTCGAGGGCGTCCATAGCACCTGAGAAAATTCGATGCTGCGCACCGATTGAAAATGAATAGGTTAATCAGGTTCCCTGGCATTGCCGGACAGTGGGGTGGAAGTCGTCTCTTTGGTCAAACCCGATCTTCCGACATTCCATGAAGAATGTTTCTGCTCCCATTCTTCAGAAGCGAAAACCGTTGTGATGCTTTTCGGGGAATTAGGATCACTTTGGAATAGGCCCGTAGCCAATAGCCGGTGGGCTTATCATTCCGTACGATGCAAGGTTTCCCGTTATAAGAAATAGGTGAGGAAGGCCGATGACGTGATAGAGGAGGATGGCTTAGCGTGATCAATAAAAAACCAAATTACTTCGCTAAAATTGGCTTGTTAATTCTGATAGGTGTCTTTGGAGGTTTCCTGATTGCGGAAGCCGGTCTTCGGCTCATGAACATCTCATATCCGGTATTTCACGGGTTTGATCCTGTCAGAGGACGAATCCTTGAACCGGGGATGGAAGGGTGGTTTCGTTATGAGGGAAATGCCTACGTTAAAATTAACTCTGCTGGGTTTCGAGACGTCGAACATCCTATTCAGAAGCCAAGGGGGACGTACAGGATTTTGATTCTGGGCGATTCCTATACAGAGGCGAGGCAAGTTAGCTTGGAGAACACCTTCGGAAGAAAAGTCGAACACCAACTCCAATCATGTGGGCGCCTGCTCCCAAACAAGGTGGAGGTCATTAATTTTGGCGTTCCAGGATATGGCAATGCTGAAGAACTGATCACATTACGATCCCGTGGTTGGGCCTATGATCCCGACCTCGTGCTCACCATGTTTTTTAGCGGGAACGATCTGATCGACAATTTTCCCCGCGCGGAGTTGCGTGAACCTGAGTATATCCCTCGTCCGTACTTTCATCTTGATCGGGGAGAATTGAAACTGGTGTACAATTTTCAAGAGTGGTCGCCACCCTTGCTCAAATATCGACTCCTCCTTTGGGGGGTGCATAATTTTCGTACCTTGGAATTGCTCAACCAAGCCAACCGGGTGCTGGCGGCATGGCAAATGGGAGAGAATCAGGAACAGGGCTCTAGCCAGGCAGGACTGGCAGACTTTGTCTATGCCCCACCCCAGACACCGATCCATCGTGAGGCATGGGACATTACCGAGGCCATTCTGAAATTAATGCATCAGGAAGTGCTTGAGCATGGAGCAAAGTTTTTTCTAGTCACGACCACAAGCCCTGATCAACTCGACCCAGAACAGAAGGTATTATTGAAACAGCGTCTTCATGCAAAGGAGTTGGACTATCCAGAGCAACGACTTCGAGCACTTGGCGAATCCGAGGGCTTTCCCGTGCTCAACCTGCTGTATGATTTTCAGCGGCATGCGGAGCAACATCATGCGTATCTTCATGGATTCCCGAATACGAAACTTGGAGTTGGGCATTGGAATGAACACGGTCACGAATTGGCTGCACAATTGATATCTGAACGCATATGTCAGGATCCCTCCATATTATAAAGACATTATGGACGTCTCGCGATACCTGTGTAGCTGAAACTCAGTAGATAAGGCGCTACAAACCTTCACTGCCACCAAGAGAAGCTTCCTGCTCGCCGTCACTTACCGTCGCATGCGATGGTTCATATGACGGATGAGTTCTCGTTGTTCCTAGGAATTCGAGTCGAATCATAATCAAGACCAATATCTTTAGTCTCCAACCCTCCAACATTGTTTCGCCCTGAGGAGAAACGTGAATCTCTCTTGACACTTTTTTTCCAATCACCTATGGTTGCCTCAACGCATACACCTTCCGATTACCTATGGAGCTTCTTCTCCAGATCAATCCATTACAGGCAGGATGATGACAGGCTACCTTTCGGTCTCCCTCTTTCGTTCCATTACAATTGCTTTGAATGCGATGATCTTGCTCGCCTTCACGCAAGGTTGTACGACAAACCTCAAAGCCATTCAAGATTTTGCCAGTCTGTCCGCAGAATCCGCTCAGTACACAAACCTGGTTGATGCCTACCTGGATTTTCCCCAGCGGCAAAAACGCTATCAACCTCCAAGTCGCCATGCCCATCTTGATGCCATGGCGCAGGACCGTGCCACACAAAAAACGTCTTTACTCCTCCGCCAATCAATTATCGAGACTTACATGAAATCCCTGGGGCGTCTCGCGGCTGATGAAGTTGTCGATAATACTCAAGAACTGGCGCAACTCTCGGCTGCCTTGGAGTCTCAGACCCCCACCACTCCAAAAGAGGCAGAAGCGTTTAAAAAAATAGCCGGCATCGTAACCACCGTGGCAGTGAAACGATGGAGACAAGATCAACTTCAGAATCTCATCGAACAAGCCAACACGCCCATTCAACAAGTTCTCGAATCCTTACACCACATCGTGTCAGACGGATTTGGCGGGGATCTCCAAACTGAAGAAGCCGCCATCCAAAATTATTACATGACTCTGACCATGGAATCCCAAGATCCCGCAGGCAAAGCCGCGTTAGCCGAATGGAAAGACCTCAGAATGTCCCAGGTACACGAACGATCTGAGGCCGTCCAAATATACGGGAAAGTCTTGGACCATATTGCCGATGGGCACCAACGACTTTTTGATCAACGTCAGAATTTGACAAAGAAAGAGGTATTACAACAGGTTGAGAAATCCGTCAAAGACCTTCGGTCATTACTGGAAACCATTAAAAAACTGTAAGCGAGGACTGTGATGCCCTTGAGCGCTGAAGACGCCTTTGAGTTATCCAAACAATTCCGTGATCTCGGCATTAACCTCGGAAATTACCGGTTTGCCAATTGGAATAATCTGACACCGACACAACGGCGTGACTTGGAAGACGAGGAATGGTCGCTTTTGAACTCCTCTTCGGACATGACCACGAAAGCCGTGGGGTTGGCTTTGGAAGAATCAGAAATCAATGCCCAAAGCATTAAAAGTTCGGTAGGCAAAGCTAAGCGGGCGATCAAGAAATTAGAAAAGGTCGGTGAAGTGATCAAAGTGGCTACCGCCACGGTCGGCCTTGCTGCAGCCATCGTGGCTAAAGACCCAGGTGCCATTGCCAAAAACGCCAAACTTGTCCTGGAAGCTGCCGACGTGTAGGTCGCCCGGTCTTTCCCGTCTCCTTATGCAGCCCTCACCGGGCCACAGTCGATTGCATGAGACTATTGGCTTGCGGCGGAGAAAATCCTTGAAACCCCCGATGACGCTCAGTCAATTCTAAGACTGAAAACGCGTGACCGTTCACTTGCTCGGGCACGGTAAAAATCTGCCGGAGATCGCCTCCCCGTTCCCCAACAATCTGTCCCGCAAACTTCACCCCTTTGGCGGTCAACCGTTCCATACTGGCTTCAATCTCCGCCACGCGCACGGCAATATGATGCAGGGTGCGATCCCCGAATTGCGTGACCCATCCGGGAATAATACTCGTCTTTCCCCGTTCATCCGCATATGCCTGATCAACAAATAAGGCGGGACATCCGGGTGCCCGATAGACCTTGGCCCACCAGTCGTCATACTCCAACGTTTCAGAATAGGCATACCCCAATAACACAAATTCCTCGGCCCGCGGATCAATCGACGACGTGCGCACGGTGATATGATCCACAACCGGGAACAGCCCGATGCCAATCTCTTCCAACGCATCTTTGACAATCGCCGCGGCATGGTTTTTAGCGGCATATTCGTGAACATATCGCGTAATCACCTGTTCGAGTTCGGAACGCTGATTCATGACTCGCCTCCCTGGTTAGTTCACAGAAAATGTGATTCCTTGCGCCAGCGGCAGCTCTGTCCCCCAATTAATCGTATTGGTTTGCCGACGCATATAGGCTTTCCAAGCATCAGAACCGGCCTCTCGCCCCCCGCCTGTTTCTTTCTCTCCGCCAAAGGCGCCTCCAATCTCCGCCCCCGAGGTGCCGATATTCACATTCGCAATCCCACAGTCGCTCCCCTGCCCCGACAAAAACTGCTCGGCATGCCGCACATGTAAGGTAAACAATGAAGACGACAACCCTTGTGGCGCTTGATTTTGGAGGGCAATCGCGTCGTCCAAGGTGGCATACGGCATGACATACAAAATCGGCGCAAACGTCTCCCGCTGCACCACCTTCCACTGATTCTCAGCACGTACGATCGTCGGCTCAATAAAAAACCCGGGGCCCTCGATCACACCCCCGCCACAGAGAATCTGGCCACCATCCTGCACCACTTCCTCAAGAGCAATTCGAAATTCCTGCAAGGCCCGCTCATCGATCAGCGGCCCCATCAACACCCCTTCGTCCAGCGGATTACCCACCCGGACCTGCTGATAGGCCCGAAGCAGACGTTCCACGACTTCCTCATACCGTGTCTCCTGTACAAACAACCGGCGGGTGGTCGTGCATCGCTGCCCGGCAGTGCCCACAGCCCCAAAGACAATGGCAGGTATGGCCAGATCCAAGTCGGCCGTCTCATCGACAATCACGGCATTGTTCCCACTAAGCTCCAACAGGCTACGCCCTAGTCGTTGGCCCACGACTTTCGCAACTTTTTTTCCCACGGGCACAGAACCGGTAAACGAAATCAATGGCAAGCGTTCATCAGCCACCATCGTCTGCGCCAATTCAACCTGGTCCGTAATGAACACGGAAAAAATCCCCGGAACACCTTGTTCCTCCATCACCTGGTTACAGATATGCTGAACAGCTAAAGCACAGAGGGCGGCCTTGGGGGAAGGCTTCCACACCACGGTATCGCCGGCGATGGCGGCCAGGAAGGCATTCCACGCCCATACCGCAACCGGAAAATTAAAGGCCGTGATCACCCCCACCACTCCGAGTGGATGCCACTGTTCGTACATCCGGTGTTGTGGCCGTTCGGAGTGCATGGACAGACCATACAGCATGCGGGATTGCCCCACCGCAAAATCCGCCATATCGATCATCTCCTGCACTTCGCCGTCGCCCTCGGCCTTGATTTTTCCTACCTCCATCGACACCAGGGAACCCAGCGCATCTTTTTTCGCGCGCAACGCGTCCCCGATCAACCGGACCATCTCCCCGCGCTTCGGAGCGGGAACTTGCCGCCACTCCCGATAGGCCCGTTGCGATTCCTGAACGAGGGCGTCGTAATCCGCCCCGGAGCACCGGTTCACTTGAGCTAAAACCTGTCCCGTCGCGGGGTTCACCGAAGCCAGCAGACCCTCGGTGGTCGTCGACATCCAACGCGCCTGGCCGGAACAAGCACCGGCATTCACCGCTTTTAACCCCAATTCATGGAAGACATCCATCACGCGCTCCATTTCCTTTGACACACCATAGGCTCATCACGAACACGAATCACCCGGTTGAAAATACCGCCCGAACCGGTTAGCCAGGATTGAGGGCAGATCAAACGTCTCTTGCCTCACAAACCCCTGATACTGCCCGGGACGCTCAAAGACCAGGTCCACCACACTGCACATCCCCGCAGCCGTCGTCACCTGAATCGCAGACCACAATTTTTCGGCAATCGTATGTGGATAAATTTTCTGCACAAAATTTTCTTCATACAGCTCTCCTTTTCGAAGACCCGTCACCGACGTATAGATCAGGACCACATCCTGCAAGGTCTTCGGCACGGCATTTTCCAAAATACGCTTCAAGGTCTCTCGGTCATCATTGAGTTTAAGGTCATTCATTAAGAGATGAATTTTTTCACAATGGCCGGGATAGCGCAGGGTCTTATAATTCATTGTCCGGACCTTGCCCGCATACGTATCCGCCAACGTCCCCAGCCCACCCGAGGTATTAAAGGCCTCATATATCAGACCATCAATGGAAATGGTTTCGTATCCTTCGAGAGGCAACAACGGCACTTCCTGGCTATTCTCAATCCCATAGCACGTATTGCCGTATTCATTAATCAAGCCATCCGTCGACCACGTCAGCGAATATTTCAACACATTGCTGGGATTAACCGGCAACGCCCCTACCCGCATCTTCACCATATCCACCGTATCAAAACGAGTCATCAATTCATGCGCAACAATGCTGATAAATCCTGGTGCCAAGCCACATTGCGGAACAAATGCTTTCTGCGACCCCTCACTGATATCCTTGATGCCTTTGGTGACTTCGACATCTTCAGTTAAATCAAAATAATGGGCGCCGCACGAGCGCGCCATCGCCCCAACTGCTAGATTACAATAATAGGGAAGGCTGGAAATGATTCCGTCCGGTTCGACCGATTCAACAAATCTGCTCAGGGCTTTTGAGTCCTGCACATCGACGGAAGACACCTGAAAATGCTCATGCCCAATGTCTTTTTTCAGGCGCACAACCACTTCTGGGTCCACGTCTCCCAGACATACCTCAAAGTCTCCACACTCCACCAATAACGTGCCAATCAACGAGCCAATTTTGCCCCCTCCGAGAATGCAAATTTTACCCATAGACATCCCTTTCTCAGAAAATCTTGTTTTTTCTATTTTACTCCTTTTTGGCAGTCATGGTAGTAGGCCTGAGGCTGATTGAAAAAATTTTATTTCCATAGGCTATGATTCATGGATAAACATGGAACATGTGGTTAGCCCAAGATGACATTGGCACCTGACTCAACCCAAGATAGTGCCATCAGATTTCAGACAGAAAAAACACGGCCGGATGAATTCCACCGTCATCGTGTGGGCGGACTATGTCTGCCCGTATTGGTTTTTCACGGAACACCTCATTTCCCAAGCAGCCGACAACAAGGCCTTGACTATGGAATGGATGCCCTATGAAATAGGCCCTACTTCTCAACCCAAGTTTCCACCGGACGGGAATACCCTGAACGAGTGTGGCGGGATTCGGTCTATCCCAGGTCGAACGGTTGGGTATTCCCATCAAACTTCCGAACATTTCCCCTCAACCCCATACTGGTCTGGCAATTGAGGTGGTATCTATACGCATTCATTCAGGGACGGGGGCCGGCGTATGCCCACCAAATCTTTACCGCATTCTTCCATGAAGAATGCAACATCGGAGAACTCTCGGTACTCTCAGAGCTGGCACAGGAACTGAGTTTGAGGCATCGGTCTTTAGACATGCGCTAGAATCAAGGAAATATCGGAAGCACCCCCTGCAGGCTCTCCGACACGCACAAGAAGAGATGCATATCACAGCCGTTCCGACCTTCGTGAAGGGCAACGACAGACTTCAGGGGCTATCCTCTCTTTCACAACTTCGATCATTCCTAGGGACGCACGAAGGATGATTCTTACAATAAGATGGGGAAAGGGATGAATGTAAAAATGAGGAAAGGAATGCTGGCAGGCTTCGTCCCCGGATGCCACTGTGGACACCCGCCTTCTGCTTTGGAGGCTCGGAGCCGATTCAAGATTATCGACTGTGGGCACGGAACTATCTCAACGTTCCTGCTTTCGGACCGGTCAAAGGGTACATGGAAGGCAACCCCCGGGTTCCCCAACGATGCCTCTCAAATCGACCAACTCCTTCGTCGACCGGCTGTCGGCTATCAACCCACCCGCAGCATCTCGCTCTGACAAGGGTACGCCTGGGTTGCCAATTTTTAACCGAGCTACACGCCGGAACATGAGAAATGTCAACATTCAAATGATTCAGCCGGTCCCGTCTCGAAGAACGGTAGATCCAACACGCCATCGGAAAAGTTTCGCGCTCGAACCATGCTCCGAGAAAGGTTCCCGCTGCCGGCCTCCCCTTCCCTCGCAATCGCCTTCTATGATGAAATCTTTGTGAACCTCAATACTATTCGCCAGGGGCCTGAATCCGGATTCGAACAAAACCGTTTTTCTGGGTATCAACTACACCTTCTCCCCCAACCTCAATATGAATGCGGGCTATCAATTACAGATCATTAACACCGCACTTTCAGGTCTGGCCAATCAGGCTAACCATATCCTTCTTCTGCAGTTCTTCATCAACCTATAAAATTTCCCACGCCTATCAAAGTGAGGTCGGTTAACCATGATGGTGTCCAAATAGATACTCTGACGAATGCCAAAAGGTTATCTGGAAAAACCCGTTTTTCAGTCTATTCTCTACCCCAACTTTTGTGATGGTCAACATAGAAAAATTGAAGTTTATTACGGAGCAACTACATGTTTCACCCTATATCCTCTTTGATATTTCTTCCTCTAAAATTCACCACCTTTGAAAATCCAATTGGTCCATATAATTTTTTCCCGAAACGGCACATTTACTGTGGAGTAGACTCGAAACGCTAGAAGTCAGGTGAGCACACCTGATCTCGTCCAGCCACCCAAGGAGGGGGTAATACCTATGGAGAGGATTTGGATTTTAGTCCGAATACCACAAGGAACAGGGGATGACCCGACACATAACCTCCTTCAGTTCCGTAACCAGACATACGATCGGCCTTGCGGTTTTTCTTCTTGGCCTGTTCGCTAACCCCGTATATTCAGCTTCTTCCATTCAATTGAGCTGGATCGCGAGTCCGGAGTCGGACCTGATGGGATACTATGTACATATGGGCACATCGCAAAGGTCTTACCACATCACCAAAAATGCCGGGCTCACCCCGTCATATGTTTTCCAAAACCTCCCAGAGGGACTCACCTACTATTTTACGGTCACGGCATATGATCAATCTGGAAACATCAGTGCACCTGCAGAGGAAGTGGCGATTACACTTCCAACACATAACACAAACCCCAATCCTCATAAAAATCAGGACCTGAATGGGGACGGCAAGGCCGACCTGGTCTTTCGAAACACGAAAACCGGAGAGGTAGTCGTGTGGCTGCTCAGTGGCACCAACGGCACCGCTTCAGGCATTCTGGGCCAGTTACCCACTGAATGGGCTCTGAGGGGAACGGGCGATGTGAATGGGGACGGGAAGGCCGACCTCATTTGGCGCAATGCCACGAGCGGCGCAGTGGCCGTCTGGTTGATGAATGGCTTGACCATCACCTCCACAAGCTTTCCCGGCAGCGCGCCGACGGCTTGGGATATTCAGGCCGTCGGGGATCTCAACGGCGATGGCAAAGC
>JBATLR010000229.1:0-16300 GCA_049289415.1 Nitrospirales bacterium
GCCGAACACATCCTGGTTCAAACCCACACCACATTGCCACCCTGAGCCAACGGCGAAGGGTCTATGTTCAGGCAGAGAAGTTATTTGTGAGGAGATGTTGCAGCCGGCAGAGGCCACCCCGCCTTCGAACGGATAGGTGACGACATCGCAGGCTCTTAGGAATCTTTTTTCTTGGGCGGGTCAAACTCTTCCAGCGGCTGAAAATTGACTGGCAGTTGAAATAAATAATCGGTTACGGGCCGCAGCTTCACATGTCGATACTCGACACTCCAGCTTCCGTCCTTCCTGGTCAACTGCATCGGGAACTGAATGTCGGTGGCGAACCATTGGTAGTAGACATCGATCTCATCGCCCTGCTTCACCGTGACCTCGTATAAGATCGTCGGATGGCCCTCGCGCGTCTCCGTGCCGATCTCTTCGCGAGAGATCTCTCCCTCCAGATGCTCGCTCAATTTTGGCTCCTGAGCCGGATCGTAGGGGAGCGTCTTGAAATGTCTCACGCGGGAGAGCAGCAGCCACATGAGCTGCTTGTCTTTACGCACAATGGTGACATTGACCGGACCCATCGACTGATGCTCCAACCGCCACCGGTCATCCCGATAGTACAGGTTGGCCTTTTGAGTCTGCCGCCCGAACTTAAGGATTTGATCTGCAGTAAATTCCAGTCCCCAAGCCTCAAGGCCTGACAAGAAGCCACTCGCGACCAGTACCCCGGTGAGGATCCAACAACGCATCGGCTCATACTACCATATTCGAGTCTGGTGCCCCAAAAATTTATTGACCATGGCACCCAGGATAATCTTCTTATGAGGAACATTCTCCTCTCCAATTTGTCTATTTCAACGAGCCTGGTTTCAGCCGTAGGTCTCTCATCAAAGATTTCTGCCTACGTTATTTGCAAATTTGTGAATTTGAACAGTGCGCGGGTTGCGATTTCGCTCATATGGGAGGAAGTCAAACCCCAATACCAAGGATTA
The DNA here is from genome assembly GCA_049289415.1 of Nitrospirales bacterium. Lineage (GTDB taxonomy): Bacteria > Nitrospirota > Nitrospiria > Nitrospirales > UBA8639 > Nitrospira_E. Next base: position 978 of record JBATLR010000229.1, read on the forward strand.
AAAAGTCATCTCGATGGACCAACACCTGTGTTTACTGGGAGTGGGCAGATTTTTCTGTGATGACATCTCAATGGGTAATCATGGACCTAATTTTGCAAAAAGACGGTGAAGGTCAAATATTAGATGACAGCACAATAAAACCATTTTTTCTCAGAAGGCTTGAGAAGGCATCCAAAATCTCAACCATTCCCTGAACATGCTATGCGGACTTCATAGTTAAAGGAGCGATGTATGCTTGAAGAATTTATTTACAACTTTACCCACAACTTATTCAAACCGTTATTGCTATTTTTCTATCTTGGATTTCTAGTCCCCATCCTTAAAGTGCCGTTTGAATTTCCGCACGTCCTCTATAAAGGATTAACCATTTACCTTTTGATCGCTATCGGTTGGCACGGAGGCGAAGAACTGGCTTCTCTCTCAATGGCCGAATTGCAACATGCTCTTGGATTCATGGTAATTGGTTTTCTCGCCAACTTGGTCATCGGCATCGCCGCCTATGTCATACTCCGAAAAACAAAATTGCGCCGAATTGATGCGGCAACCGTAGCCGGATACTATGGCTCTGACTCGGCTGGGACCTTTGTGACCTGTCTCGGAGTGCTGGCTGCGGCAAATATCGCCTTCGCAGCGTATATGCCGGTTCTCCTTGCCGTGATGGAAATCCCCGGCTGCCTGGTGGCCCTTTATCTCGTTTCGCGTCTTCGGGCCTCCGGCAGGCTGGATGCCCTCGGGAATATGCCGGATGAGCCGGGATACAATCCTTACGCCCGCAAACTCGTGCCCCCCACAACTGAAGACGAAGACAGTCACAGCAACCATGTCGAGCAGATCCCGGTTTCCTTGCCGGCCCAGTCGCTGGGCGCAGCAGCCGCGGTGGACTACGAGGAACCCAAACCGATCTTTAGTGGAAAGATGCTACACGAGATTTTCCTGAACCCGGGGCTGTATTTGCTCTTCGGGGGCATCTTGATTGGATTTATCAGCCGACTCCAAGGGGTGAAGGTCACAGAGGTCGACGACAGATTCTTTGTTGCTCTCTTTCACGGCATCTTATCGCTCTTTTTATTGGAAATGGGAATGACCGCTAGCAGACGACTCAAAGACCTTAAACACGCAGGACTATCATTCATCTTATTCGGCCTCATCGCTCCAAACGTTTTTGCCACGATCGGGATCGCGGTGGCCCATGGTTATAGTATGTTCCTCGGAGTTCCCTTTACGCTCGGCACCTACGCGCTCTTTGCCGTATTGTGTGGGTCAGCGTCATACATTGCGGTTCCGGCGGTTCAACGGTTGGCGATTCCAGAAGCGAGTCCGACCCTGCCATTGGCAGCCTCGTTAGGCCTGACGTTCTCATATAACGTGACGATCGGTATCCCCGTTTATATTATGATTGCCACGGCACTGACCAGAGCGATACCCGTTGGGTAACCATGGAATGGTCAACGGAAAGTAAAAAGCGGCTATCACCTTTTGTATGAATAGGTAGGCCGCCTGGAACCAATCAATCCCAGGGAGAGTTTTTCTAACATTCCACGGGAACGGGGTGGAACATCTGTTGAGAGTCTGGGGATAAATATAATCTGAACTGGCTTGGTTATTTGCAACAAGTTCTTTACTATTGAATACGGGCTTCGTGAAACTTCCCACCAAATAGTGTGGCTTTTTAAAAAATCTCCTACTTCTGGCTCGAGACCTCATCCTCGCTCCGGATTGCCATTCTTCCCCCTGCAAAGCAGGGGGCCTTCTGGCAGATATAGTAAAATGTGCAATAGGCCATATGGAAAATTATAAAGCTGCCTTATTGCCCTGATAGGGAGGGTGGCCCATTCAGACGGAATTTGGCTAAGAAAATAATATGGTCAAGCACTCCATTTTCATCAAGAAAAATCATTCCAGGAAAAAACGACTTAGTTCATATCCCGACATGATCATCGTACTTTAATTGAATTTTGGAAAACCTGGAGGTGCGAAATGCCCGCAGTAAAGGCAATTCTGGTTACTATCATTGCCGAAAGTGGTTTGGTACCGAATCTCAAAGATCTGGTGAAACGGGCCGGAGCGACTGGCTATACGATCGAAGAGGTCGCTGCAGGATTCGGCACACATGGACACCGGAGCGGCAATTTGGAAAGTGACCAGACAACCAAAATGATCCTAGTCGTTTCCCAGCCAGTTGCGCACAGGATCTTTGAAGAGATCGAACGAACCTTGGAACCTCTTTATGCCATTACAGTATTCAGACATGAGGTTGAGGTCCTCATGCCCCTCGTCGACAATTAACCAACCAATTTCATTCCAAGGTGAGGTTCCCTGTCGAACCCAGAATTGGAGTCCTGGTAGAGAATAACCCTTTATTCATGGCTTCTTGCAAGCACCTCCTGTACAAAAGGGAAAACGGGAAAAGCTCTGGACTTTACCAGGCATAAGACAAAGGAGAATGTCATGCAGTTTTATGGACGAGGATTATTGGCAGGTGTCATCCTCAGCTTATTCATCTTATCGAATCCGATTGCTGGAATGAATATGTCGGCCTATCAAGCAGAAGAAGAAGCCCGGCTTATTGCCATGCTCCTAAGCGCGGGTCGGGTCGTCATTGACCGGAATCAATTCTTAATCAATGATCCCAATCGAGACAACAAAGGATTCACCCCTGAGGTATTTGAACGACAGGTGATTGAGGAATTTCGTATCCGCACCGGAGTCGACCTCACGAAACCAGCCCTGACCCATCTGCGTGAAAACGTAATTGAAGTCTTAGGCGAGTTATTGAAATCAAGCAAAGAAGTCGTCGCTGAAGCACAGCCGGTTATTAACCAAACGGGAGTGGGGTTTAAGAATTTCATTCCCGCCACTTTTGGCAGCCGCGTCTCTGAGCGGTTTTCTAGAAGGTCTGGCATTGGACTCAAACAGACCACGCTGCAACCTCGAAATCCGAAGAATGCCCCGGATCCCTATGAAGCGGCCGTGTTACAACGATTGTTGACCCAACCAAGTCAATCTGTGACGATTAGTGAGATGCCAGAAGGAGATAACAACCTCCGCCTCCTTATTCCGATTTATTACGGGAGTGATTGCCTGCAGTGTCATGGGGAGCCAGCCGGCCAATTGGACATTTCTGGATACCCCAAAGAAGGAGCGCACGAAGGTGATTTAGCCGGAGCGATTAGCGTGTCAATGCCACTGGACCAACGATGAACGGCGAGGGGTTGCCCATGGGCCTGAGAAAGCGACGAAGCAGATAGGTTAACGGAACGTCTCTCATACATATGTGTCAACTGATCAGTAGCCATCAAGCATTGGGCAGTGAAAGGGATAAAAAAATAATGAATTTGTTGGTCGGCCGATTTCTTTTGCCTATTCTTGTTCTCACTTGGTCCCTTGGCCTTACTGCCCCTGCCACAGCCGGGGAAACCTACGCAATCCAGGATATCGGAGTGCTCGTGACTGGCGGCACGGTGGAGGATCTGACCAATGCTGGGCAGATCGTTGGCACAGCACCGCTCAGTTTGACGAGAAACCATGGCTGGTGGTTCGACGGAAAAAAGAACATCGATCTCGGTGCATGTGGTGGAGTTGGATGTCGGATAATGGGTATCAATTCCATGTCTCAAGTAGTGGGAAATATTGGACGTGATGCATTTATTTATAGTGATGGGAAATTTATAGATATTTCCATCTTTGCCAGGCCTCCCGGAATGGCGCTTGCCGTCAACAATGCCGCTTTCGTCGTGGGATGGTATACACTCATTCCTCATTTAGAAGGAAATTCAACCGCTCCATCTGAACGACACGCCTTCCTCTATCGCGGGCGAAAGCTCACGGACCTGGGGACACTCGGAGGGAAAGAAAGCGTTGCCACAGATATCAATAATAGTGAACAAGTGGTCGGCTATTCGAGCACGTATCGCGATGAAACCCATGCTTTCTTATACATCCAGGACCGGATGATCGATTTGGGGACCCTTGGGGGAACGGAAAGCCGCGCCCATAGTATCAACGACCTTGGCAAGGTGGTCGGCAGTGCCACGGTGGCCGGTTCCAATCGACAACATGCCTTTCTCTACTCGGAAGGAAAGATGTCCGACCTGGGCTCCCTCGACGGACAGGAAAGCACCGCATTGGATATCAATCAATCAGGATACATCGTGGGGATGAGCGGTTCCCGTGGCTTTCTTTATAGAGACGGGAGAATGCTAGACCTGAATTTATTACTGCCTCAAAGGTCAGGTTGGAAATCCATTCACCCCTGTTGCATCAATGATGGCAACCAGATTGCCGGCATTGGAATTTCTCATGACGACAAGTCACATATCGTTCTTCTTGACCCCATACAATAGAGATACGGTCTATCTCCCTGCACTCACAACACGTTAACGCCTAGATGGACCATGGTCGTTGAAACTACCAAAATTCTCTCGGGTATTGGAGTTTTCATTGGGATGTGCCCGATATCAAATCCTCCCGATTTATTCTTTCCTCCTCAATTTTTTGAAAGTTATTGATGGAACCCCGACTCCCTTAGCGAAATTTGGAGGAGAGGAGTCTAGGTAGGGTTGAGACTTTAATTGACACAGCCTTCAGACTTCTCCCTTTTGCACTAGCTGTCCTGATCTGATGAGACTGAAGGCTTCTGGAACCTATAGGGGACATGAAGCTTTTTAAGGTTGCTGTCCCGGTTGCAGGTTGGATTGTAATATTCTGATCGCTCATGTGTATTCTCAAACGTCGAAGTGGCGGGCAGTGGGCAAAGAATTACAACGTGAAGGGTGAGCCTGTGGATTCTGGCTCCTTTTTTAACCAACAGCAGCTTCTCCAATAGACAAGGCCTGACAAGCTTGTCCCAGCCCTAGCCTTGCTTTTGGATCAGGTACATTTTGAGTACAGGTAGTTCAACGAAGAAGAATTTTTTCTCTTATAACCTCGGCATAAATGTGTGCGATATTGCAACATGCGATCTGTTCGTTTTTGTTCTTTTTCGCGTTGAGAATAAGCCTTTGAATTACGTTGGCCCCTCAAACCCGGGATTTCATAGTAGGGAATAAACGGACAAAATCCTAATCCAGAATAGAAAATTTGTATCAAGCAAGGGTAAAAACCATAGGAAACTATGCACTTTTGCTTGAGCCGCATATTCGGCATTGACTGACCATTGTTTTTTATAAAAATGAAATCTAACTTGAGGCATTTGGGTATGGTGTTTGCGTGAGGTTTCTTTAAATTTAATGAGAGCTCCTAAAAATCAGGTGGACCTGAAATACCGTACCGAATTTTTCTAGTTGGGGTTTTTTCAATAAAGTCAATATTGGATATTGTTTTTAAAAAATTAATGGAGGGCAAAATGGTATATGACGACTCCCCTTTCAGCAAGGATCAAGAAAAATTCATCCTTGGACGAAAGAACGGCTCGAAACCAAAAATCACGAGGCCATCTTTCCGGAAAAATCATGAAATGCCATTTTTTGAACGTATAATTTTATCTATCTTTGGGATATTGTTCTTCATATTTGCCACATATTATCTGGAAATAATATCACCACCGGAAGACCTTTCAGCTTTCCACTGGATTTGGCATTAGGCATTTAAACCCTCGCCAGACAAGGAAGGCGAGCGTTCCTTTATCTGACCTAAAGTCATTTGAGCCAGGATGACAATCGAAAAATGCTACTTCACAGGCCAGACCTCCCACTCTTGTCCCCTCCTTGAATTGTGATCACACATTCAGGCCCATCATTTCTGGGATTGTTCACGAGCTGACTGACGGGATAGGCTTCCATCTCCTCGGGTGGAAACGGTCTGAGCAACGCGTTGACTCGCTCAATAGCTTGCAAAGATGGATCGAGCCAATCGGCATAGTCCTTGGAGGTTAAAATCACCGGCATGCGATGGTGAATAGGTTCCATCACCGTATTGGGAGCAGTCGTGATGAGTGTGAAGGTTTCCAAAGGGTCCGCCTCGTGTTTCTCCCACCGTTCCCACAAGCCTGCGAACGCAAAGAGCCGTTGATCTTTGAATCGAACGTAATAGGGTTGTTTGGCTTTCCCTTCTTGTTTCCATTCATAAAAGCCATCGACCAAGACCAGGCAGCGTTGTTGTTTAAATGCTTTGCGGAAAGCCGGCTTCTCCGCCACAGTCTCTCCGCGGGCATTAATCAACTTATTTCCGATGCTGGGATCCTTAGCCCAGGAGGGAACCAGTCCCCACTTCAATTCCGTACATTCTCGTTGTCCTGATTCAGGATTGGTGCGCACACAGGCCACCAACTGCGAGGGAGCAATGTTGTAGCGAGGTCTTAAGGGGGGGACGACCTTTAGGCCCAACAATTCCGCCAAATGCTGGAAATTCTCTTTGCGTGTGAAGCGACCACACATAATTGGGTGTTATCAAGCCTCAGATTTGCCCTAACCCTACAAATTTCTGTAAAAAAAGGAAAGGGGATAATACACGAAAAAGGATCGAGGGCTCCCAGCGCAATCCACCATGATCAAGATGAGGGAGGATGGCCTAAACCTGATATCTTCTCCCATAAATCATACATGTTAAACTCGCCGCTTTCCTGATGTCATTTTTTTTAACGCAGTTTTTTAGATTTTCCCGAAGTCAATTTTTCTAGTTCACAAACAACCTTTGAATAAATGATTTGGAAACCAAGGACATAGAAGGATCCGTAAAAAAAATTCTTTTTTCCAAAAGATCATCACCGGAGGCACTAACGATGACCGACCAGGAACACATTCGCATCTTTGATTCCCAGGGGGAGGACTACAAGCAGGCCTTTCAAATTTTCCTGAATCATACCGACCAGAAACGGAACGCGAAGCGTTGGCTGCAACAAGTAGTTGACGATCTGCCGGTTCGGCAGGTGTTTGTCGACGCCGGGGCCGGCAACGGCGAACTCACCCGCGCCTTCACCGCCGCTTTCGACCGCACCATCGCCATCGAACCAAACGCGTATCTGCTGAATCAACTACAACAGACCATTCCAACTGCAGAAGCCATAGGTCTGCCAATCCTGTCCGCTCAGCCATCCGCTCCGAGCGATTTGGTGCTCAGCTCCCACACATTCTATTACATCCCTGCCGATGAATGGCTCGCGCACCTCGAACGCCTCGTTTCCTGGATGTCTCCAACCGGCGTTACCATCATCGTCCTACAGCATCGGGAGAGCGGCTGCATGAACATGTTTCATCATTTCTTCTCCCACAGGTTTGAACTCCGCCGGACTGCCGACCTATTCCGCGCTAAACACGGCAGCCAGTACGAGGTCATGACCACCCTCGATCCGGCACATGTCGACACCCCCGATCTATCCTCCACCTACGCCGTCGCCGAATTCATGCTCAATCTGCTCAGCATCGAGCAGGCTCCCACCCGAAAAGACGTCGAAACCTATATTCAGGCCCATTTTGCCCTCCCCGGTGGCAGCTATCGCATTCCCGTGCATCAAGACTTCCTTCAGATCCGCGCCAAAGGGCATGCCTGGGGCAACGGTAAGTCGCCCGTTGTAGCAGACACAGTCGGTTGAGTGAGATGGCAGGATCGGATTTTTTTCAGGTTACGTTGGCCTAAATGAACACCAGTCCCCATTTCAATTCCATGCCTTCTGTTTGCCGGGATTACAGATTGGTGCGGACACAGTCCACCACCTGCGAAAGAGCAATGTTGTAGCGAGAGCTCAATGGCGGGAGAACCTTCAGGCCCAATTGTTCCGCCAAATGCAGAAAATTCGCTTTACTTGTGAAGCAACCGCACCTAAATAGATTCTATGAATTTTTCCGGTAAGACCTACCCCTACAAAGTTCTCTGAATAAAGGGAAGAAAATTCAAGTTGCCAGTCATACCCGACTAAGTCCGGAAAAAATACAGCCTTCAAAGTCTTTCGGGTGTAGATGAGGTGAGATGTGAAAGATGGAGCCCAATTCCTATTCGTTTTCTCCCATTCATCGTCGCTTTGAGGGAGGTGTGGAAGGCCGAGCAGAAAATTTAAAATGATATTTCAAGCCACATCCCGTTTGAGGGTCAAGGCCGGCCTTCTGGTTGGAGACCAAAATGACCAGTCCGGGATAGGCCTTCAACTTTTTCAAAAAATAACTGACTTCGATATTCGCATACTGATCAGAGGTATCTCTCACCTCACTCCGTTTCCCAAACAAGGCATCAGCTTCATCAAACAGGAAGACCGCCTTTTTGTTTTCAGCAGTCTTCAGCGCACGCGCCAGATTCTTTTCCGTCTCCCCGATATACTTATTCACGACCTGGTTGAGATTCACGCGATAGATCGGAATTCTTAACTCTTTGGCCACGATTTCCGCCGCTATCTTTTTTCCAGTGCCACTTGGACCCGAAAAAAGCGCCAGGGTCCCTTGGACCGTCTCATCTTTTTTATTGCGAAAGAGAGGCACCTTAAACCTGCTATGGAAATCCCGAGCCATTTGTCTTAATAGGCCGATCTGCGCATTTCCAAATTTCAAATCTGAGCCGGTCCCAGCAGGAATAAGTGTTTTGGGTTTCGATGGTGGACACGGATTGGCCATAGCTCACCTCCAATGACGCTCCAGAGCAAGAAAAAGAGAATGCTCTCCCAACGTCAAATTATTTCTGTAAAAAATGATAAAAAATGGCTTTGAGTGGCCATTCTCCCTCAATTCCTTTCCGGAATGCTAATACCGTTTAAGTGTCGGGTTTCGGCCCGGCAGCCGAGGTCTCCTTCGAAATGATTGCGGAAGGGAGGGATCCTTCAGAAAACACATTACGCCGGTACGACCTGCCCAAACTTCATCCTGAATGGGAAAAACTTTTCTCCACAAGGGAACGCTTCCCTTGTATTTCTCCAAAATACATCAGGTGCTATCCCCTTCTGTTATCCCCGCCGGTCGTCAGCAGGGATCTTTCCCTTTTTTTATATGAATACAAGGGAAACGTCCCATTTTCAAAAGTTACACAATTTATCCTATCTGGCACCATATTGGGGTGGCTTTGTAGTGGATCTGTGGCTATAATCCCAAATTTTTCGGATACCGTGGATTGTTGAGGGGCTCCTTCTCAAATTCTGCTCACGCCAAATCTTTCAGTTGCAAACCCAATTTTCACACCGTGTTTCGTAAAATGTGCCGAAATCATTTTCAATAGGAGTGATTGTTGATTGTCCGTGATTTGTGATGAAACATCTGATGTATCACGTACAAGGATCTCTTCTTTACCAAGGAGAATCATGCCATTGAGATTGAGGCTCTTCATGGTCTTTCTTGGTATTCTGCTGATCAGTGGGGGCGGTCCTCTTTATGCCGCAGTCTCAGGACATATTGTGCTCAAGGATGGCACCATTCTCAAAGGCAAAATATTTGGTATGACGAATGGTGTCCTGCGGATGAGAGCGTCGGCGAGTATGGGCAATCCTATTCCGCTTCGTTGGAAAGAGGTGACGGGGTTGGCGACCAAAGAGCCGGTCACTCTCGTTCTGGATACCGGCGAGACCTATGAAGGCCGAATCCAATTGGCCGAGGCTGGTTCAATCCAAGTGTTGAAGGATCAGGACTCGGCTCCCGTAATAATAGCCCTCCATTCCGTAAAGGCCATCAAAAAATCAAAAGAGGAAGCCCTGGCGGGTGAAACTGGTCAAGAGAGTGAAGAGTTCGATGAGGTCACTCTCAAGAATGGCATACATCTAATCGGAACCATTGCCTCGATGGAAGAAAAAGCTCTTACTCTCAAAACTGACTATGCGGGAGATATATCGGTTCAGTGGGATGAAGTGGAACAACTCCAGTCACGAACACCGCTTTCCGTTCAAGTTTTTGAGGAGAAGGAAGATTCCGATGGGGATGATTTTCTAAAAACCTCCCGTACGACTGTAACCGCGTTAGGCGGAAGTGCAGGCATCCCTCCGGCGAGTGTGAAGACCATCAATATTCCATATCTTCGCTATAAAGGAAACTTTGACCTTGGAGGGAACCGCACGAAGGGGAATACGGACACCACGGCTGTGAACGCCTCAACCGACAATACGGTGTGGACAGAACGACACCGTGGCCTCTTGAACGGCAAGTATGCCTTTGCCTCGGCGGATGGAGAGAACACAGCCAAAAATGCTAGAGGCACACTAGGCTATGATTATTTTTTCACCAAGAGGTTGTTTGCCAGCAGTTACGAGTTCCTCGAATATGATAGGTTTCAGGGATTAGATCTCAGAAGTACGACCGGCCTGAGTCTCGGGTATCAATTTTTCGATACCCCAAGCCATAGTTTAAATGGATCCATCGGTCCGGCGTTTGTTTACGAAAAATTTCGAGAGACCGGGACGACCAAAACCGTTACTAGTGCATGGGCAGTGGATTGGAATTATCAGCTAATTTCGGATCGAGTACGGATCTATCACCGCCAAAAAGGATTCCGCGACCTGGGAGTAGGGGGAAGTACTGCCCTACGATGGACATCGGAGCAGGGAGCTCGCATAGACGTCTATGGGAGTTTGTATTTGAAGGTGGCATTCGAATATCGGTACAACAGTGACCCGGAGCCAGGGAAAAACAAATCGGATGAGGCGTTCATATGGGCCTTGGGCTATGAGTTTTCGAGTTGATTTGCGTGTAGTCTCCCGCCTTTTCTTCCAACCTCTGCAGACGACATCTGGACCCGCCGGCACTCGGAAATAGATCCGCAGGTTCCCGGCCTTGGCCTTGTCCAGATCAGCTAATGTGGGAAAAACTCAAGGGGTCGTGAATTGTTTTTTGAGGTTCTTCATAAGATCAAAGAACACGTCCAAATTGTGTATCCCCATATGACTCACAAACTACGCCGCCAGAGTTGCATCCGAACACACTGCTGGAACGCGAGGGCTTTGCTCTGGAGTTAAGTGGCCAATTCGGATCTCAACGAGGTTCGTATTAATTGGGAAGGATTCGTGGGCAAAACAAACCACATCGATTTGCCCTCTGGAAAGGCTGGGCGGTTTACTGAAAAGCTGCACTTGTTGTTTGACTCTACAAGCATTGGAATTACCGTTTATATCGGTAGAATCGGGACAGATTCATTCGTCTGGTCAGGAGCCAGCTTCATCGTAGTATTGTTCAGTGCGAATCGGACAGAGGCCTTTTTTTCTCACGATGTCCGTCGTGTCCCGAATCATGCCGCCATTTCCGCACAGAAAAAAAGTCACATTGCTCACTGAGGCAATGTGGTTCTCGACTAATGTCGTCACTCTTCCGGTCGAACCTTTCCAGCCACATTCGGGACGGGAGAGACTAGTGATAAAGCTGAAATTGGGATGACGCTGTGCAAGGACTCCCAATTCATGTTGGTAGTAAAGGTCTCGCTGGCTTCGCAAGCCCCAATACAACGTCAAGGTTCCAGCTTCAGGTTGCTCCAAAAAGGTAGGGAGCATTGAGCGGAATGGCGCAATACCGGTGCCCGTGGCCACAAAGACGAGGTCTCGTCCAGCTTTCTCTTGAAGATAAAACGACCCATTGGGCCCTTGAAATGTTACGGGATCTCCTTCATGAAGGCTAAACAAATAGTTTGAACCTGGGCCATCGGGAACCCGGTTAAAGAGGAGGTTGATCTGGTGACACTGACTGGGTGGCGAGGCAATCGAATACTGCCGAGGAACATGCTGTTTCAATCCCGGATGCCAGACCTTCAGAGAGATCCACTGGCCCGCCTTGAAGTCGATGGCATCAGGGGAAAGTAGACTGAGGTCCAACTCCCGGACATCATGGGTCAGGTCCTTGACTTGACTGACCTGGGCGTTAAATTCTTGCATTATGTTGGATTCCTGCCGTTTGAGGTGACTCTTTAGAGAGCGACATTACACATTACCAAGCCGAAAAACCTCCTGCAAAAATTCAAGGAACATTGCCGCACCTCACACACGCGGAGAAACAACAAAGTGATGCTCTTCACCTCATTTGCCCTACCCGTCCCAATTCCCCTTATCCTGTAATATTGCATGGGTCACTCGCCTTGACCAACGAGTACTTTCCCCCACATCACAGAATCACCAGATTGCCTGGGGCCAACTCAAGGCCGGCTTGCCCTTTCTACGGGAAGGATGACTGCATTTTAAATTCCGGATGAATTCGTCTAGAATCAACTCTCTGGGCATGACCGGATTGCATGCGCCTCATCCGGCAGTGAAAATGATCCTTTTTTGTATTCCACTGATTCATTTGGATTGATTTCTTTTGGAGCCGAGCATGGACTTTCCTAAGTTTATCGAACAGGTCAAAAAAACCTATGGCATCACGAATGATTACGCCTTGGCAAAAAAACTCAAAGTGAGCCAACCGGAGGCCAACTGGTTTCGCCGTGGCAAAAAAGTACCGAATGCCACGGTATGCATCCGGATAGCCAATCTTCTCAAAAAAAATCCGGTCGAACTCTTAATCGTCGCCCAGAAAGACCGCGCCGCGCCCGAAGAAAAGAGCCATTGGGCCATGGCTCTGTCAGCCGTCGATGTCATGATGCATGTACCGGAACGACCAAGATACATTCCCCAAAAAGTGGAAGCCATAGGCCAGGAACTCCGCCAGCTTGAATCCCAAATGCTTTCCTATGAGGGCACCATTGCTCAGAATGAAGCCATTCAACTGCTGAATACCGTGGAGTCCACCATTGATTCGATGATGGAACGATGGCAGATATGGAAACGGGATGGCCCCCTCTTTCCCAGTTATTTATTGGCCAATCAGGCAGCGGTTCAGCGGGGAGTCAAAATTCGGCGGGTGTTTATCTTCAACAGAGAGCAGATGACCGATGCCTCTCAAATCGAAGACTGCCTTCAGGTATTAAACGATCAACGACACGCGGGGATTACCGCGTTTTTCGGATTTCGCGAGCAACTAGCCACGACCCTCATCTATCAACGATTAGTTGCAGAATTCCGAGCCCGTGGCGTCAAAGAAGAGATCAATGCCGCGTTATTCGATAACGAAATTCTCATCTTTTCCCGATCCTATGCCACCAGGGATTTGGGCATGAACAGTGCTTCGATCTCTATCACCGTCATTGACCAGTTGAATATTTCCTGGAAACCGGACCATTTACGTGACCTGAATCCAAGCCCTCTCTTTGAAACCCGCTTTGTTTTTGAATATCAAGGAGAACGCCAATTCAAAACACAACTCGGTCGGTTTCTTCGGACATACGCTCAAGACAAGGACTAATTATCCCTTCCCGCCGCCAGTTTTTCTCCCGATTGGTATCTCTCCCTTTGAGGATCATCGACTGGTCGCATATATAGTGGTTCAAATTTGAAATAAGCCTTCACCTTCCCGCTCATCCATTCCTCTCCCTCAAGAAAAGCGAGGCAGATTTGGGCATCTTAACTAAAAGGTACAATACTATAGGATTTCCTATCCGGCTTTTTCCCCTGAGGGACATGGCTGGCCTCCAGCCATAGGCTTGGGGCACAGATCCTTCGTTTGACTCAGGATGACAGAAATCGACATGCGAGGGTTTTCAAATGTATTCTATCGGTCCTCGATAAAGAGAAATTCCCGCGCAGGAGGGCCGATATAGGAGGCTCGTGGCCGGATCAGACGATTGTGATCCTGTTGTTCGATGATATGGGCACACCATCCACTCAGCCGGCTTGCAACAAAAATGGGCGTAAAGGCTTCTTTGGGAATTCCGATGAACAGGTAGACCACTGCCGTATAAAAATCCAGATTGGGGAAGAGCCCCCTTTCTTCCTTCATCGTCTGTTCAATGATTTCCGCTATCTCGTACCAACGCGTCTCGTCCGCATGTTGACTCAACGCTTTCGCCCGTCGTTTGATGATCGACGAACGCGGATCCTCGTGTTTTAAGACTCGATGGCCAAACCCCATGACCCGTTCTTTCCCGGACAATTTGGAATGAACCCACCCTTGCGCGCTTTCCGGGTCCCGAATGGCGTGGAACATCTCCGCCACAGCTTCATTCGCTCCGCCATGAAGGGGGCCTTTGAGTGTCGCAATAGCCGCCGTGACAGCCCCATAGAGATCAGCCAGGGTTGAGGCCGTGACCCGGCCAGCGAACGTCGAGGCGTTCAATTCGTGCTCGGCATAGAGATTAAGAGAAACCTCCAGTTCTTTTGCATGATCTTCCCGAAGATTCCCTGTCAGCAAATACAAGAGACTTTGAGCAAACGACTTTGTGGCCGGAGCCTGAAAAAGAGGATGATCAAATCGAGTCCGAACCGCCCAGGAAAGAAGTAGAGGCATTTGTGCGAGTAACCTGACGGCCTTTCGGAGGTTCGCCTCATGGGAGATATCCTGAGCTTCAGGGTCGATCATCCCGAGAAACGACACCCCGGTTCGCAGCACATCCATGATATTCGCAGAAGCTGGAACCGTTTGGAGAAATTGCCTCACGACCGTGGGTAAGGACCCGGCATGAGCCAACTCGGCCTGCCACTCCTGAAGATTGTGGGATGACGGCAGATCCCCATACAGTAATAAATAAGACACTTCTTCAAACGTCGCCTGCTCGGCCAGCTCTTCAATTGAATATCCTCGATACCGTAAACTTCCCCTCGTCTCGTCTATTTGGCAGATGGCTGATTCTCCCACCACCACCCCGTCAAGCCCGGGATTATGAACGGCCGTTTCCATGACACACCTGCCTTTCTTTCACAGGCCTGTTGAAAATTTTGTGCCCTGAGGCGGTCAAAAGAGGCCGTCAGATGCATTCTCAGGGTTCGGAGTATTCAACGCGCCTCTTTCATTCCTTTGGTACACGTTCATACTTTTGATAATCCAACACCTCGTACAATGCCTGCCTGGTTTGCATGCGGTCGAGGAAAGATTGTTGGGTTCCCTGTTTTTGTAATTCCAGGAGAGCTGCTCGGCCTTCCTTCGCCATCACACGAAATACGGTCATGGGGAACAGCACGATGTGATATCCCATTCCAGAGAATTCCTTGACGGTCATATAGGGAGTTTGTCCCCATTCAGTCATATTGGCGACCAGAATGCCCCCGGAATATTTCAGGGCTTTGGCTACGGTTTCAAATTCTTTGGCTGACTGCAGGGCCTCCGGGAAAATAGCATCAGCGCCGGCTGCCCTGTAAGCAAGAGCCCTCTCAATGGCCCCATCCAGACCTTCCACAGACCGGGCATCCGTCCTCGCAATGATGACAAGATCCCGGTCCTGTTTTGCTTCAACTGCCGACTGAATTTTTTGACACATGCCCTCACACGAAATTAGGGTTTTTCCGGGCAAATGGCCGCAACGTTTTGCTAACACCTGGTCTTCCAATTGGATTCCCACCGCCCCGGCTGATTCTAATTCCTGAACCGTGCGATACACCTGGTGTCTCTCTCCAAAGCCCGTATCGGCAT
>JBATLR010000230.1:0-9498 GCA_049289415.1 Nitrospirales bacterium
GAAGTACTCGAAGCCATAGCCGGTCGGCCAATAATCAAACGGACCGGCAGCCGTGGTTTGCTCTGCGGGAGTGTTGTGCCACTTGCCCCAGGCGCCGGTGTGGTAGCCGTAGCTTTTGAGGACGTCAGGAATCATCGCGCTGCTTTTTGGTTGGAGGCCGGAATAGCCATCCCAATCGTTGGCAAGCTCCGAAATCTGTCCGGCGCCGACGTGATGATGGTTGCGTCCGGTCAGCAATGAGGCTCGCGTGGGCGAGCACATGGCTGTCGTGTGGAAGCGGTTGTAGGAAATGCCCTGCTTGGCAATGCGGTCGAGGGTGGGGGCATGTACTTCGCCGCCATAGGTGCTCGGGAGGCCCGGGCCGGCATCGTCAATAAGTACAAGGAGAATGTTTGGCACATCGGCCGGTAACCGTTTCGGTTCGACGCGCTGCTTGTAAATTGACTCCTGCATGGTTCGTCCCGCGATACTGGCCGAAGGCGTCGGTGGAAAAGGCAGGGACTCCTGCGCGAATACAGAGCCTGCACCTAATCCCAGGACCAATGTGAGAATAGGCAAGAGAATTTGTTGCATCGTTCTTCTCCTTTGTCATTCAACTTATGCCCGTCAATCGCCCATACTTTTACCTTTGCGCACCGGAGATGAGGCTTTGTGGACGGCTGCCTCATCATGGTTCTTTTTTGGCGAGTATGTGGTGGGTTAGCCCGCATTCGCCGGAGAGGCGGATGCGGACTGAAACCTGGTCTAGGACAGCTCAGTCAGCTCGGCATCACTGCTTAGTGCCGCTCGTCACCGCTTCCATGACGTGGTCGAGATTGAAGCTGCCGGGCTTCTGGCGTGGTGGAAACTCGCGGAAACTCTGCAGCCACTTTCCGACGTAACCCGCTGCCGGCGCGAACATGAACATGTGCTCGACAAACCAGCGATCGTAGTCCATGCCGATTTCATGGGCATGCTCGAAAGGATCCATGCGCAGATTGGTGAGCATCGGGGCGCGCAGCTTTACGAACGGCTCCTGCCAGACACGTAGTCCGTCAGCGTCCTGCCGCAGGAAGGTCGCCTTCCAGTTCTCGTAACGGAGGGCCGCCACATTGCCGTCGTCGGTCCAGTAAATGAATTCTTTGCGGGGCCACTGGCTCTCGCCCTTGAGCGCCGGCAGGAGGTTGTAGCCGTCGATGTGCACCTTGTAGGTCATATCGCCGACTTTCCTGCCCTTCAGCAGATCTTCCTTGACCGTGGTGTCGCCTGCAGCGGCCAGCAGTGTCGGGAGCATATCTTCGTGAGCACCGATTTCATTAATTACCGTTCCGGGTTTGATGACACCTGGCCATTTGATCGCGGTTGGCACGCGGTAGCCACCTTCCCATTGCGTGTTTTTCTCCCCGCGGAACATGGTTGTGCCACCGTCCGGCCAGGAGAAAGACTCCGAGCCGTTGTCTGTGGAATACATAACAATGGTATTCTCTTCAAGGCCCAGTTCCTTGAGCTTGTCGAGCACCTGACCGACATGACCGTCATGCTCGACCATACCGTCAGCATAGGTCCCCAGGCCGGTTTTTCCAGCAGACTCTTTTTTTAGATGCGTGAAGATGTGCATGCGGGTGGAGTTCCACCAGAGGAAGAACGGCTTGTCCGCTATCTTGGCACGCTCCATGAAATCCAGTGCCTTGGCGTTTACCTCTTCATCGATGGTTTCCATCCGCTTTTTGGTCAGCGGTCCGGTATCCGTGATGCGGCCATCGGCGAAGCTGTGAATGACCCCGCGTGGGCCGAACCGCTTTTTGAATTCGGGATTTTTCGGATAGTCGGGATGCTCCGGCTCTTCCTCCGCATTCAAATGATACAGGTTGCCAAAGAACTCATCGAACCCGTGGTTTGTCGGCAGCATCTCATCGCGGTCGCCGAGATGGTTTTTGCCGAACTGGCCGGTCATGTAGCCCTGCGCTTTGAGCAACGTGGCGATCGTCGGATCTTCCTTTTTCATTCCCTCCGGAGCGCCAGGCAAGCCGACCTTGGTCAAGCCGGTGCGTATGGGTGACTGGCCGGTAATGAAAGCTGCGCGCCCGGCCGTGCAGCTTTGTTGCCCATACCAGTCTGTGAACAGCGCACCCTCCTTCGCGATACGGTCGATGTTCGGAGTCTTGTAACCCATCATGCCCATATTATAGGCGCTGACATTGAACCCGCCGATGTCATCCCCCCAGATAACCAGGATGTTGGGTTTTGTTTCGGCGGCCTGTGTGGTCGTCAGTCCGCCCAATATCAGTATGACGGCCAGCGTGAGGACGGTGAGAAATGGTTTCATTTCGCCTTCTCCTTTGGTGATGGGTTGGCGCCCTTGGTTTATTTTTTAACCTGATTGTAGATCAGTTGTGTTGATCGATGGGGGTAAGATTCATGGATCAATGCTTTTCCCGAAACAGGTGGGATGCAAAATGGTTGGTGCCGGGAATGAGTTCGCCTTCCCCACGGCCGCCTGCGATCTATTGTGCGCTGTGCTGTTCGGTGTCAAGATACGAAACGCCCTTGTGCATGTTTTTTTTCGCTGGATCATGTTCCTTCGCAAACCATTTTTCTTCATCACCGACAGAACCCACATAAGAATGCACATCGGAGCTGACAACCAAAAGGGGAACACAATGGGGGATCAGTTCCCTCGGTCAGGGCCAACAATCGTCCCAGTGAACGAATTTCAGCTGAGAAAAGGCCTTTTCCAAATTTTAGTTAACCCATTCCGGCAAAGAAATAGGCTCAATCCGCAATAGCCATTTTATGCCTGGCGATGGCCTGGCCTGTCTCCTCCGCAGCTTTATCCGTCTGTTTCATTTCCTTCAGATCGATGGTTACTTTGTGAATTGATCCAGAAAACCGATAGGGCGCCGGAATTCCGTAGTCCTCAACAACCGGCGTTTCCCCGTCTTCACCTACATCCGCTCCTTCGTCAGCCGAAAAGAGCATGGCCTGGGTGTGCTCAATCCGCCCTTCGGCAATTTTTCTCTCATTGACGAAAATCGTTCCCGTCCCTCCCTTGCCCAAACCGCCGCCGTCATAAGCGAACTCGAATCGGATCGAAGCTTTCCCGGCAGGCAAAGATTCATCCGCCGCAATGGTAAAGCGCATCAAACCAAGGAAGTTGTAGGTATAGGTTGGCCTGCCCTCCTTCAGATAGAGGCTCCAGCCGCCGAACCGGCCTGCCTGGGCAAGAACCACTCCATTGACGTTCCCCTCCGGAATCTCCACTTCGGCCGTGATGGTATGCGATCGGTTTTTGATGTTGATGAAGACATTTTCCGACATGCCCGTCATCCCCTCGTACACGGAGAGTGACGTCCGCCCGGCCATAAGATCCGGTCTGCCGGCCAGTGCGGCATTGACGCGCTCGATCGTTCGATCATCAATCGGAAGGACGTGATACTTCACCGCTTCCTCTAAGAACAGGTCCTGCAACTCCTTGAGTTTGTCGGGGTTTTTGCCGGCCAGGTCATTGATTAAACTGAAGTCGGTCCGTGTGTCGTAGAGTTCCCACGTATCTTCTTGAAGAGGTCTGCGGGGCTTTAATTCCCACGGCGCTCGATGCAGCGTACCCGCCAACCACCCGTCATGATAGATCGCACGATTGCCGAATATTTCGAAATACTGGGTCTGGTGGCGGTCTTGCGCCTTGTCGTCATGAAAGCTGTAGAGCAGGCTCACGCCTTCGATGGGAGTCTGGGGAATGCCGTTCACCGCTTTCGGTTCCGGCAGACGGGCGGCCTCCAGGACGGTCGGGGCGATATCGATCACATGATGCCACTGTGTGCGCAACTCGCCCTTTGCCTTCACCGACTTTGGCCAATGGACGATCATCCCGTTCCGCGTTCCTCCGTAGCTCGATGCAATTTGCTTGGTCCAGGTGAACGGGGTATCCCCCGCAACGGCCCATCCGGCAGCGTAATGGCCATAGGTCGTCGGGTCCCCGAGGTTATCATAATGTTTCAGGATGTCCTCGACCTTTTCTTGTAGACCGTTAAAGTAGGTCATCTCATTGAACATGCCGTTCATCCCGCCCTCCGCACTCGCCCCGTTGTCCCCGAGGATGTAGAAGACGAGGGTGTTGTCGAGCTGGTCCATGGCTTCAATGGCGTCAACCAGCCGGCCGACCTCGGTATCCGTGTATTCGGCAAACCCGGCAAAGACCTCCATCTGGCGAATAAAGAGCTTCTTTTCATCCGCGGTCAGATTGTCCCAATCCTTGATGGCTTTCGGTTTCGGCGCAAGCTTTGTGCCCTCAGGCACGACGCCCAACTTGATCTGACGAGCCAGCGTCTCCTCTCGCACCTTATCCCACCCCTGGTCAAACTTGCCTTTGTTTTTTGCGATCCACTCCTGAGGCACATGGTGCGGCGCGTGAGTGGCGCCAGGTGCAAAGTACATAAAGAACGGTTTGTCAGGGGTCAGCGACTTTTGAAATCGCATCCACTTGATGGCCTGGTCGGTCATGTCGGTCATAAAATGGTAGTTGGGATCTTTCGATACTTCCACTTTGGTCATCCCATCGTAGACAGCCGGTGCCCACTGGTTTGTCTCTCCCCCCATGAATCCGTAGAACTTGTCGAAACCACTCCGGGTCGGCCAGCGGTCGGTTGGTCCGGATGGACTGACTTCCCATGCGGCGGTCTCGTGATTTTTCCCGAATTGTGCGGTGGAGTACCCGTTGTATCGGAGCATCATGGCCAATGGAGCCACGCTCTCCGGACGTTGTCCGGTATTGCCCGGAAAGGCCGTCGCGGTTTCCATAATCGAACCCGTGTTGGTCATGTGGTGGTTCCGGCCCGTTAGAAGCGCGGCACGGGTCGGGGAGCAGAGCGCCGTGGTATGGAAATGATTATATCGAAGACCATTATTGGCTAATCGGTTGGCGGTCGGCATGGGAATGGGCCCGCCGAAAGCGCTAGACTGGCCAAATCCCAAATCGTCGATCAGCACGATGAGCACGTTGGGAGCCTCTTCGGGCGCTTTCACTTGAAAGCGCGGAGGCGGGGTGGCATTGCGGACATCCAGCTCAGTGATGGGAGGGTATTCCGGCTCGTGGATCGGGAGTACCGTGCGGTCCGGCTTATCTGCCGCCCAGGCAGGGACACTTACAGCCGCCATGGCCAAAAGCATCCCCATCCGCATGGTGGTATTGATGAAAAGCATTGGGTCTCGTTGCATATGTTCTTCCTCTCCTCATTTAAAGATACATCGTTACATTGTCTATACCCGACGGACTCAGCCGACTTTCACTAGGTAGGGGCTATTTTGTTTCAATCGTCACCTGCTCTATGCGACCATTGAAGGCAAACGGCGGTTGGTAGTCCTTCGACACGGCAGACACGGTATCGCGTCCAATGTCGAACGGCTCCACGCTGTAGCGGAACGACATTCTTATTCCGACGCGCCCGCTCCCCGTTTCCTTCAAAAGGACGATCAGCACATTTGGGGCGTCGGCCGGTGCCTGAAGAGGTTTCGGAAAGTCCGGTTTCGAATCCTTATACGTCTTGCCGATGGTACCATGAAAGGCCGGTTCCGGCTTCGGTAGGACGTCCTGCGCAAACACATCGCCCGCACCTAATCCTATCCCCAGCGTCAGCGCCATAAATGACATAGATCCCATCCACTTCACTCGTACCATATTCATGTACTACTTCTCCTTTGCATGCGTTCGTTCACGATCGGTGAATTGGTTTTCTTTATTCTTGCAAGGAACGGACTGTACGAAATCCCAGGTGATTGGTTCCCGTGTTGATTTCACCCTTGCCGCGCGTGCCGACCATGTAGCGGGAACAGTATTGATCGGTGCACAAAAACGACCCGCCACGGTGCACGCGTTTTTTTTCGCCTGGTTCGCTGGGATCGAACGGGGAGTCGGGCCCTTGGGGATTGTGTGCGACTCCGCCTGCTATTGCGAGTCGTGCGTAATAATCGGGCCGATACCAGTCACTCGTCCATTCCCACACGTTCCCGGCTACGTCATACAGTCCGTACCCGTTGGGTGGAAATTTGGCCACCGGCCCGATGCCCGTATACTGATCCTTCCCCGTATCCTGTTGTGGGAAATGACCCTGAAAGCTATTGGCCATCCATTGGCCGTCTTTTCGAAACTCATCGCCCCAAGGATAGACCTTCCCGCTTAATCCTCCGCGCGCGGCAAATTCCCATTCCGCTTCAGTCGGGAGTCGCTTGCCGGCCCAATCCGCATAGGCTTCCGCGTCCCCATACGCAATGTGCACAACAGGAAATTGGTCGCGCCCTTTGAGGTCACTCCCTGGACCAAATGGATGACGCCAGTTTGCGCCTTTCATGTAACTCCACCATTGGAAATGGTTATCGAGCGGCACAGAATGGTCCGGTGGAGTAAACACGACGGACCCGGCAACCAGGTTCTCCGGGGGGGCACCTGGAAAATCCTCCGCACTTGGTGTGCGCTCCGCGACTGTGACATAGCCGGTGGCGTCGACGAACCGTTTGAACTGTGCATTGGTAACCTCTGTTTTATCCATCCAGAATCCATCGACGTAAACACGGTGAATCGGGCGGGAATCTCGCGTCGCGTGCATGCCGACATCGTTCATCTCCTCATCGGATAAATCGGCTGCCCCCATGGAAAACTCACCACCGGGAATCCAGACCATCCCCTCAGGAGCAGGATCGGTGGGAGGCGACGAATGTTTAGTATCTGATGAAGCATTTGCGGATGAGACCGACTGGCCCACAGGCTTGGTTGATTGCGCATTCGTCACTGACAGAGCCCGGCCGGACTTCGCAGCAGAAATACCCATATTGCAGGTCATGCCGACTTGTGGATCCGGCACAGATGACTGGTCTGATTGTGCCGTGCTATACCACCAGGTTCCGATGACCAAGAGCACGACGAAGGCCACTGCGCCAATTGGTTTGATCCCATTGTAGGGCGAATGTCTTCCTTCATCTTTCAATCGGCGATCGGCTTTCATGATGGTTTCACAATATTTGAGAACATGAATTTTACTTTTGTTCCGGTGAAGAGTGACTCACAAGAATCTACAAGGACTTGTGGGTGTTTACTACAAGTTTCACGCCGACCGCACGATTGGCGTGTGTGATGGTTTTCGTCTCCCATATTGTGGTTCGGCCTGGATGAGGACCAGGACCTATTTGATTCAACCTTCTACCTTGAATCTGATCCGTAGCTGTTCACCAATGGCCTCAACCGTACGTTTGGCTGTCCCTTCGATTTTTGTCCGGCCTGTCATTTTACCTTACACTTTTGCCGTTCCCATCACAATTAGGCCGATCAGGTTGGCGGTGGTGGCGGGAATCGCAAAATATCAACAATCCCATTCCGTTATATCTCCATAACCAGTTCCCTGCCGATCAACACGCCCGGTTTTTCGACTAATCTCATATTGCTCCGGAGTGAGGGGCTTGCTGGGTTTGGCATATTTCTCTGCTGCCGTGGACCAGTATGGGATATCTGCATGGGTTGGCGCAAAGGGATACACATAGATACATTCGGGCTTCGCGATTTTATCTCCGGTACGGAGTTGTGGATGGCGCTCGGTCACCTTGGTTGAGGCGCATCCGACGGCCAACATGGGGACAAACACCGAGACGACAATACGTGTTAACAACTGCATGACAGAACTCCTATGACGCAGATGTTTTCCTGTACGAAACGATGCTCAACGCTTTTTAGCGCCGCAACGGCATCGGAAAGATCGGTCAGTCCACACTGCTATTTGGAACAGCCATGTTGCCGGGTCCTCAGGTGATGAGCGATTAGTTCTGCATGAGGGGACTCCGGCAACAAACGGGAAAATCCGCCCATGCACCTCCGTCTTGCTCATGGCACTCCCTTCGTCTCCGTGGTGTCCGCCATCATGTCATTGATCGCAGGCGCGTGAGGCAGGACCACCTCGTAGCGGGCTTTCATCGCGTCAAACGTCCGGCGGCTGGATTCGATTCGTTGCTCTTCGGTCCATTGAGCTTTGATGTCCTGCTCGATTTCCTCGAAGGCGGGGGTGCGACCTGGTCTGATCGACTCCACCCAGACTATGTGCCAGCCCAATCCGGACTCAATCGGCCCTTCCCAGGATCCCGGCGTCAGCAGAAGCAATGTTTCGGCAAACGTGGTGCCAAACACGGCGGTCGTTTTTCGTGCAACCAACTCGTTGATCGCCGGGCAGGTGGGTTGGTGGATTGTCAGGACCGTGCAGTCCAGTTTGTCGGTCGCATGCGAGGCGAATGTTGTGGTCCCTGTCGCAAACACCGTCCGGATAATACGGTGAATGAAATTCCTGAATAATTTCCTTATCATCTATAAAAATTTAGATATCCAACGGTCTGTGTCAGATAACATTGAGGCTGAGGGCTAAGTGGAAAGAGAACCAGTCGCGATCCCCGTCGGCTGGTCCCGGGGATCCAAGGCATCACATTCCGTTATCACCGCCATTCGCCAGTGGGGGTCCATCTGAAAAAAGGCGAGGATGGATTCCCGATAAAAAATGTCGGGAATGACGAGGAAGAGAGCTTTCGGTTTGCCGGAAGGCCTTTCGTTTTCACCAGGCCATTTGTTCATCAATTAATTCGGCACGGTCTGACAAATGAAGTTCCGTCTTTTTCATTTGATCAAACTTAAGAGACACGCGATGTCCTTCTTGCATCGGTCACAGGCCCGCATGATTCGTGCCGGTGTTCGGGTTCGTCCTTGCCGTGTCCGCCGGGGTGTCACGCGGAAACGACACAATCGGTTTACTGAATCCATCCTTGTTGTTGGAATCTGGGCTTGATCTTATCGGCGATTTCCTTGGCAATCGCCTTTTCCCGGCCCTCAATTTTGGCGCTACCGCTGTATTCCCCGTATGCCTTCATCCCGCCTCCAACGATAAGGCCCACGGGGTTGGCCGTAGCAATGAGGGCGGCTGTCCCTACCGCGGCTCCGGGGGTTTTACTTCCTCCGGAATGTACGGTTCCGGATCCAAGTTTTCGCAGCCCCTGGGCCGTCATTTGGAAGCCTTCGGCCGCCACCGTCAACTCCGACCCACCGGAGCCAAATCCCACCGCGACGCGTTTGACCGCACTGCCTTCGTCGATTGCGAGGAGGTAGCCCCGGATCACGAGATCGTTGATCTGCGGGGTTGTTTCACTCGAAGCCCGTCTGGCCGCCAGTCCCATGTAGCGAATTTCCTCGACCAGTTGCTCCGCAATGTGAACGCCAACTTGACGGCCGGCCTCGATCTGTTCGGGGGTTTGGGGAGTCGGATGATCGGTATGCTGCCCGGCGAGGACGGAGTCGGCCGGAACCTCAGCGGCAGTGGCAGCGAAGTCGTACACCCAGATGTGATTGGGGCGAGGAACCATTTCATCCACGAGTATCTGGCGGTTGGATGTTTCGGTCGAGGCGCATCCGACTGTAACCACGAGGGACAGCATACATACTGCGGATCGCATAAAGGCCTTCATGGCGGATCTCCTTTGGTTGGAGGGCATGTGCATCGC
>JBATLR010000231.1:0-12996 GCA_049289415.1 Nitrospirales bacterium
GGCCTTCCCTTCGACATGACTCAGGGCAGGACTGGACGAACCCTTCGAAAAGCTCAGGGCATGCTTTTTTGAACCGCCCCGAGGTTTTTGATATGCAACGTGCCTGTGGGTCAATATGCCCTTGGAAATTATTATTCAACACTCCCTAGAGGGTGCTGAAAAGGTCAGTCTTCCACCATTGAGCTCGTGAGAGGCCAATTTCTCAGTAAAGTAATCTTTGATTAATTTGTTATCCTGAGCCCCCTTCGACGGAGTTTATCCTGAGGAAAAGCCGAAGGACTCAGGGCAAGCATGGCGAAGGATCTGTGTCCAAGTTGAGACCCCTTACGACTGAGTAATATTCTTTGTCTGCAGAAAAGCCGTTAACGCAGTATGACCTTAGAGGCGGGCGTCTCGGGTTTCCGGCGTCTCCAGGCTAATCCGGCCCAGCGTGCCATTGCGGAATTCCGTCAAGAGAATTTTCGCCGCTTTTTCCCGATCCAATTCTCCGCCTTTTCCTTTCCGCAGACATCCGCGTTTTGTGGCGATGGCTTCGAGCACGCCCGTGCTATCGAGCCCGTCTGTGAGGAAGCCGTAGCGTTTCGTCAGCAGAGTAGGGTAGCGCGCGAGAAGGATGGTGACAAGAAACTCGGCGATTTCTTCCTCGACCATCACCTTGGCGGTGACCGCATGGATGGTAGCGAGCATGAGGCCCACCAGGGGGTCTTCGATTTTTGGCCACAGGAGGCCGGGTGAGTCGATGAGCGTCATGTGGTCGTTCAGGGTGTGGCGTTGCTGGACTTTAGTCACGGCGGGTTCGTTGCCGACTTTAGCGAGGCGGCGTTTGAGCAGGCTATTCATGAGCGTGGATTTGCCGACGTTGGGGATACCCATGATCAGCATGCGAAGCGGCTTGCTGGCGCTGTGACGATGCGGGGCCAGGAGCTGACAAAGACCGGGCACTTTGGCTGCCTGGCCGGCTTGGTGACAGGAGAGGGCGACGGCGTTGACGTCAGGTTCCCGGTTGAATTCGTTCAGCCAGGCTTGAGTGACGATGGGGTCGGCGAGATCGGCTTTGTTGAGCACCTTCAAGCAGGGGCGCTGGCGGTGCAGCCGCAGTTCCGTGATCAACGGGTTGCTGCTGGCGTCCGGCATGCGCGCATCCAGTATTTCGACTAGGACATCGATGGCTTCCATCGCTTTGGCCGCTTCCTTGCGCGCGACATTCATGTGCCCGGGAAACCATTGTATGGACATGTGAAAAAGGCTTCCTGGTAAAAGTGATCTCAGAGCGGATAGATCTTATGGACCCATTGCATGACTTTATGGAGTTCAGATTCGGTCATGGCGGCGCGGGATTTCCGAAATTTCGAATAGACCGCCCGATTGACCGTACCATGTGACAGTTTCCGCGATTGCTCGTGCGCGCGGACATGCTGTTCGATTGTTTTTCGCAATCGATCTAATCGTTCTTTCGGGGTCTCCTGGTGAATTTCTGTTTGGCCCTGTGTAGCCAGGTTCGCCCACAACCCTTGATTGCGCATTTCAAGGACGCCGGACCGAAGGGGTTGTATGCTTGATTCCGCCCGATCCGTCGGGAGGAGGCCCTGTGCATCGGAGTATGCCCCTTCTCCGAGGATCTGTGTTGATGAGGGACTGTTGGCGATTGCGGTTGTGCGTTGGGACAGAATGTATCCCAGACATTCCCGGAATGGCCGGTCGTCCGGAGCGTAAATATAGGCCCGTTGCTCGGCATAAGGTCCCGCCAGGGGATCCATGCGTGTGGCTCGATGAACGACCTGTTCGATCCATGGCTTGGTCCGGATATGGGTCAAGCAGATAAGATGGGTAATGGCCGGCACATCCAGGCCTTCATAGGCCATGGCCACCGTAATCAGGCAGTCCACGGCTCCGCTACCCTGTCGTTTAAACGCTTTGATGGCCTGATAGGCTGCCGTGGAATCCTCACTTGTGGCAATTCTGGCCGGCACACCCCGTTCCTGGAGCCAGGCCGTATACTTTTGCGCCTGCTCAATGTTCGCGGCCACCACCAGCAGCTTCGAGCGGGAATGGGTCGTGCGATGTACCTGCCAATCCTTCACGCCTGTGCTCAAGAGTTCCAGGGCTGCCTCCGTCTTCAGCGCCGTCAGGAGTGCTGCTGCCGTCTGTTTCCCGGCATGTGCCAGGCTTTCGACATGGTGCTCGGTTCCCTGAGCGTCCAACCAGGTTGCCTGACAGTTCGCGTAATGGACGGTCAAATCAATGCAGGCATGTTCGCGCAGAGCATCGGCTAAGGTGTAGTGGATGACGGCTCGGGATTCCGTGCTGTCCCAGTCAAGCCGGTTTCCTCGGTCGGTGGTCGAATACGGCAGAAAGGCTATTGGTGTGCCCTCACCACGTTCGAAGGTCCCGCTCATCAACACTCGCAGAACCGCTCGGTCATAAAGTGGCTGAATGGCCTCATGCCACAGTCCACCCTCTTCGAGATGATGCGGTTCATCCAGAACAAGAATATACCGCTTGCGGCGGAATTCTTTGGCGTTGATCTTGCGGGTATCGGCAGCCAGGGCCTGATAGGTTGTGACATAGGCCGCACATCCTCTTGTTGGATGTTCCTGGTTGGTGGTCATCATGGCCTCCAATCGATGGCCTAAGAGAGCCCGGTGGCTGGGATCCTGAAAACCTCGCGCACCCTGGTCCTGTAAGACACTGCGAGGGACAATCCAGCACAGGGCGTCGGCAATGGCTGGAATCAAGCGGGAGGCCAGGATCTGAGGCAGCAGGCTTTTACCGCCACCGGGTGTAACCGCACAGACAATGTCTGTCAGACCTCGCCCCTCTAGAATTTGGTCGCAGATGTCCGCTAATTCCTGCTGGTGCCGCCGTAGCTCCATGCTTATCCCTCGGCCATCTCCAGTGGTGTCCTCGGATGCTCAGGGATTCGGCGGGCTTTGCCCTTCTGGGATGGAGGAACGGGCGATTTCGAGCGATTACTCGCGCTAACGGGATCCTCAATATTGCCGCATTGGAGGCAACGGTCCATGAGGACTAACTGACTGCTGCCCTCTCTATCATAGACGGATTCTTTCACAATCAGTCCACCGCATCGCTTGCAGGCCATAAAGAACTTCCTTTCATCAAAAAGACATTTGTTGTGACAGGGTGGTGCCTCATGCTGTTCGAGTCCTTCCCTGAGATCTTCCCTGATCTGATGTCGGGCATTACCGACGACTGAAGCCCGAAACCACCCCTATTGAGAAATAGGCGACCGATACAAAAGTGACAGAGGGGTGCCGGAAGGTTTCTTGTTCCCCATTCCTCTGTGAACCATTGAGAAAATTGCAATTGTTGATTGTGAAATGCACATGGAGAGCGAAGCGGTTTTCCCTCTCTTAGGGATCCAACTGTTGATGGCATGGACCCGGAAACAATGGGTCAATGTCAAGCTCTTTGCCGGCATGTGGCCAAACTCATAAAGGCCACCGTAGGGGAATTACCTGATTTGTACCAATTTCTGCCTTTGCCTTTCGTGAATATCGTTGAACAAGTGAGAACTTTTCCAAACAGGGACCATTTCAGGATGGATAGACATACCCAAAATGTCGACAATTTGCAATCGAATAATGACGCGCTGCCTTAAAAATTGAGCGATCCCTAGGATCGCAATCCCAATCGACATTCCGCAGAAGGGCTGAGATGTCTTTCGAACGTGGGGGATGGATTGTAAACCCATCCTGTGCAGGAGGCCAAGGCCCTGGGAATTTTGCCCGCCCTCCATCCCGTAGAAGGGGTAGAAGTGTCAAAGGTTCGTTACGCATTGCCAGGAGGTTCGATCATGCGGTAGGCTCCCCCTCCCTGTTACGGATCAGCGTCCGCTCCCCTCGTCATTGCGAGATGCACGCCCTCCCTGACATTCATGCCAATTTCATGAAGATGGTCCAAGGCCACTCTTGGCCATGACACACTGAAATCGTTGGCGCCGTATCTGTGTTTCGGGGCGTGGTTTGTGCGCCCTATGTCTTGAGATTCTTTGAGAAGATTGCCATTTAAGGAGAAGAGCGATGCCAAAAGCGAAACGAGAAAAGAATTGTTATGTGTGTGAGAATGCGGATTTAATTCGAATGAGTTTTATGACCTGCCGGCAATGCGCCCGTCATTTTTGTAGCCGTCATGGTGACCCAAAATTGGATGAATGTACCAATTGTCTTGAGGGCGATGAGGAAACCTAGAGCGGTTCAACGACAGTTGGGTCTGTCCCTTCTCAAGCAAGGAGCATTGGACCGGGCCATGCAGGAACTGAGATTGACCTTACGGTTCAATCCGTACGATAACCAGGCGAATGAAGCGCTCAGCAGTGTGCTGCTCAGGAGAGACCATCATCTGGACTGACTGGCGTTCAGATGCTTGGTCTCCATCCCATGGAAATCACTAACATTCACCTTACCTCTGACGTCAATCATCTTTCCACGCCTCCTCCATATTTTTTAAACTAAGCGGGCATTCGGCCGCTCCTCTCCGATTCGACCTGTTCTTCTCTGACACCTTATGGAGAGTGGACAGGGTAGGACTTCGGTAACCTTTGACAAATGTATGGCATATAGCAATTTATCTTAATCTGCAGGGTTAACGGCAACGACGGTCAGAAAATCTATGGGTATCTCTGATGCATTACGCACGCGGAGTGGTTTTCCGATTACCACGATTGCCATTCGAATACGACCATCCTTCCTGAAATTTCTGTTTGTATTCCTGCTGATCATGCCGCTGTCCGGATGTAGTCGGCACCCTGTCACCACGCCGGATCATGCCCCCAACGCTGAATCGGCAATTATTGTGGTGCCGGGGTATTACGGCACGCGTTTAGTCCGCGAAGCGGATCGCAGTTTGGTATTCATTTCCCTCCCCCAAGCATTGTTCGGTCGTCAATCGTTAACTCTTCCCCTCCCTGATTTGGGATTTGAGGGGACGATCAATTTGCAACCCGATGGCATTCTTGATGAGGTCCGAGTTATGCCGCTTGTCTACTCCATTGACGTTTATGGCTCCCTGCTGGACCGACTACGGGTTTCCAAACATACGGTCGGGGAGGTGATTCCCTTTACGTATGATTGGCGGAGGGATCTGATGGATGCCGTGAAAAGTTTTGATGGCCTTATCCGCAGACTTCGGGACCAAGGGAAGAGAGATATTTCTGTTGTTGCGCATAGTATGGGTGGCCTGATTGTCAGCTACTATTTACGATATGGCACCCAGGAAATCGATACTGCCGTGGAGACCTGGGAGGGAGCAGGGGAGATCAGCCGCGTGGTGATGGCCGGGGTGCCATTCCTTGGAGCCATGAACTCGTTTCGAAACATGAACTATGGGGCGACCTTTGGTTGGAACTCCTCTCTGCTCAGCTACGAGGCTTACGCGTCTTTCCCGGCCAGTTACTATCTCTTACCGGTTGCCGATTCTGATGAACTGCTCACACCGGAACTGAAGCCCTTACACGGTGTGATCAGAAATGCCGGACAGTGGCGACAGTCCGCATGGGGACTGCTCAGGAATAAGGAAGGTTTCCCCAACGACATCGTTGAGCGGCGTGCGGCATATACGTCATTTTGGCTTCATCGATCCCAACGATTTTTGAAACTCCTTCAGGCGCCTTTCTCCACACCAAGCCCACATCATCCTTCTCTTCTCTACCTTTATGCGAAAGGCACATCGACCTTAGCAAAGGGAGTGTGGGCAGGGAATCAGCGTGGTAAAGGCATTGATTCCTTGTTGTTTGATGATTACGATTTGGCAGTGTCGGAACCTGCAGAGAATCTCCCCACCGTCTATGCTGATGGAGATGGAACGGTAACTGTGTCATCCGCATGGCTTCCGGCAGCCTATCGTCAGAACCTTCAACCCTCTATACGCGACTATGAGGTTGGACATACCGAATTGGTCACTACTCTGGATATCCAGGAGGATATCATACGATTTCTCGATAGCAGCCGGTAAGAGCTAACCCCTTCTGATCAATAGAGGCAGGCCTCATCATTGTGTGGGTAGACGGGTGTGTTGAAAAAACATTGAGACCTACCAGGAATTTTCAGAAATACCTTTTCGGTATTTAATTCGCAGTTGGGTTTGTATCTGTCTCTGGTATCCGAGGCTACAGGGGCCCTTCCAGCCATTCTGGCTTTGGCCGCTGGTCGTACCATTGCGGGCAAATTGTTAATTCTTGGGGCCACCAGTATGGATTACGGAGAGAGCACACGGATGTAATGCACCAGGTCCAGGACCTGTTCATCGGTGAAGGTGTCCGCCCAGCCATGCATTTCGCCTCCCCCTTTTTTGATTATGGAAAAGAGTTCCTGGTCGGATTTGGCCTGTGTCATTTGTGAGGTCAAATTGGCAGGATCCTGTTCCAGGAAAGGACGTAAGGCACCTCTCCCGTCTCTCTGCGGACCATGGCAATCTTGACAATATTGTTGAAAGAGCGCCTTGCCGGGTTGGGCCTGCTCTTCCATGGCTAGAGCCGGGAGAAAGGGTATCAGGCTCATGATCGTCGAGAAGATGATCGCTCCGATAGATGAGTGCAAAGGTATCATTTGGATAAAAATCAAGATAAAGGGTGCAGACCCCCACATCTTCAAAAACCTTTGGGGCCTATCCCTCGTCACCCCAGTGGTCTCCTTGCCATTTGGCACCTCCTGTTCCACTGGGAACCATTTTGCTCTGGGTCAATACTAATCCGACGCGGTTAGGGTCTATTCCTTTTTCTTGATGAGCACCGCAGACCTTATCGAACCGCCACCGGTCTCCACATTCACAAAAATTATTCCTGTGGAAAGGTTGTCGGGCGCCGTTGCTTCTATTTTCTCATTTCCCTTGAGGGTGAAATCCTTCGCATTTTCGTACCCGAACGTGACCGAGTGCAGGCATTCCTTTTTTTGTCCAAAATCTTCTCCAATGATGACCACTTTAGCACCTGCCTGAAACTCATCGGGTTCAATTTTTGTAATTTTTGGCCGGCGGCTTGGGTCGCAAACCGGATCCGCCTTGATTGTTTCCTCACTAGAGACCGAAGGTGATTCGGTGGTGGCCATTTGGGAGGGAAGGCCTGATTGGGCTTTTGCCTCGGTCATCCATAGGTTGTCGAATCCGGCAAGGGGTCCCATCATGATAAGGAGTAGAATTGTGAGTCTCATAGGAATTCCTCTCTGGTATAAAAATGAGAAACAAGCCCTACCTTTTTCAAGGATGTTGTATTTAACCCTGAGTGAATCCCCTAAAGCTAGCCCTTTCTTAAAGATTCATGGCGGTCCTTTTCCTTATGGCACCGAAGGTTCATAAGGCGCTATTCGTCTGATGTAGGCGGTGACCGCGCGAATTTCTTCGACACTGAGTTTGTCCCACCACCCGTGCATAGGACTGAAGGCCAGTCCCCAGATGATTGCTGAACGAAGGTCCGTCTCCGATTTGGCCCGGGATTCCATGCGTTGAAAATTGGCGGGGGGGACGACGAGCGCGGCAGCGTCGGGTCCATCGCCTTTTCCCTGAATACCGTGGCACCTCATGCAGTGGGCCTGATACACAACCTCGCCTTGTAGGGGATCGACTTGCGGTTCCTGGGCTATAGTGGGTAAGGGCCACCCGATTAGCAGTATCAGACTCCAAACCATGATGTGAGATTTCATGAGATGTCTCTCCTTGTGAGTGTCCATAAGGCATAATCGGGTGAGGCCCGGGACGCGAAAGCGGTCCGCCTTATTTTTGAGATTGTGATGTTTTGGATTTTTGGCCCAGACGTACCGAGCGTTTGGGGCCTTGCCATTCGACTCTCGCCAATTTATCTTTATGTGACCATTGGTAGGTGATCTTTCCTTTGAAAGCCCGATCGAGATGTTTGCCCAGGCGTTGGGCAAAGTGTTCGGTGGTTGTTTCGATATCCGCTCCGTCAGGACGTGTGCGAATGGCCATGATCCGTTCCAGAGGATTGTTGCGACTCGCCTGACTTTCCTCGTTATGAATGAGACCTAAGACCTCAGCTTTGTGTGTGCCCCAGTTCGGCCAGTGAATGGCGAGGTAGCCTTCCGCGTAGCCGTCTCGTAATTTCCGGCAGGCAGGACAGACAAAACTCTGTGGAACCATGACTTGCCTGGTTGGTTTTTTGGGGGCACCTGCGGTTGATTTGGACGAACGAGGCGAGGATATTCCTGGAAGGCTCCAACGTTTTCGGTGATACACGGCCTGACATTCCGGACATTGAAGGAATCCCTTGGGGGCCGCTTTCATTGAATAGGGATCATCCCCTGTCAGTTCTTTCTTCTTATACGATGTGGAATAACCTTGCCGTTTTGATTTTGATATTGCCATCATCAGTGCCTCGCTTTTTATAGTGAATCCATTCCTGGTGTGACGCCAATCTTCAGTAAGTCCAAGATTCATGCCGCGGTGTGTGATCGAATCTTTCTGTATAAGAAAGAGCAAAAATGTCACCCACAAGAAAAATTTTGGTGTCGTTGACTATTTATTGAATAGGAAGGCAGGTTGAAAATGTCCCATCCTGCTACATAGCGAAAGCGTTCATCCGTCCCACTTTGCCCCAACCCACATAGTGGGGGGTGATGAACTTTCAACCGAT
Source organism: Nitrospirales bacterium (assembly GCA_049289415.1). Taxonomy (GTDB): domain Bacteria; phylum Nitrospirota; class Nitrospiria; order Nitrospirales; family UBA8639; genus Nitrospira_E. The sequence goes on from JBATLR010000231.1 coordinate 8,600, forward strand.
GTTTGTTGAACTTGGAAAGGGAAATGTCCCATCAGGCAGTTTGACAATGGTGGGATATGGCCCACCGTCGACTTGAATCGCAGACTTCAGAGTGTCACGGGTGTCAAGATTTGGGGTGAGAGCTATTGTCTGGACTTCGTGGAGAGCGGTGCTGATATATGAGTGGTCTTGCTTGGGGAGAAAGGCACAATATTATTGGATCAATGTCTCATTCACGGTTAAAAAAAGTCGATTAATCAGTTCGCCCGATAAGGAACCGACGGCCGTTGCCACCAACGCAGACAACAGGATGCCGATGAATATGATGAAGAGAAACCTCATGAAGCGCTCCTTATCCTGATGATTGCCCTACCGTACAGGTTGATTGTTGGATGATCTCATTGGGCTTTTCCATCATTTTCTTGAGTGCCAATAGATCAGGTGAAATCCAAATGATTTCCGATTCAATGGAGCGCCGTAGTGACTACAATTTATAGCTGGGGTGAGACTGACATGAACATGCCTCAAAAGATGGGCAATTATGGTCTCGTGCGTGCTGGCTAAGGAGTCTGGTGAAGTGTCTAGCCGATGGGACTTTTTGAACATCCTGCTTGGCTCATGGACGAACGTAAATTTTAGGATCCCGATAAGCTCTCAGAAGAATTTTGAGATTGTCCACCGCCTGCTAAATTGACAGGTGACACACCAAATGAGGATTTAGGGCGATCCGGATGGAAACTGGCAGAGAGAATGGTGGGGGACCCTGGGTCATGTCCCGACGTGGTTGCAAATGATAGGCGTCACCGGTGGGCGCGGCCATCGCTTAATTTGTCTGTTCGACATTTGCAAGGAAGACTGGGAGTAAGACCTGAAAGTTTACTGACCGGCGGTTCTGAAGGGTGGGCTTGTTGAGTCGTTCTCGAAAGTTGTTCTTGAGAATAGAGGGACCGCCTGAGCTTACTGGTTGGAAAAATTGTGGATCTGTTGTTCCAGTTCTTCGATGCGATCCAACAATTCCAAAGCTACGCTGACTCCCGGCCAGTTAATCCCTAAGTCTCGATGTAACCGGAGCCCGCGGCTTAACCGGTCAATGGCGTCTTCGGGAAACAACAGCATCCCCTCCGGGTCCGGTTCCGGTGGTTGAATAATTTCCCATTGCAAACAGACCTCCAGCATGTCTTCGCCGATCCCTAATCGGGTACAGACTTCTTCACGGCGAATTCTCCCGAAGGTGATGATTTCCGCAGTAACCTGTTCTAAGGATGGTTCTGGGTTGTCAGTCATTGGCGGCCTCACGTAGAAGGGTTGAACGGGGATCAGGGTGCTCGAACTTAGCTAATTGCTCATAGAGTTGTTGTTCCTCGGAAGAAGGAGTCTCAGGGGTGACGATGTCCAGAACCACAAATTGATCTCCATGCCCTCCTGTTCGTTTGGGCAGTCCCTTGCCCTTTAATCGCATTCGTTGTTGGGATTGACTCCCGGCGGGAACTTTTAGTCGGACCGTTCCTGATAACGTGGGCACCGGAATGTCGGTACCCAATACGGCCTCCCACGGCCAAAGCGGAAGAGTGACCACAATATCTGAATCTTTGCGTTGAAACACGGGATGAGGGGCAATTTGTACATAAAAGAATAAATCCCCCGGTGGTCCTCCTCCGCGACCAGGCGCGCCTTTTCCTTTCACCCGAAGACGTTCGCCATCTCGAACTCCGGCTGGAATGCGAACTTCGATTGAACGAGGCGTTCCCCCGGCATCAGAAAGATTTAAGGCCCGGCGCGTGCCGGTGAAGGCTTCCCGAAGAGAAATCGGCAGATTGGCCTCCATGTCGGCCCCCGCCATGGCGAAGCCGCGAAAGCCGGCCCCCTCCCGTTGAGCCCCCTGTCGAAACATGTTCTCAAAAATATCACTGAAATCAGCGCCTCCCTGGGTAAATCCACCAGGACCTCCCCCCGGATACGCTCCGCCGCCCTGTTGGCGGGCCCGTTCATAGGCCTCGGCTTCTTTCCAGTTCATGCCGTATTGATCGTACTTTTTTCTGTTTTCCTCATCCCCAAGGACTTCATAGGCTTCATTCAACTCTTTAAATTTCTTTTCCATTTCCGTCTTTTTTTCGCCGGGATGTAAATCCGGATGATATTGGCGTGCCAGTCGACGATAGGCTTTTTTGAGTTCTTTCGCGTCGACGGTTTTTTTGACCCCCAGTATGTCGTAAAAATCTTGTTGTGCAGATGCCATAAATGAAAATCCTTGACTAATTTAAGAAAGGGCTAGGCTCATGGAGACCACAAGGTGTAAAGCTAGCGTGTTTCCCTAAAAGAAAACAAGAGCTGAGGATGAGCCTGTGAACGCCCTTTTAAGGAAATTTCGTAGCGGGGTAGCGATGGGTCGGGGGGACTCAGATGATAGTTGGTCTCGTACGAAGCAGGATTCGCACGCTCAATAAATTTCATGACAAAATTTGTGGGGGCTCAGTTTTTCGGTTTGGGGGCACTCAATGGGTGCCCCCATTTTCCAGGATGATGTAGACACCTCCCCCCATAAAATTAAGGGGTAACCGAGAAAAAGATCGTGCTCCGTCCGCGTTGGAGGAGCAGCAAAACTCTATCCTTGGATTCGAGTTGCCCTGTTAACCGTTGAAAGTCATCCGCGTTGTTGACGGCCTCACGATTAATTTCGAGAATAATGTCGCCTTCCCGTATGCCGGCCCGGGTAGCGGCACTCTCGGGATCAACCTTTGTCACTTTCATGCCCCTTTCCCCTAAGGGCATGGATTCCACGGTGATCCCCGATAAGGCATGATGTCCTCTCACTTCCCCTGTCGAGGCGAGTGCCCTGACATCTTTAGGCATTTCCGAAAGGGTCACTTGTAATTCACGGGGGGTTCCATCCCGGAGGACATGTAATGTCACGGGGGAATTGGGCACACTTTCCGCCACCAAAGAGCGGAGATGCCGAGTGTCGGTCACGGTCTGCGAATCATATTTTCGAATGATATCTCCGCGTTGGATAGCGGCTTTTTTCGCAGGGCTGTCTTCCATCACTTCGCTGACCAGGGCCCCCTGCGTATCCGGAGTATCAAATTGGGCTTGGAGATCTGGCGTGAGGTCCTGAATCGAAACGCCCAGCCATCCTCTGACCACCTTCCCATGCTGAATAAGACTGGACTGAATGGACTTGGCCATGTTGCTGGGAATGGCAAAGCCAATGCCCATATATCCGCCGGACCGGCTGAAAATGGCCGTATTGATCCCGATCAACTCTCCCTGGAGATTCACTAAGGCCCCACCCGAATTGCCGGGATTGATCGCTGCATCGGTCTGAATGAAGTCCTCATAATCGACAATCCCCACATTGGCCCGACCCACCGCACTGACAATTCCCATGGTGACGGTTTGGCTCAGCCCAAATGGATTGCCAACGGCCATCACAATTTCACCGACCTGTAATTGCTGGGAATCTCCCCATGACAAGACAGGCAGACCCTTGGCATCTATTTTGAGTAGAGCCAGATCTGTTTTGGGATCAGTCCCTATGACCTTGGCTGTAAAGGTTCGCTTATCGGATAACAGCACTTGAATGGCATCACTATTTTCAATCACATGATTATTCGTGATGATATACCCATCGGGACTCACAATGACTCCCGAACCTCCACCTTCTTGACGAGGGGAGGGAGGCGGTTCGAACCGTCGCTCAAATTCATCCCCAAAAAATCGACGGAAGAAGGGATTATCAAAAAATGGTGATTGCAATGGCTCCAAGCTTTTGGCTGCGCCGGATGTGGCAATATTGACCACAGCGGGACGCGCCAGCTTGGCAACCTGAGTAAGGGCGGTGCTCTGAGCCTGGGCGTCTTGTTGTCCCAATGGTTGTGCACCAGACACCAAGGGTTGTGGGGAGGAATCCGAAAGAGGCGTACCACTAACTTTCAATTGTGGTGAGAGGCCTGGCAGGAGACTCGAGTCCCCAGCGATTCCCAGGCCCAAGCATATACCAGCGATTAGCAGGCCTATACCAATGAAGGTGAAGGTGCCCACGCGCCGTCCATTCCATCTTTGACTCAGTTGGGATTGACTCATCGTTGGACCTCACGAAGTAGATTCGACTATGTGAAACGAACTCTCATACGAGCAGCCTTGTTTCACACCAAGAACGTCCAAGCCTTAAAGCTCTGGTATTTTCAAAAGTTTGGGCCTGTTTCTTGGATAGTTCATTCAAAAAATGTAATGAACCATTTCAGAATCAGCGCATTTATCAAGATGATCGCGCTAATACAACCGATAATGAGCAACTCAAACATAACCACCTCCCTTTCGATTTCTCATAGGTTCATGAGAGAGAGGGAAACCCTATTTCTTTGGTCAGAAGGACCTGTCACAGACTTTCACCTCCTAGGTGATGGGAATGTGGCGCACAG
>JBATLR010000232.1:0-7156 GCA_049289415.1 Nitrospirales bacterium
ATCCGCCCCTCCAGCTCATCTTTGTCTGGGTTCATCGTTGGCTTCCGTGTGCGGCTGCATCGGTCCGGGAAAAAATTGGTTCGGAGCGCAGACTCGCAAGGGGGGACGCATCAGGATGTCGAGAAGCGGATCGATGTCTCGAAAATCCGAGTCGCCCTCCCACGACCAATGGAGGGTTACCCAGTAGTCCTCGTCGTGGCGTAAGCGCGAGGGGGCTAGCTTGATGAGGTGCGTGAGCCGGGCGGCCCGATTATAGAACGGCTCGTAGCAGGGGAAATAGGCGCGCTCGGGGCCTTCAAGCTGAGAGGTCCGATACGGACCAAAGGTGGAGATGGATAGCGGACCGCCGTGAATACAGGGTATCCGCTGGCTAATTGTATCGAAATCCCGCTTGCTGAAAGTATTAAACGGGGGAATGTAGTGCTTCGGATGCGGAAGACCATTCTCTGAGAACCACGCGAACGCACGCTCCAGCCATTCCTGAAGTTCGGCATCCGTGTAGAAATCTGTTTCACAGGGATGACCAAATTCGGACAGCCTGTACTTGTGTGTGAACCCGTGCAGCGCCAGTTCCACTCCATCGTCCAGGAGGGATCGCAGTACGTCGAGTTCTTTTTGGTCGATGCGCCGGGGGCCTGTGCCGTGGAAGTCTAAGAAAGGGGTCACTCCAAGCAGATAGGGGACATGACGGAGGCGCATGCGCTGGTGAAACTCGAGGAAGCGTTCGGTAGGTAGGTCCCATCGCGGAAAATCATCCACGCGCAGAAAGACTCGGCCTTCCCCCTTGGGGTTGCGTGCTGCATATGATCCGGCCCGGTACAAGCGATTCCCGAATATTGGAAAGCCATACCGGTGTAAGCCTCGGATGATCTTGTCGGGCAGGAACGCGCACGGCAACCGAACGAGTCCGTCATGCATTGTTAGGGAATTCTGCATCCGGCGTCTAGAGAATAGTAAGGTCGTAGAGAAATGGGTTCAGCTGTCTGTGTGAGTTCATTTCCAATTGCGACATGAGGTACTCCAAATTATTGGTGTCCCTGCGGTCGAAGGGGCTCCATTATAGCAGACTCGAGCTGCCTTGCCACAATCGGTCCACTAAGACGGACAACCCCTTCTAGGTAACGAGCCTGCCGGTCATCAGGTGCTCGCTGTTTCTCTCGGGCCACCACATGGTAACACCTAGTGCAGTTTTGGTCGGGCTAAATCCTGCCATACCGATTATATAGTGGGTGAAATTATAACAAACGAAGGAATTTTCACCAGCGCTCAGCTATGAAACATCAATGGAAACGGTCTGGATAATCAGATAGTCAGGTTGCTACATTTGCGTTTTTTTCTAACTTTCGCTGAACGGATTGTCCTGGCTCATCCGAGGGCGGCTATGTTTGCACGTCGCATTCAGGTCATGCGGCAGATCTGAATACTCATGAGCGATCATCGTTAGGCCCGATCTTGAGGCAGCGTGAGCTGGCCCGATTCAATAAGGTGCCGAGCAGTGGCTTTGTCCATCAGTTGTTTGGATAACGCGCTGCTCTCTTTGAGCAAGGCCATCCTTGCGACAACCAACCGGCTGAACAGATTAGGTACGCCATAGAGTGATTGAGAAATAGCCCATTGCAAGGATTTGCCATACCACATTTATATAGTGTTTTTTTGAGGAGAGTTTGTTGAAACTATTTTAAAATGTTAAGTTTAAAAGCTAATAAATTAACAGAAACTTATGAGTTTTAATGGCAACAAACCAATACAAAAGCAAAATTTTACAATGGCTATATTTAAGAATGCGCTGGTTAAAAGGTGGAAACAAAAATGGATCAAAATGATTGCGGGGATATTAAAAGGTACATTACCTGTATCCTCCTATGAATGGAAGTATTGACAGGGAGACATTAATCCCTCTTTGCAAATATCTCCCTCTAACTGGGTTTGAGCTGGTTCATTGGTAGCTTGCCTGTGGCTGAGTTTTTTTCTTAGGTCGAAGTAGCTTGGCTTGTCTGGAATGCTGGTGCTCAGTTAGCTATGAAAATAATGAATCTTTTGTGGATTATTGGGTGCTTAAACGGCAGGCGGGTTGGGGTAGATAACTGGGACTCCTTTCTCCCTACTGGTAGGAAGCTTTGTTCACCGGGTGCCTGCCAGATTGAGTACGAATTTGATTTGAATCGTCTATGCCAAAGAGAATCACGAATACTGACCCTGGCTTACCAAGACTATCTAATCAATTGGGATACTGTTTATTCCTCGACAATAATCGCCCTTTGTGCCCGACCTCGTTTTCCCCAATGGTTGTTGTCATCTCCTATGCTCCTGCACTGCTGCTGATGTGATAGCACAAGAAGGCGAGCTTCCAAATGAATGACATCTGGGGATTTTGTGTGCGAAAGGAATCTGAAAAATCATGAAATTGCTAACAAATACTTTGAACCCACGCTTATGCTAGGCAACTAGGGTTATTTTGGCCAAGTTTATGAACATACTCATCATAGAACCGTTCGTAGCCGGGCACCATGGGGTTTACCTTCAATGGATGGTCCGTGCCCTTATTTCAAAAGGGCATCAGGTCCAGATCGGCACGTTCAAGGAGAGTCTTCAGCATTCGACGATTCAAGCGATGTTATCCTCACAGGACAAAAATATTTCGTTCATTACCAGTGACTTCCATAAATACGACACGTCCGCCAGAAATCCCTTTAAGATGATACATAAAATGATCAAATTTCGAGCCATTTTTCAAGACTTTTACAAGCGGGCCATTCAAAATGCCCGAGTTGATTTCGTTATGGTGCCTTACCTGGATTATTGCACTTATGCCTTCGCGATTCTCGGATCGCCTTTTGCCAGAACCCCTTGGGCCGGGCTCGTCATGCGGGCAGGATTCCATCATTCTGCATGGGGTGTCAAAGCTCCCCCTGGTGCTTTGGATTCGATCAAAGAACGATTGTTTTTTCGACTCCTTCGTAATTCATTCCTTCGCGCTCTATTTACGATTGATGTGACCCTGAAGGAGTACACTGAAAGTCTCTCGCTCCCTCAGGGAGTCCGTCTGGTTTTTATTCCGGACAGTACGGAAACAAAATGTTCAATGAGCCAAGAGCAAGCAAGGCATAAATTAGGAATTTCCAAACATGGTTTCATCGTCCTGGTTTACGGGTCCCTATCCTTGCGGAAAGGGATCGAAGTATTAATGCGGGCAACGGAGGACGGGAACTTTCCTTCCGAAGGGCATCTGCTGTTTGCAGGGAAGCAGGATGAAGAAGTGGAAAGATTTCTTCTGTCTTCATTGAGCACTAACTTGAACATGCGTGGCCGGATTCATCAAATAAATCGATTTCTGAGTATGGAGGAAGAAAGTATGGTATTCTCCGCTGCTGACGTGGTTTGGCTTGGCTATCAAGGGCATTACCACATGAGCGGGGTCCTCGTGCAAGCGGGTGTCATGGGGCTACCGGTTCTTGCGTGTGAGGAGGGATTAATAGGCTCGTTAACCAATCGATTTACATCCGGCATCGTCGTGTCTTCCTCTAGCCCCTCCGCAATTGCCAAAGCCATTGGAGAGTTAAGTCGGAATGAAAAAGTCGCCCAACAATATGGGGAGAACGCCCGTTTAGCCTACGCCTCCCACAATCTGGAAAACTTTTCTAGGATTCTTGTCGATGCCATTGAGGAGCGTCATTAGTTGGTAACGCCGGGGCTTATGCATATTGTGGATTGAAAAATTGGAAAGAGGCCCTGTATTTAAGGATCAATATGTTCATCAATTGTGGTACTCCCTTTTCTCATGAACTATGTGGAATTTCTTGAGGCATCCGAAGACCACGGAAAGACAGTTCCCATAAAATAATGCCGGGGTTGTGTTATCAGGCCTCCCGGGGGAGCACACCTTTTTCTAAGTTGGCTGAAACCCTGCACGATGTCCCCCTCAAATCAATAGGAATATGGCAAAACCTCGTGTCGTTTCCCTGGGAACCTGGTTCTATCCGGGTTTCGTGAAATTTAATCCCCAAATTGTTGAGGCCCAAAAAGACTCACCGATTAGGTTTTTCATCCCAGGCTGAGAAAATATTCACTTTTGGAAAACTGCTGTAAAACTAAATCCGTTTTCCTGAGAATTGGCAGGCGAATTTCCGTCTCAGATCCTTCCACACCTTAGATCCCTCACAGGGCAAAAATGGCAATTTTGTGCTGCCTATTTTGAAAAGTATTTCAAAAGGCGATTAACAAAGCTAACTCCATGGTTACATTAGGGATTTATGTATGCATCCTCATTGCGCTACTTGTGGGAACCTGGCTTCGTCCAGCGATAGCCCTGGCCAGTCTGATCTGCGTGAAGGTCCTTGATTTCTGGGGTCAAATGGCCCATCCACTTCTATTCCAGTATGATAAATTTACCAACTTGTTCATGGTTGCTTTGGTTGGGCTGGGTATCCTTCGTGCTCAACCCTTTGCCTTTCGTCCGCGTCGCATGCTCCCGTGGGTGCAGATAGCAACTACCTGCCTCTTTTTTTATGCTGCCATCTCCCTCTCCTGGTCTCTGGCATTTGGGAAAGGGGTTGAGCAATGGAGCTACAACTTGCCTTATATAGTGCTTAATCTGTTTTTAGTGCCATTATTATTTCGGCACACAACCGACCTACAAGACGGATTGTGTGCGGTTGTATACCTTGGTGCTGTATTGGCGACTCTCGTTGATCTGTTTGTGGATTGGGAGGTACGGGACATTCGGACATTCTGGGATCCAAGCCAAACAATTTTTGACCCACTAGCATTTCCTGAAATGGCAGGCTTGGTCACATTGGCCGCGATCTTGCTCAATCATGACAGGAGCTTGAAATGGACGGCGATAAGATTTCTCGCGATAGTAGCAAGTATCATTCTCGTTATTAAATCGGAAACTCGCGGGCAATTCATCCTGATGGTATCTATTCCAATGGTGTTTTTGCCTTTTAGCAGACCAGTATCTAATTTGAAGCAGTATGTGGCCTGGGCTTTCCTGGGCATAGGTTTGGTATCAGTGTCTCTCTATGCCCTCAATTCCTTTACTTCAATTGAGGACCGTTGGTCGTCATCGACGTTTGAATCGGATTGGGATCTTCGGGTTCACGCGGCTTCGCAATTACTCCATTATTGGTGGAGGGCCTCATCCGGCGATCCTGCAGCCTTTATTTTGGGGCTCGGGAATTCGGCTTCGTTTGCAGGTAACATTGCGGGCTATTATACCCATGTCCTTACGATAGAAATATTAGGGGAAGAGGGAATATTTGGATTGGGAATTTTTATTTTACTTTTATGGGTATCCTTTCGAACGATACGTACAGCATACAACTTTTCAAAATATGATCCTATTCAACGAGGTATTTGGGCCACGCTTGTCGCCAGTTTTGTTTTTGCCTTTTTGTTGTCTTTTAAGCAAGGGTCACTACTCGGAAACGGCACACATATTTTTTTATTCGTGATCCTGCTTGAGAGGCAAGTGGCCATTCTTACCGCTGAAAAAAACGGAACGGATGGGCGAATACCGTCAGCAGGCAACGTTTCCTGAAATCGCTGTTGACCCTATCCAAATAGTCTATTTGAGCAAATCCCCGATGGTAAGGGAGATTTCTGAGCAACTAATCTTCTGGTACGATCCTAGGCATTTTTTGGTAAAGTGAAGGATTGTTTAGCAAGGGTGGCAGGGGAAAGCTTCAAACCGGTGAACGTATAGTTTTTGGGCGCTCTTCTAAATACATTTCACATACTCCACCTCAAATCGAGACTTATGTGCAGGGTTGCAATTATTCAGAGGATCCTTCCGTATTATAGAGTAAGATTTTTTCGTCAATTGCATCACGAGCTGGCTCTCCATGGCATTAGTCTCAGCTTAATATATGGTCAGGAAAAAAGAGGTACGGTGCCCCGCACCCTACCCATCGACGAACCATGGGCCATGCGGGTGGAAAACCGGTATTGGTCACTCGGGAACCAAGAACTTGTCTTGCAACCGGTACTGAAATATGTATCAGGTGTTGACTGTGTTATTGTTGAACAGGCAAACCGATTGCTGATTAATTATTATCTTGTTCTTCGTCGAAGATTAAAAAGACATCCTCGTTTAGCCTATTGGGGACATGGAGAAAATCTGCAGGCCAAAAGCAAACACAGTCCAAGCGAACGGCTTAAGCGCCCGCTTTTAGGTCAGGCCGACTGGTGGTTCGCCTACACGGCTTTTAGTGCAGACATTCTGAGGAACGCTGGTTTTTCAGAAGAAAAAATTACTATCGTTCAAAACACCATTGATACTCGGGAATTCGTCGAGGCAAAAGCGAGTATCCAGCCCTGTCATCTTGCCGAAATAAAAAGGGAACTAGGAATAACAAGCAGCAACGTGTGTGTGTACTGTGGTGGAATCTATTCCGAAAAACGCATACTTTTTTTGCTTGAAGCCTGTTTGAAAATGAAATATTTGTTGCCGGATTTTGAATTGATCATTGTGGGTGATGGGCCTGATCAACATCTCGTCGAAACCGCTGCAAGGACAACAGGGTGGCTCCATTACGTGGGGCCAAAGCATGGGGTGGATCGTGTTCCCTATTTTTTAATCAGTAAGGCCTTATTAATGCCAGGAATGGTTGGACTAGCCGTCGTCGATAGTTTCGTTGCTGGCACACCTCTGTTTACGACCGATATACCTATTCACAGTCCGGAAATTGCCTATCTCGTGAATGGGGTGAATGGTGCTATCACGCCTAATTCAACCGACGCATTTGCAAACGCCGTCGTCGAGTACTTGAACTCTGAATCATTACAAGCACTCATGCAACGAGGTTGCCAGGAGAGTGCGAAAAAGTATTCGTTGCAGAACATGGTCAATAATTTTGCCGGCGGAATTCGAAAATGGCTAGCGGATCTGTCTTGCAGCAGGGAAGAGTAGATATGGTGCCATCCCTTAAAACCACTTTTAGGTTCTGCTTTGGCAACCCATACTAGCGGTAGGGGAGAGGGACAAATGAAACAAAAATACGACCAGTTTTATCACTCACCTCAAGAAAAAGAAGACTTGCGAGATGTTTCTCTTAGTCGATGGCCCAGCCATCGCGCTTCACCTCGGCTTGGGTCAGTGGGAGCTTTTCGCCCGCTGCCACGCGGATCATCAGTTCCACCAGGTCCAGGCCCGTGA
>JBATLR010000233.1:0-6833 GCA_049289415.1 Nitrospirales bacterium
TCCGGCGGCCGCTTCCTTAAAGGCTGCAAATGGTTTGGAGATTTTCACGATGCGATCGGCGTCAGCCCGGGCCTCTGCCATCATACCCATGGGAACGTCCTTGGCGATCAACGTATCCGCCAACACGACATTCCCGGCTTTTTTAATCACATTTTCAAAATATCCATCCTCCTCCGGCGATCGGGCTTCCAGAAAATTCACGTCAAAGATTATGACCCTGGCTCCGGCTTGCACCAGCCGCTCCGTTAGCCGCGCATAAAGAGTGCGAGGCCATTCATCGGGATTGTCTGGGAGGTTGAAGCCCGCTGAAGAATCATGATCAATACGAATGACCACGACGTCAGTCGGTGGCGGCCTGACGCCTCGCAATTGGAACAAGAGACCTAATCCAACATCTTCTTCAAAACTACGAGAGAGAGGGACAACACTGAGAACAACTCCAACGATACCAATGAGCAGACCAAACAAACCGGCCTTAATGAGTTTGGCCACGAATGCCTCTCCCCTGATTCTGGGAATCTCATTCCTGAAGATACCACCAGAACCGTCAGTACCCACTGCTCCATGTGGACATTTCCGAACGACCTATCCCATCAGCTCCATCATCGTCGTCCCCTGAGAAGCACATACCAATCAGCCCTCCTCACAATAGAAGAAGACCAGCCGTCGGGACAATTTTCACAATCTCGGTGGAGGAGGGTGCACAGGAAGATGCAGATAAAACGTTGTGCCCACACCCAACTCACTTTCTACATCAATGCGTCCTCCATGGGCATCCACCACATCTTTGACAATTTTGGTCCCCAGCCCCGTCCCTTCCTGCTTGGTGGTGATGGCATTCGAGTGAAAAAGGCGATCCCGCACTTCGGGACACATGCCCCGACCATTGTCAGAAACAGTGACGAGAATCCCCTCCCCCGGATTGTCCTCCTCTCCAGATACCGAGATCAGGCCTCCTCCGGGAATCTCAGGAATGGCATTGCTGATGAGGTTGTAAAAAGCGGTAAAGAGACGGTGTTCATCCGCTTCAATGACTGGGAGTCTGTTCAGACCGTCGGCTTCAAGAAGGACCGCCTGCTCCGCCGCATAGGTTTTAAGGGTTGCGAACACGGCCCTCACCACAGCCGATATCTGGCAGGGGGCAAAATGGGGAGGACTCGTGACACCTTTGACCGCATCGGCAATTTCCCGCACGCGCCGTTGTATCCGCCTGGCATTGTTCACAATCATCCTGGTGAGTTCCTGACAGTTGGCATAACTCGTCTCAGCCCCTTTCATCTTCACGTCGATCCAATGAGGAAATTGCTCGTCCAATTCATCCTCCAATAATTGGGCCCCTGATAACACCGGCATCAACATATTCTTAATGTCATGACTGACATCACCCAACATTCGCACGATGACGGCGAGCTTCGCTTTCCGATAAAGACGGGATTGCTCAATCGAATTAGCGGCAAAGGCGGACACAATTGTCAGGATGGCCACGTCTTCTTCATCAAGAAGCGATTCGCGTTTATTCAGGACTTCCAACACACCGATAGGCTTTCCTTCCCACCGCTTTAAGGGCAGAGCGATCATATCCCGTGTTACGTGTTCGGTTAACACATCGATGGCTTCATAATGCCGTTGATCCCGTTTGACATCCGGGATCACGATCGGCTGTCCCGAATGAAACACGGCCCCGGCAATCCCCTTGTCCCATGGAATCGCTGTGCCGGTTTCTACCGGGCTGGCTCCAATGGAATGCCGGAACACGAGCTCCTCGGAATCCTGACTGGCGAGAAGAATAGATCCGCTCTCCGCTCCAACAACCTCCAGAGCAATGGTGAGTGTTTTTTCAACCAGCTCATCGGTGTGAAGATTCTGAAAAAGCACTTCCGTCATGCGGCGGGCCGCTTCCAACTCCCGATTGCGCTGTATCAATCGTCGGTCTTCTATCCGGCGAGGCTCTTTACGCCGGTCCGGAACCGACATCTGAAACGAGGAGGATTTGCATTCCAATTCCACAGATGTTTCTCCCATGAAGTTGTGTGAGCCATCCCAAACAGACTACCCACATGATTCATAAATTTTCATACAACTGGTCAATGCATGATTGGTTTCGACGTTGAATGCCACTTGCATCTCACTCTTCTGATTGGTTTTTCCTTTGCCGATGGATGAACGAGAAAGTGCTTTGCTCACTTCAACGAAATCCTTAAGAGGAGGCACCCCCAATGCAGTCAGTCCATAACAAAGAACATTGGAGCACCGGCTATTCCTCATTGGATCCCATCTTCAGCATCATGCCCATCAGGGGATTTGACGACGTTTGGTTTCATCAGCGCGTGTCCTTTTGCTGAAACATCCTATTCCCACCCGGTGGTCGAACACGTTCATGGGTCGTTGGCGACCACACCCTTCCCATCAAGGATGGTGATTTCCGTTTGAGTGTTTCCGATCAGAATCAATCCTTCCGTCCCCCCCCCCACACCTGCATTGACGAATGAGGCGCCTACCCCTCCCGCGCGAATGGTACGGGTGAAAACATCGGTGGCACTTTTGATGAGGACGACCTGAACTGCCTGCTCTTTTTGCACTCCTCCCAGAGTGATGGTGGTATTTTGATCCAACCGGAGTACTGCTCGATTGGCGAGGGCGATCTCCGCCCGGCTTCCGTCCCCTACCCGAATGCGATCCCCGGCACAGAAGACATCGTTGAGACTCACCGGCTGCCACTGCTCGACATTCACGCGGCGCACCTCCACGCTGCCCTGAACGGACACGACCGTCGCCACAATCGGATTGCATTCCGCAGCCGATGTGAACGACGTGGTCAGTCCGACAGCCAAGAAACTGAGACACAATAGCCAAGGGGAACAGACAGGGACCGCGTTCATAATCATATTTCACCGGCGTTTAGTGTATGGAGAAGGTGTGTTCTGCGTTCTCGTCTTTCGATGTGTTGGTGAGCGGAAACCGGGGATTTTTGGATGAGAATATCCATACAACATTTCACTCCACTTTCTCTCAGAGTTTCTAGCAACGATCCCGTTGCTTGGATTCGGAGGCTTTGACGACACGAGGCGTCGAATGACGCGAGGGGAGAAAGCGTACGAAGGTTAGAGTCCATTACGGGTTCATGGTTCTGCCATTTGGATCTCCTTCTTTTTTTCTGATAATTCGTGGCGCCAAATCTTTGGTCTCAACACCGCGCCCTTTGTGGCATTTGACATATTCGACCTCATCCACCCATTGTTCCCATGCTTTGAGAATACCTTTGAAGAGACGGATGATCTGTCGGTTAAAGATGACGGTTTCTTGTTGCATGGGCATGTTCCTTCCCTCACATTTCTGCACAACGGGTCATCGAATCGCTCCTATGCCTCAACGACTTGACGAATCCTGTTTTTCAAAATCTGAGACTTGTGAGGAGGAGGGAGCATCCGTGATCCGCACCTTCTACCTACTTCCGAATCCGTCTCCTCTTGTCATGAATTCCTTGGCGACAGCGAGGAACCAAACCCAGAGAGGCATGTTCATTAGGAAGAAACGATTGCGTGTTCAGAAACACGAGCCCAAGCTACTCTCTCTGTATTTGTCGCGACACCTACAATCCTTTCTCATGGATTGGGAGATCGTGCCATGGAGATGATTGAGGCTCATGGTTTTTGTGATTTTGATCACATTAGTTGTCATTGAGGCAACTTCAATACCATCCGTATGTTCAGTGCTCTTACCGATTTCCTTGAAGATAACCAATTGGCTGAAAACAGATATTTCCGTTTTCAAAATATTTCAATTTTTTTTGCCATTCCAGACACCACGGGAGAGTATCTATTTGGATACATAATTTATCTATTTAGATACATGCCTTGGTTGACGACTCCTTGTCCTTGAATGTCCCAGGGGCAATCATTGAGGTCCATGTATTGTCTTTTAGTCCGAATACTCCATGGTCTCTCTCAAATTATTCAGGACAGGACTGATGGATTGAGATTCTTTTTCTGAGAGAGAATATGGGGCTGTTGAAAAAAGCCGCCAGCGGCGTTCTCGCCATGTTTCCGTGCTCACGCTCACGTACTGGAAGTATGCTCTGCGCGCCAAAATGACCTCGGCCTTGTTGGACCGAACTTTTTTGAACCGGCCCCGAGGCCTCTGATATGCAACGTGCCTGTGGGTCAATATGCCGTTGAAAATTATTATTCAACACTCCCAATATAAAAAGTCTGTAGGCTCCAACGCAGATATTGGGATTGTTGTAGGCGTAGTCGGTTTGAAGAAAAAAGGACAAACCAACGCCAATCGATTGTCTGAGAGGCAGGTGACGCTTGGGAAATGAACGTGGGGAACAGAAGAGTTAAAAGAAAAAGGTCATTGCCAGGATTCTGTCGGACTTTGGGAATCGATAAGATTTTGCTGATTTTGCCGGCCCATAGTGGGCCTATGGGCCAAGGAGGCTGCGAAATTTTGACCGCTTAGACACTTTTGCAATTGATTCATCCGAAGTCCGACAGGCTCCTAGAATTTCAGTTCCTGGCCTTCTTTCAATATGGTGACGTGGGGGATGTCCAGATGGCTTATTTCATCAATGATTTGGTCTCGTACGGTGGGCTTCATATGGTAGACATATAAGGGCAGATCAGGTTTCCCAATTTTTCGATATTCCTGAGCTAAAAGAGTTGGCGTGAGATGTTTACTTCGAGAGGCCATGTCTTTCATTGAATCGGGAAAGGATACCTCAATAAAGACTCCTTTTAAATTCGGTATCCGGGCGGCCTCTTGCCAAAGGCTTTCCGTCACATAGGTATCTCCACTATAAATCCAGGCTACCTCGTCATCCTGAATAATAAACCCTGCGGTTTCGACGGTATGGTTAACCGGAATGGGAGTTACTCTAAGCCTTCCAGGCAAGCGCCATTCCCGTTTGGGCTCCAATTCCTCGCCACGTAACATGGAATATTGAGATTCTGGAAGATGGAAGAAATTCGGAAATACCAAATCGTTAAAGACATGGTTTTGCAGTCCAACTAAAACCGAGGGTAAACTTGCTACCACGATTTGATGATCCACCCGCCCGGACATATTATCGACAAGTGGGGGAATGCCCTTTACGTGATCTAAATGCAAGTGGGACAAGAGGATATGTGTGATCCGTTTTTGCTCATCTAAAGTGAGTCCTGATGCTAATGTTCCAGCATCTACCATCAATTCTTCATTAACCAAAAACCCCACGCTCCGACAAATATGCTGACTGGTCGGTCCATTCAAAAGCAGATCGGACCCATGGGCTCCCAATACCCGAATGTCCACAATTAATCCCTCGAATGGGAGCAAAGATTCATACGCTTGCCTGAATTGTTTGCCATATTCAAAAAATGCAGGGATGAGCGACCAATTTCAGGTCGTGGATTCCTGGGGGTGACTACCTCTCCGAGAGAAACACAATCAGCACATCTTCTCTATCTGTTAATTTATCCCATTCCAGACCTCCTGTCTGTGATATTCATCACATTCTTGGTGTGATTCTCCTCACACTTCGGCCACACTATATTTTCTTAAAATCATCAATAACACCAAACCAAATTTGTTGGGTTTTATTCCCATAATCTATTGATAGTAATGGTGTTCCGGGTAACCGTAAGACTTCCGTTTTCTTTGAGAGCCTTAAGGGTCCGACTCAAGGTTTCCCTGGAGCATCCAACCATGTTGGCTAATTCCTGGAAGGATGGGCGATTGGAAATCAATAATTGTCCATGAGTCTCCACTCCATCCTGGAACTCTGCTAAATTTAGCAGGCATCGACCCACACGCCCATATATATCAAACATGACGAGACTGCGAACCTGTTCGCTGACTGTTCGCAATCGTTGGGAAAGATTTTTGAGAATTTTCATAGCAATGTCTGGATGGTGTTTTAAAAGTTCCGTCAATTCCGTTTGCCCCAATAAAAAAAATTCACTTGCCTCCACCGTTACCACTGATGCGGATCGAGGAGCCGATTCCAGAATGGCCATCTCACCGAAAAAGTTCCCTGGACCTAAGTGCGAGAGGATAAATTCCTGCCCGTTTTTTCCGGTTAACAGCACCTTAACCTTGCCTGACAAAATAATGAACAACACTTCGCCTGAATCGCCTTCTTGGAATATGACGTTTTTGTCAGGAAACTTTTGGCGACTTCCCGAAGCAGCCAACAGATTGAGTTCCTGATCCGTTAATTCGGAAAAGAGTGGGACATTTTTAATCGCTTGTTTGTACATCACCATGACAAGAAATTTCCGGGCGAGTCATTCTTCCCTTGGTTTGAGCAGGGATTCGTTCTTCTTCGAAAAAAAGCACAATAATTCTGACATCAGCCCATTTTTAGATTTCAAATGAAGCCATCATGCAAAAATAATTCAATAAAGACAACACCCAGGTGCATGCCGACCACTATCCACTTAGCCTCCCCATGGAAACATACTTGCTTGATCAAACTACTGACCATCGCCGGGACCATCGTCAGGATGGCCAAATCTTCCTCATGATTTCAACGCATTCCTTCTCATGTCTCTTTTGTCTGATGATGAGACACCATCCACAAAATCCTCCTCGCAGAACCGAATAATCCCGAACCGCGTCAACAGGTCATGCCTGGGCTTCCTGGTTCACCAGCGTCGCCAAGAACCCGTTTCCTTTCACTTCTTGGATTGCGTTTCGGATAATTATAGGTTTCCCGTTCCAGATTCATCGCTATTGATATATTTGCGTCCTTTCGCTAGCCTAAAAAAAATCGGATGAGTTTTTTGATCATCCAATCATATCGAAGTTGATAATTTCGGTTTTTTGGAATGGATGAGCTACATGCTAAATGA
>JBATLR010000234.1:0-2142 GCA_049289415.1 Nitrospirales bacterium
TGATTCAGGGTTGTTCATAGAGAACTTTTCCCTCTTTCTCAATGACCGACAAGAGGGTTCCACTCACTCCCCGAAGACGTTGCACTTCTTCTGGTGTGTAGACGACCACATCGAGCGGCCATGGCCGCAGTCCAAATGCGGCACTGACTTCGATGGCTCGTTCAGGGGGACGTCGTGACGTCTGCATTTCAATAAACACGTCCAGATCGCTGTCTGATCCCGCGTCGCCTCGCGCGTGACTTCCAAACAGGAGGATGCGTTTGGGATGAAACCGTTCGACGATCGTGCGGGTCACCTGTTCCAGTAGCGCGGCGTGCGTCATGCGGCACCTTTTTGGGTTGAAGGAAACATTAGGAAGGTTTCTTTCCGACGAGCAAGGGGTAAAATGACTTGTTTCAATTTTCTATTTACCTTCACGAAGCGTCTAAAATATTGAATCCAATGGTACCCAACCTATGGACTAATGTACATAATTTTGTAGTGCCGGGGGTCGGCCCGGTAGCCGAGGTCCTTTTGTTTCGGCAAAAGGACCCAAAACCATGGACGCCCCGTCTGGCCTGGTGAGAGGGGAGGGACGCTAATCTTTTGAAGAGCGGACCAACTCGCTCTGCTCAGACAAGGTCCGCGAACTGCGAAGAGCGTCCCTCCCTGGGGCCTGCCGGCAGGCGTCGGATCACAGAAGACGAACCATTCAGGACCTTCCAGGAAAAAGCGGAAGCTATATTTTCTCTATGATTCCAGATACTGACCAGGGGCAGGCCGGAGGGGAGGGAAGTCCGGATGGTGCGTCTGTGGGCGGGTTGAGGAGAGGCCTATCGCTTTGCTAGATCCTTCGTTGGCCCTTGTCCTGAGCGTAGTCGAATGGATCAGGATGACCACGAGGGGAGAGGGATGGGCGAGGAGGGATGGGCAGGATGACGGAGAAATTAGGATGAAGCGTCTGTGGCCATGGTGGAGGAGTCCTATGATTTTGCTAGATCCTTCGATTCTCTCAGGATGACAACTTGGGAGGGGGATGGGCGAGGGCTGATGGAGAGATGGCGGGGAGGGCTGGATGAGTTCTAACGGAGACCGTATTCTTTGAGTTTGCGCTGGAGGGTTTTCCGGTGGATGCCCAGGAGTTCCGAGGTGCGGTTTTCGTCGCCTTGCTGTGCATCGAGGACTTTGAGGATGTGTTCCCGTTCGAGTTGTCCGAGTGTTTTCCAGTCCGGGTGGGATGGCGATTGGTCGGGTAGCGCGGGAGGCGCGACGAGCGCTAACGGGAGGTCGTGAGACATGATGAGGGAATGTGGAGTCATGACCACGGCTCGTTCAATGGTATGTTCGAGTTCACGCACATTTCCCGGCCACGAATAGTTGGTGAGCAGGGCTAACGCCTGTGGGTGTACGCCGGTGATGACCTTATTGTTGAGCTGAGTATATTTGGTGAGAAAGTAGTCGATGAGTGTGGGGATGTCTTCGACCCGTTCTCTCAGCGAGGGCAGATGCAGCGTGACCACGTTGAGCCGATAGTACAGGTCTTCCCGGAACTTCCCGGATTCTACAAGTTTTTTGAGGTGTTTGTTGGTGGCGGCAATGATTCGGACATCGACTTTGATCGATTCCATGCCGCCCACACGACGGATTTCATGCTCTTGTAGGACCCGGAGAAGTTTGCTCTGTAGGTTCGGGGAGATATCGCCGATTTCATCCAGAAAGCAGGTGCCTCGATTGGCCGATTCCAGGAGTCCTTTTTTGAGGGTGATGGCTCCCGTGAAGGCGCCGCGTTCGTGACCGAATAATTCACTTTCCAGCAGATTTTCTGTGAGGGTGCCGCAATCCACGGCGATAAACGGCCCGTCGCTTCGGAGACTGTTGGCATGGATGGCCCTGGCAATGAGTTCCTTTCCTGTTCCCGTTTCACCATGGATGAGGACGGTGGATTCCGTCGGTGCGACGCGAGCGATGAGTTTGTACACGGCCACCATCGGCGGACTGTTGCCTTGTATCTGGTTGATCCCATTTCCTTTTGGCAGAAGCGGCTGGATCGATACGCGGGCCTGCTCCAGGGTGTGTTTATGGTCACAGGCCCGTCGGACGACGGAACGAATTTCTTCCAATGCGAAAGGCTTGGAGAGGTAATCGAAGGCCCCGGCTTTGATC
>JBATLR010000235.1:0-3888 GCA_049289415.1 Nitrospirales bacterium
GATCTCCTTTTCTCACAAAGCTGAAACTTTTTAGGGTTCATGAAGGGTGGATATTGGCAGGCGATCAAATAAACCTGTCAGATCTCTAAGCCGTTCCCCAATCTCCTTCGTCAGCTGATCGGGATGAAATCGCCACTCCCAGTTCCCTTTGAGCGTGCCGGGGCGATTCATCCGGCACTGACTCCCCAATCCCAAAACGTCCTGAAGCGGAACCATGGCGAGTTGGGCCACAGAGCTCATGGCCAGTCGAATCATATCCCAATGAATGTCCCGCCCGTCGGTCCCAAGATAACGCAACACACTCACACGCTCCTCCTTGATCTCCTCTTTGGATTGGGTGGTTTCCTTCCCCGGTTCAGCGGTAAACCACCCGACCGTCGTATTATGGTCATGCGTGGCCGTATAGACGATGGAATTCTGGGTATAGTGATGGGGTCGATAATGATGGGCTTTGGGATCGTTGCCGAAGGCCATTTGTAAAATTCGCATACCGGGAAAACCACAGGTATCCCGTAACGCCTCTACCTCCGGAGTGATCACACCAAGGTCCTCGGCGATCACCGGCACATCACCCAGTGCCGCTTTCACGGCTGCAAACAATTCGCCTCCCGGACCTTTCACCCATCGACCATGGATGGCATGAGGTTCAGAAGCCGGGATTTCCCAATAGGCTTCAAACCCCCGGAAATGATCCAATCGAATCATATCGACAAGAGCAAGATTGGCACGAAATCGATCGATCCACCATTGGTAACCGGACCCGGCTCTCACGTCCCACCGGTAAATCGGATTTCCCCACCGTTGTCCTGTTGCGCTGAAATAGTCCGGCGGCACCCCGGCCACCACGGACGGTTGACATTGATCATCCAAATAAAATGAATCAGGATGCGCCCAGACGTCTGAACTATCATGCGCGATATAAATCGGGAGGTCCCCGATAATTCTGACCCCCCTGGCATGAGCATACTGTCTCAGGGCGGACCATTGGTGAAAAAACAGATACTGAAGAAACTGATGATAATCTATCTTATCCCTGAGGCGACGACTGCAGTCCTGCAGGGCTTGAGGATCTCGAACGATCAATGGCTTTTCCCATCGAGTCCATGCTTGCCCCGCATAGCTTTCCTTCAAAGACATAAAGAGGGAGAAGTCTTCTAACCAGGAAGCATGCTTTTCACGAAACAACAAAAAGGCTTGGCGATGTTCGGCTGGAGGATTGGCTTTAAACTGCTCAAATGACTTTTGGAAGATTAGGTGCTTTTGCGCTATGACCAGAGGGTAATCCACACGTTCGGCTGGAAAGAGCGAAGGCCGGCTCGCATCGGATGCCGATACAAATCCATCTTCCACAAGTTTTTCCGGGCTAATGAGTAAGGGGTTTCCTGCAAAGGCGGAAAAACACATGTAGGGGGAATTGCCATACCCGGTCGGGCCCAGTGGCAAGATCTGCCACCAACTCTGACCGGCGGCCTTTAGAAAATCGACAAATTGATAGGCCGTGGGTCCTAAGTCCCCAATGCCCCATCCCTCCGGGAGAGACGTCGGATGCAATAAGATTCCACTTCCCCTAACCAGATTCACCATGATTAACGGCTGAATGCAATGAAAAACTATTCAGTTGACGGGTTAAGACGAAATTTACGCTTTTCTTGATGCTCGATGACTCCGGCCAGACATTCCTGGACGTCCGGCCGTCCAAATTGCATTGGGTTTTAAGTCCTTTTGGGAGATTTCTTTTGGGGTTTCGTTTGCTTCCTTGATGCGCTTTCAGGTGCAGCTTTCACTTTGCTTTCCCCTGTTGACAACGATTTAGCTTGAGTAAAAATTTCCCGCTCAGCCTCAAGCCAATCGTCCAGGTCCTTCCCTCTCGTCCGGCCTCGTGCCTCATACAATTCAAATGCGCGTTTGGCAATGCTTGAGCGTAATGCCATTTTAATCGCAGACTCCACCTGATCAAGATTCAGCGCCCCGCCATCGCCTTGAAATCCTCCAATCACCTGGTCCACGCCAAGCTGAGATGCCTGTGACATTAAGGAACGCATCGAGGTTCCGGCCAGGGCCACAATTTTTCCCTGATAATGTTGAGCTCGTAGCTCCTTTAGCACCTCTAGTCCGTTTGGTTCCGCCACATACATATCCAACACGATCACTAAGGGGGATTTTTCCTTTACCAGGGGAATCACATCCTGCCTATGAGGAGGAACACAGACTTCATAGCCTTTCTCTGAGAGAAAAGCGGAAATCTTTCCTCGAAATTCCTCGTGAAATGTCACAATCATAATCATCAAGGTATAACCTCCCTCTCAAAATCCCGAGAACTACTCAGCCACTCTTCCATGGTGGACAGTACAAATTCTATACCATTTTCATTTCGTAAATATATCAATGAATATTCGCTACAACTCAAGCAGCACCGTGAGTGACATAGAGGCAAATTGCCCCATATGAGAAATAAACCACCGAATAGAAGTATTTTTGCCTCGACTGTAGCCAACTGATTCACGAATAGATGCGCCGTGAACGAAGGGAGTTATGACATTTAGTTTTTGTGCTCTTACTGAATAAAATAACGGTAATACGTCTGAAATTGCAGAGGGGAAAACCTGACAAGACCATACACGAGGCTAACAGGATAGTGCTGAAACCCTTTATAGCGGCATTACAATTTTCATTCCCGGATATGTTTGGCAGACTCGTACTCTTCGGCTCAATCAACCACCGAGACTCCACGCAGCCATAATGGGTTTTCCTGGAGGGCCAGGGAACCTATGTATCGTTCGTCTGCGTTTCAAGCATCTTTGGTTCAAACTTTTCCCAATCGACAGACACTGTTCCATCTTGGGTCTCATGAATTTTCTTCCAGGAACTCAGCAAGTTCAGGCAGGCGTGATCAATACACCGTAGATCATCAAAATCGAGATGAACGTCTTTCTGCAAGGGAACGTCGCCCAAGGCATTGGCAAATTTAGGGAGATTCACGAACGTGGCCGTACTTGAAAATTTGATGGAAATCGGTTGGTTGTTCGTCCTCCGGTCCACCGAAACTTTAAGGGTATGGGTTGAATAAATTAGCTTCGCAAGTGCCACACCAAGCCCTGCAAGCACTCGCAAAAGAGGTTGGTTGTCACAATGGTCACAACAGTCACCGCATACACGACGACTTCTCCCCGGCCAAATTTTGAAAGTGTCCGAATAGCCTGGACATTGATGAGGGTATAGCCGGTGTATACGAGGAGAGCGGCCAAACTTGGATGGGAACCAACTCGAGTATTACCGGAAAAAGTCCGACAATCAAAAGGACCCAGACACCGTGAAACGCAGTTGAGACACGCATTCGGGCACCACTCTGAAGATTGGCTTTACTTCGGACAATCACTCCCATCATGGGTAAAGCCCCAAGAAACCCACAGAAAAGATTTCCAATGCCTGGGCAGCGCATAAGAGGGTTTCCGCACTGGCGATAAAGGCGATGGCCATGGAAAATAGGGACGGATCGAGAAGGGAGGCAAAATCCTCCATCTTTAAAAAATGGATTGAGCTCCCGAGGCTGTCCCGGAATTCAATATAATCGATGGAGAGATTTTGCATGAACGCTTCTCCACTCGCGACCAACACACCCACCAGCGGAGCAGGAAGAAGTTGAAACTTTTTGGGCACCAGGAATTGCCAAAGAATAATGACTGCGATCGTGAGAATTCCAATGCGGGCCGACACCCAATGACTCGAGTCAACTCCCTCCTGAGGGATCAATCCTTTCCACGCGGCCTCGGGAATGGTCAAAATATTCTCAAGCCCGCTTCCTTTTGGCGAGTCCCCAATCATAACGTGAAATTGGCTTGCCAGGATGAGCACGCCGATTCCCGCTAACATCCCCTGAATAACTGCAGG
>JBATLR010000236.1:0-20440 GCA_049289415.1 Nitrospirales bacterium
TTGATCTGGGTTCCATCGTGAATTGTACTATATGGGGGTATGCAAAACTGAGGGAATCGGAGGTATTTATCGTAGGACAATCCAGAAATAAGGGGCCTTGATCGCCTTCTATCATTGGACTTTGTGGACAGGGAAGCCATTGGAGATGGTCGCACGCAAAAATATGGTCATAGAAAGTTTGAACAATACCTTGAGGCAATTCACGGCTTAGGTGCCTACGTGAGAAAATATTCTGACTCAAGGACATTTTGGGGCCGATTATAGCACATTTTTATTGGGTATCTATCCGGCTCTCCGTTGTTTTTCAAGAGTTTTTGGCCATCGACCCACAAAATTCTGGAAAGTTATCGATTGACAGCCGCAATTGCAAGAGTAACCCGGTCACCATCCCAGGGCGCGTTTTTCCATTTTGGAAAAAGGGCTACATCCTGTAACCGTTTCAGGACCTCTACCCCAATAATCGTGGAGTGTTGTGATCAGGGCCCTGGACCGTGGGCATGCCGAAAGAATGCTTTTGGCGCGTTATTAAATGTCCAATCAGACTCAATGAAAGTTGAATTGTCACTTTATGAGGTTTGATGTCTCTTCAGTCGACTTTGGGAAATAGGGATGGTGTGTTGAGATGAATGAAAAAACTTTGACTGGAGAGAATAAGTGAACAATTTATGATGTTTAGAACAATGCGTCGTGAATTTGATTAAGTTGAATTTCATTGGCCGTCATCGGTCCGCCGAAGTTTGCCAGGATAACTTTCTCGATCCAGATAATAGGAACTCGATCCGCAATCCAGGTTTCAACTTCGGGAACTGCCATTGAATACTGCCCCGTATTTTCTACATGTTCGTTAAACTTTTCGTAGGGTATAAGGTGGTTATGAAATGTAGTATCGAGGATGAGGTAAGCCAGCTCACACTCTTTTCGATCCGCATGGGAAATTCTACCTAAATCCCCAGGAGGACGAAGGAAGTCATAGCGATCAAGTGAATCGGTAATAAGTTCCGAACTCGCATTCCTGAGGTCGAATAAGCAAATCCATCCCCTGAATCGGCCAAAACTCATTTCGGAATTAGTATTGAGTTTGAATCGTCCCTCCTTGTTGTGTTCTATCGCCTCAGACGTCTGAATTAAGTTAAATGCGTGTTGGCTTGTGATGTGAAAAACGGTCCCCTTCAATGAGGCCAGGAGGCTGTCTTTGTATGTCGCCCAGAGACGTTCATCTCTGTCATTATCGCAGCGAAGTTTTTTAATTGTCATGTTCCCTCCAGCAGGGATGTATGTTCCTGGAAATGTCGAAAATATATTATTGATTGAAACATCCGTTTGTTTACTGATGGCGGAACCAGCGGGTGATGCGGAGGTCTTCGCCGGCGGTTTTAACAAAGTAGGTGGTGGGAAGTAATTCGTGTTGTTGGTTTTGTGCGGTTGGAAAGGCAAAGGGAGACAAACCTGGACGTGAACCGGAATAACCATTGGGAATGATGGCGGGTTCGCTAACTGCTTGGGGTTTTTCGGTCGGACTTCGTTCGCGCCCGGTAATAGTCGTCAGAATGTGTTCGATATCCTGGCGCGGTGCGCGGGAGGCCACCACGAAGATGGTTTCGATCCCTTTGAACTGATCCAGGCTGAACCAATTCGTTCCTTCCGGCAGAATATACTGCTGACCGGTTTTAATCGGGTTGGCAAACGGGCTGGAGGCTGTCGGAAAAATGCCCTGAGCCCAGGCCGATCCGTCCACCGCAATCACATAGACGTAGCAATCGGTATTGGCGCGGAACATGACACGAAATTTATCACCCGCCTGCGGATTGCCTCTGCCATCCAGAAGGATGTCCCCGTCCTTAATGGGCAGGTAGGACTGCACCCCATTGACCATATGTTTTTTTACCAGCAGCACATCCAGGCTGATCGGCACGGGGCTGGTCTGGGCTGTTTCCGGCTGTACGGTCTGGTATTGGGGAGTCTCTGGTGGTTGATTCGGATTGGGCGCCTGATTCGGGTACGGATTCTGCTGATTGGGATACATAGCCTGAGTATTAGGATAGCCATTGGTCTGTTGGCTCTGCTGAGGATATTGATTCTGTGGAGCGGAGGAATAGCCTGGGACCGAGGCTTGTTGATTGGGGTAGACAGGATTGGGGGAATAGAGATTTCCTTGTTGCTCTTGGTCCGGGTAGGGATTATTCGGAGAGGGAGCATTCCCGGCGTATTGCGGGTGCTGATTTTGATAAGGGTTATACGGTTGTTGAGGGTAGCCTGGAGAGGATGGATATCCCTGAGGAGCGGGATATCCTTGCGTAGTCTGGTAACCCTGATCGGGATACGCCGTTTGTTGAACTCCGCCGGGTTGTCCATAAGGATTAGCAATGGTGCCTTGGGACACCATTGGATTGTTCCCTTGTTGAAGGGCCACTAGCAGGTGTTCCATGTTTTGTTCATGGGCGTCCCCGTAGTTGTTAACCGCCGTTCTCAAGAGGTTGGCCCCGAATTCTACGAGTGGGGGAATTAAAAACGGGAGCGCCATACAACCGCTGAAGAGAAGGCTCGTACCCATGAGCAACCAGGGACGTCGTGGGAGGGATTGAGTCATTGAAGAGTTGAAGGTCAGGTGTCTTCCGGCCAACTATCTAATGGAATGACGCCATGCTTATCTTGGTGACCGATGCCTTTTTGACCCTATTCGTGGCGGAACCAGCGAGTGAGCCGCAGATCCTGCCCGGCCTGTTGCGCCAGATAACTTGTGGGAATAATGGCGTGATCCGAACCTGACCCTTCCGGGAGGCCGAACGGTTTGGCGCTCGGCCGGGTTCCTCCGACCCCGTAGGGCACCATGGCTACTTTGCTCACCTGATGGGGATTTTCGGATGCCGGACGTTCGTGCCCGGTGATGCTTTGGAGGATTTCTTCGATATCCTGCCGCTTGTCCTGCGACACGACGAAGAAGATGGTTTCAATCCCCTTGTATTGATCAAGGCTAAACCAGTTGTTACCTTCGGGAATTACGTATTGCTCGCCTGCTTTCACCGGATTGGCCAGGGGAGCCGTTGGCGGCGGAAAGATGCCTTGCGCCCAGCCTGAACCGTCAATGGCGATCACGTAGACATGACCATCGCTGTTGGGCCGGAACATGATCCGAAATTTGTCGCCCGTCGCCGCATTCCCGCGCCCGTCTCTCAGGACGTCGCCGTCTTGAATCGGGAGGACCACCGGAGCTCCGTTTCGAATAGCTTTCTTCACCATGATGACATCCAATCCGATCGGAGTTCCTGTCTCCTGGGTTTGGACTCCTGTCTCCTGTCCTGTCTGCGTATAGGAGTCTTGCGGGTAGGTTTGTTGGGCATAAGGATCTCCTTGTGTATAGCCCTGCGCATTCGAATCTTGAGGATATTCTTGTTGCGCCACATTGGGATCGTAGCCATTAAGTTGGTTTTGCGAATTGCCGGCCTGGAAGGCCTGCGGGTTCGCCTCCTGGTCGCAAGGGGTTGAGGGAAACCTTGCGTGGGGAAGCTGCCCCGGTACTCCACGCCCTTGGACATTTGGATAGTTTGCATCAAATCCGTATTGCGGTGTTCCATCATTGAAGGGTTGTGCCCCGCCATATCCGGAGTTGGGATCTCCAGGAAATTGTCCGGGATCAAACCCCTGTTGGTTTCCAATGGGGAGTCCGGTATTGGGATCAACCTGGAGCGGCAGGCCGGTGTTCGGATCGGTTTGAATAGGAAGACCCGTATAGGGATCAGTCTGAACCGGAAGGCCCGTATAGGGATCGATTTGTTGTCCCTGCTGGAATCCCTGGTCACCGTAATATTGCTCAGACTGCTTCTTCTTTTTCTTTTTCGGTGTGACGAGTTTGGTAAGGAGCGTATTTAAGTTGTCTGTATAGTGTTGGCTGTAATTCGCGGCAGCGGTTGCCAACAACGTGCCTCCAATATTGGCCAGCGGATTAAGAATGACCTGTTTCGCAAACGATGCCATTGGACTTTCGGTCAATTGTGCACTGCCGGGCTGGCAGGGGATGCTCTGCGAAAAGTCACCTTGTCCTTGGGGAGTGGAGCATGAAGCCAGCATGGCTGAGATGAGGATCGTGGCGATGGTGGATCGTGTCTGTGTCTTCATTGAAAACTCTATTCGTGTCGGAACCATCGAGTGACTCGTAAGGCCTCGCCGGCTTTTTGGGTGAAGTAGGTGGTCGGCATCAAATCCTGGTCTGATACGCTGCTCTGCCCAAGGGTAAACGGTGTGGTGCTTTGTTGGCGTCCATAGAATCCTGCCGGAATGATCGGTGCTTCGGTAACCTGTTGGGGTGTGGTTGCGGGATGGCGTTCCCGTCCCCCAATACTCGACAGGATCTCTTCAATATCTTGACGTTTGTCCGGTGAGGCCACAAAGAAGACGGTTTCAATTCCTTTGAATTGATCCAGGCTGAACCAATTATTGTCGTCCGGGATGACATATTGTTGCCCCTGCTTGATGGGATTGGCAAAAGGCGACGAAAGCGAGGGAAACACCCCCTGCGCCCAGGCGGATCCGTCAATGGCAATGACATAGACATAACAATCGGTATTTGCCCTGAACATCATCCGGAATTTCTCCCCAGCCTTTGCATTGCCGCGGCCGTCTTTCAGAATATCCCCATCTTGAATTGGTGTAAGGGTTTCGGCTCCGTTGACGAAGGTTTTTTTGACGAGGGCGACGTCAAGTGTAAGTCCTTCAACGAGCCCAATGGCTGGTGGTGTTGGTGCTTCCACACTCGGGTAGGAAGGATATGAAGGGGATGCGGGTTGAGTATATGCCGGTGATTGCGGAGATTGAGCTTGTGGTTGATAAGGGTCATACCTGCCTTGCGGTGAGAGTGGATCCGGCTGTCCAGAGTATCGCTCTCCACCATATTGATAGGAGGGGTTTTGTCCTCCTTGTTGCGGATAAGGAGTCGAGGGATAGCCGGAACTTCCTCTATTTGGGTCGTTTAACGGGTATCCTCCCTGTCCCTGATCGTATGGTTGTAATTGATCATAGGGATTATTGCCATAATTTTGATCTACGGGAGATGTCTGGTTCGGATATTGCCCATAGCCTCCACCGGAGGGATAGCCCTGGTTGGGATTATAGGGGTCATAGGAGCCTTGGCCTTGCGAATAGGCATTGGGATCGCCAGGGGGATACCCGCCATAATTGGGATCGGTCGGATCGCTCGTTCCGGGGGGTTGCCCGGCATACCCACCCTGGTGAGCTCCATGAGGATATCCGGGATTTTGTCCGAACGGGTTCCATTGATTGCCATAGTTAGGGTTGGTTGTGCCATAGGAACTGTTCGAGTCATAGGGGTTTTGACCTCCGAACGCATTGGGGTCATAGGGGTTGCCGGGTGTGATGCCCTGAATGAAGGGTTGATTCCCCCCTCCCGGTTGACGCAGGGATTGAAGCAATCGGGTTAATTTTTGTTCATATTTATTTGAATAATTAATCGCCGCTTTGCCTAGGAGATCTTTTCCAAAATCCAGGGCGTTATCCAGAAAGCCGGCCCGTCCAGATGAGGGAAGAAATAATGACAGTCCCATGATAATGGTTATTGCTGCCATTGTTAGGCCATAGGAGCCAAAATTAATCTGTTGGTGGGATGGTGGCATGGGTTGTTCCAATCAGTAGCAACAGCTCGATTTTATTCTAGGTTTTGCTTGCCGAAAGGGCAAATTCACGATTCCAGTTGGGCCTTTCTGCCCGAGGCTGTTGTTGGAGGGTCAGTCGAGAGGAACACCCCAAAGGTTCAAGGGTGGAGAGGCGTGGCTGTGTTGATGAGATCTGGATGGGCGTTGAGAGCGGATAAGATGGATTCCCCAGAATCGGTTCCTTTGGGTTCAAACCCTAGCGTATACAAGCCTTCGGGTGTTGGGCCGTGTATTATTTGCCCGCCCAGGCCCTGCACCAGGCGACGAATAGTGATTTCCTGTGCGGTTTCGACGAATGTGACCTGAATCTTAATGCGAGGGATTCCTGGAGCTCCTTGTGGAATGCCTCGTTCAATCACCGGACTTGAGCCAGGCGTAATCTCTCCTTCCGGCCCTCCGAGAACTGAGACCAAGAGGACTGCCTGTCCGACAATCAATAGGCTGGCAAGGGCCGGAGCCCATCGGACTTCGAACAGTGAACGAAAGGTTCTTTCAATCGATTCCCACCAGGAGTTCTCGTGTCCCTGCCGAACGGTTGTTGGCGTTGATTGAGGTTCCTGTTGAATACGGCGCATGACCTCGGCAAAAGCTGCTGGTGAAGGCCCTGGCCGTTTTTCGATGGCGGTTTGTAATGCGGTATACATGCTCTTGGTCTCCTGAAGGTCCTGCCGGCAGGAGGCGCATGATTCCAAATGAAGTTCGACCTCTTCGCGCTCCTTGGTAGTCAGCGTCCGGCTGACATAGCCTGGGAGGAGGGTCGTCTCGGTATGAATCGGTTTTTCGGGTTCCATCTCGTTTAAATAATTTCCTTTGTCACTCCCTGGTGCTGGAGACTCTTTTTGAGCTGCTGCTTGGCATAGTACACTCGAGTTTTTACCGTATTAACTGGAATGTCTAATAATTTTCCAATTTCCGGATAGGAGAGTTCTTCAAAGAACGCCATATGCAAAATCTCCCGGTGATCCGGTGATAAGGTCATGAGTCCCTGGTTGGTGAGTTCGGCCATCCGTTTCTGTTGTGTATCGTTCAATGGATTTTCATTGGACTCTGCTGTCTCGATGATGTCCTCCAATGGTATGCCGCCCCTTTGCTGGCTGGTGACTTTGCGCAGAGCGTCCACGGCCTTATGATGGGCAATCCCAAAAATCCAGGTGGAAACTTTTGATTGTCCTTGAAAGGTCTGGAGGCCTTTCCATATGGCCAGCATGACTTCCACTAAGGTTTCCTCAGCTAATGTCGCCTCATTCAGAATCGTCATGAGGTATTGGAATACCCGTTTTTCATATCGTTGATAGAGGATAGCAAAGGCTTCCTGGTTATTCGGGATGCAGGATTGGAGCAAGTCTGAATCCGTGAGGTCCTGCCAGTTGGTCGAGCTCATGGGGCGGGTGGTTCAATTTCAGCTGCAGATCTAGCCGTTGCGCTCCCTGGGGGTCGGCTGTCAGAAGCGACGATGACCATGTCAATTGGCTTTCTAGCATAGGGGAGGAGGCTTCAGAAGACAATAGGCGAGATTGTTGGAGGGGACAGAGGCTGTTTAACGTTGATTTTGAATCATGCGCAATCCCCCATTTCCCTTCTGTGTCATGTATGAATTCGACAATGATAAAGGGTTGATTGGTTTCCTCTTATTGTTGCCTTTGAACCTTTTGGGGAAATGGGGAGACATACCACATAACAAAAGGTTGAGAGACGACACAAAGACCGATAGACTATGGACCCATTCCACGGCAGGCTTGATAAGAGGTTTATCATGAAAAGGTGCCCATTTTCCCCCACACTGATCCTTCTTTTCATTGTCGTTCTATTTATCGGGCACACGTTGATCGTGACAATGCCAGCGGCATTCGGGGCTGGTGCGCCTTCGGTCAAAAGAGCTCTCTTGATCGGTATTGGAAAATATCAGGTTTTGCCACGGCTCCCTGGATCAAAAAATGATATTGATTTGGTGCATCAGGTCCTGCTGTCCCGGTATGGGTTTGCCGAGCAGGATATCCACATTATCCGGGATGAAGCAGCAACCCGGGAGGGGGTCCTGGCCGGTTTACATCGGATTGTGACAGAAGCCGGTCCCAATGATGTGGTCTACATTCATTATTCAGGACATGGATCTCAGGTTGAGGATCTGAATGGAGATGAGCCGGATGATCAATTGGATGAGACGATTGTTCCGGCTGATGGCCGGACGGAAGGCGTTCCCGATATTACCGATGATGAGTTGGACGAGATCCTGTCACGATTGAAAACATCCAAGGCGGTGGTTGTTCTCGATTCCTGTCATTCTGGGACTGCCACAAGGGGGTTGGAAGTGCGGGTGCGATCCGTTCCGGCGGATCGTCGGGTGAATCTGTATAAAAAAGGTGGAGTGGCGACGCGGGCCATTGTGCCGGTGAATCTTCATTCGTATGTGCTATTCAGTGGAGCGGCTTCTCATGAAGAGGCCTTGGATGGGCCGGTGGACGGCCGATACCATGGATTTTTTACCCACTCCCTCTTCAAGAGTTTACAATCCGCTCCCATGGATGCGTCGACCCGCGAAATTTTTTCCGGAGCCAAACAGGAACTCAAGCGTATTCAAAATCAATTCGGGCGGACCAGTATGCCCGAACCTCAGCTTGAAGCTTCTAAGGCGAGAATGGAGTTGCCATTCTTTTCGGCTCTTGCCGAACCGCCTGGCCTCGTGAAGGAGCAGGCCGGTTCCGCCCGTCGTTCCTGGGTGGCGGTGCAACCGCAGACAGAGGATCATGTGCAGTTAGTGAACGCCCTGTCGCTCGGAGCCGATCCCGGTTCGGTATGGGGAATCTATCCGGAAGGAGAAGTGGCATTTGATCCGGCGAAAGCCCAGGCCTTTGCCGTGGTGCAAGCGGCGGACGGTCAGAATGCCGTAGCGGTGATTTCGCCGAAACAGGCCGAAATATCTTCGAAAAGCCGTGCGGTCCTAGTCGCTCCGGCTCCGGAGTCCAAGGCCATTCCGGTTGCTCTTCGGAACGTTCCACCGGCGCAAGCCAAACAACTGAAAGAGGTGTTGGGGACACAAATGGGTGATGTGAAATTTGTGGGCGAACAGGAATTCGCACGGTTCGTTGTGGAAAGCCGGGGGGATGGGCTGCATGTCTTAAGCGCGGATGGCAACAAAGAATTGATGACATTGCCTGCGAAACCCAACCTTCAGGCGATTGCCTCATTGTCCCAGGTATTGGTGCAATCACGAAATGCTTCGCAACTGTTAAACCTGGAAAATCCCGGGAGCCGGATGCATGTGAGTGTGCGGGTCGTGCAGGTAGGAGAACGAGGGATTGCCGTCGTGAGCGACAAAATGGAGGCCCCGGTTTATCACATTCGGCACGGGAATCAACCCCGGTCGTTGTCCAACAGTTTGCAATTGGAAGTGACTTCCGATGCGGATGCGTATATCACGATCGTGGATGTGGATGCGGAAGGAAACGTGAATGTGTTGTTCCCGAATTCTTATCAAAATCCCCGTTATTATCCCGATGGATTCATCAATGCGGGGCGCACAGTGTTGTTGCCTGATTCATTACAATCCGGAAATCAAGCGGGATTCCACTGGGATTATGCGAATCCGCCTGGCGTGGATACGATTCGAGTCTTTGCGAGTACCACTTCTGAATTGGCCCAACGGATTCGTCAGGCGGTGGCGGGCGGCAATAGCCAGGGTCTTGAAGGGAGTTCGCAAATGACCAACTCTTTGGCTCATTTAGTGAGCCTGAGACAAGAATTAGTCAGAGGTATCACTCGAGGATTGATCACCGTTCCTGATGATTCCGTGGTTCCGGTTTCCCAGCCCGCTATGAGCACTGTGGAACAAACGCCATTGGCCATGATCGATCAACTGCCGCCCAAGAATTCCATGCCCGAAAGCATCGGATATATTCAAGACCGCCCTGCGGAATCTTTTTCACCTGATCTTTCTATGCCGGGGGGCATCAACACGGAACAAACGATGGGTTCTCATTTGGACGCTCAGGCCATGCCGGTTGCCTTGCCGGTCTCTGATTGGACGGCGGTTTCGGTTACGGTTCTGGTTCAACCATAGTGAACAATGAGATAAGCCAAAGAAAGGTTATTCCGTTTCTTGGTGATGACACTATGAGGCCCGCTATGAGATGTGTAGGGGGCCTCACTCGTTTGAGAGTGAGGAAAACAACCCAAGGGTTGAGCGGATGTCGATACTTGGTGTGTCGGTAGTCCAGGAGATACGGATCGAAAGGCCTGAGGTATAGGAGGGATGGGTGAGAGTTTTCCATGCAATGGAATGAGTGGAGGAAAGGGTGTGCATGGCCTGTTCCGTGTGTTCGTTAAGGCAGGCAAACGATAAGATACCGGGAGCCTGCGCCCCGTCCCATTCGATAATCCGAATACCAGGATAGTGTCCGAGGCAGACCTTCCATTCTTCTCGCACCTGTTCAAGGATGTGGTTGTGTGGATCTTGTTGAGCCTTGAGATGGCAGGCTTTGGCAAATCCGGCGATCAAGCCAATATTCTGGGTGCCCAATTCGTATCCGGCCCAAGAGGGTTGCGATTCTTGATGACCGTCTTCCCCGATAATCAGCGCACCGGTTCCCATTGGACCGGTGCACCATTTATGGCCAGGGAAAAAATACGCATAGGGAGAAATTTCCTGAAAAGAAACCGGAATATGTCCGACGGCTTGCGCCCCGTCTACGATGAGCAGCGTGCGGTGTGACTGCGCCAGGTCCTGGATTGCGGTGATGGGAAAGATGCGCCCATCAAAATGGGAGACGTGACTGATGACGATGGCCTGAATGGGTTGTTCATTGAGAATGCGTTCAAGCGCAGGAAGGAAGCCGGAGGGGACATCCGGGTCGAGTGTAATAACGCGGACTCCTCGGTCACGGAGTTTGGCGATTTCATTGAGAATCGTGGAATTTTCATGAGTGGTGGTCAGAAGGACATTTCCAGGTTTCCAATTGATCCGAGAAAGGACCAGGCTGCACGCAGTTGTGGTATTGGGCATGAAGGCGAGCCGTTGTTCATCGTTCAACCTCAACCAATCCGCAATGGTCCGTCGGCATTCCTGAAGCGTGTCCCGGTAATACTGAATGCCGGCTTCCGCATATAACATGTGGCTGAACGTGTCGAGTGTCCGTGATATTTCCTGTTGTAGGTCAGGATTGAATGGAGCGAGTCCAGCCGGGTTGAGATAGATCATGGGAGTAGGTTGGCGGAGTACCCTAGGGTTGTGAGGTTAGGTCGGGTCTGAATCCTGATGAAGAAGGTCGTGCCTCTCTCGAACCATCCGGCTTAGGGTTTTTTGGCGAGTGCGAGGCCAATCAGGTTGTCAGGGTCCGAGTACCATTTGACCAAGGCAAAACCCGACGCCGCGAGAAGTGCTTCCGCCAAGGGGCGGTCATATTTCGTGCTGATTTCGGTGCGAATTTCCTCCCCTTGTTTGAGATGGACTTGTAATCCTAGGTCCTGAATGTCCAGAATTTGATCTTCTCGTGACCGGAGCCACATTTCAATGCGATGTTCATCATTGTTGTATCTGGCGATATGGTCAAACGAATCCGGATCAGCCTGAGATCCGAAATGATGACCAAGAACACGAATAATATTTTTGTTAAATTTTGCTGTAATCCCCTGCTTGTCATTATATGCGGCTTCCAGGCGACTTCGTTCCGTGATGAGCTGGACTCCCAATAAGAAATAATCCCCGGAGGCCATTTCTGAGTTCACGGAAGAGAGAAACTCTTGAGCGGCAAGAGCAGGAAGGTTGCCAATGGTTCCTCCAAGGATGACCACCAGGCGTTTGCCGCCTTCCGGAATATGTTCCAAATGGAAAAGAAAATCTCCTACCACGCCATGTATGTGGAGACCGGGGTACTCGCGGACCAGTTCTTCGGAGACCCGTCGGACTATGGTTTCATCGACATCAAACGGGACGAAATAGCGCAGTTGGTCAACATTGGCCATGGCATCGAGGAGTACCCGTGTTTTTGTGGCTGCGCCGGATCCTAATTCCACAAGTTCTTCAGCTCCGCTGAGAGTCACAATTTCATCGGCGCAATTGGTGAGCAGCTGATGCTCGGTCCGTGTTTGATAATATTCCGGCAATTCGCATATTTGTTCAAACAGGGTGGATCCCTGTTCATCATAAAAGAGTTTCGAAGGGAGGGTTTTGGGGCTTGCTTGCAGACCGCGGGTGATTTGGGTTTTGACTAAGTCCGGATCTTCTCTGGTTAATGGAAGATCAATGGTTATTGATGGATCTGTTTGTGGTGACATGAGCCCTCCTCGGGGGGTCTATCGTGAACAATATTCTAACCTCTACTTTCAGACGTCAGCGCAGATGACGCCATCGTTGGAATAAGACGGAAAGAAAATGTTCAGAAAAATGAACATTCTTCGATCTACGTTTTTCTTGGGTAGTGCTGAATGAGAGAAAGTATTCGTTCGATAAGTTCCCTGATCTGCCTTCAATACGCAAAACTGAAAAGGGGGCCGTGGATGATGGCGAATGCATTGGAATGGCATCAATATCTCCACTATAGCGGCAGAGAGGGTTGCGGGCAAGACAAGGGCATTGACGAAATCAGATGAATAAGGGGCTCTTTTGTCCGCCCAAATGTCACTTGGGTTGGCGTGCTTTTTCATATAACAAATGGCAATCCGGTGAGGTTATCGAGCCGGTTCCAGGCCTCGTGGCCGGGCCCATTGTTCCACTCTACCCAAGAGGCCATCAACCGACAGAGCCAATCCCGTTGCGGGGAGCGCGCCGGATAATATCAAATTGACGTTCGCAAGCTGGAGTCCTGCCACGATGGGGACACCCAAACCTCCGGCTCCGATAAAGGCGGCCAGTGTGGCAGTCCCGACGGTCCAGATGGCAGAGGTGCGAATGCCCGCCATGATGGTTGGCGCGGCGAGTGGAAGGCGAATAGTGCGGAGAATTTGCCATTCTGTCATGCCAAGGGCTCGCCCGGTTTCCACAACATTTGGAGCTGCGTCCCGCAACCCCGAATAGGTATTTCGAAGAATAGGAAATAACGAATACATCCATAAGGCCATGATGGCGGGGAGCGCTCCCACGCCAAATATCGGAATCATAAAGGCCAGAAGTGCGATGGATGGAATCGTTTGCAACATGCCGATTATTCGGATGATCGCCTCCGCTCCCCTTCGCCATCGTTCGAGAGCCAGCCCCAATGGAATGGCGACCAGTATGCCCAGCAACAACCCTAGTCCGGAAAGCCCAAGATGTTCTCCTGTGCGCAGGGCCAGATTGGAACGTTTGGTCCACATGTAGGACAAAATGGAATCGGAAGATTCCGTGCTGGTGGCTGGTTGGACGTGATTGTCGGCCACAAGATTGAGTGCCCGTAAGGCGCTATGCGCTACTTGGGGAACCGGTTCTCCCTGTTCTTGAATCCGGAGATTTAATTCACGCATGCGTGTTGGGTCTATGGCATTGGTGAGCAAACTGATGACCCGTCCCAATTCCGGATGGCGTTTGAGAATTTCTCCTCGAACGAGTGCTGCAGCCTCATACGGTGGGAAGAACTGACGATCATCTTTCAGGACGACAAAGTCATACACAGCTAAGCGTCCATCTGTGGTGTAAACATCTAAGAGGTCAACCTCTCCCTTATCTGTGGCTTGATATTTCAGGGTCTGTTGCATGCCGATCACTTCCTGAAACTGTAACCCGTAGGATTTTTTTAACCCCACCAATCCATCTTCTCGCTGGATAAATTCATACCCAAATCCGGCTTTCATGTGAGGGGCGACACGCACGAGATCAGAAATCGTTCGGAGTCCTAAGGTTTGTGCTCGATCACGGCGAAGGGCTAGCGCATAAGAATTCTCAAATCCGAGTGGGGCCAGCCACCAAATATCCCATCGGTGAAGAAACTCCGTGCGAACGCGGTTCAAAACAGACACTCGATCGTGCATCGGCGGTTCACCGAGAATGGTGACGAGCCCTGTTCCTGTGTATTCGGGATAAAGATCAATCCCTCCCGTTTTTAAAGCCTCAAAGCAGACTTGAGTGCCGGCAAGTCCCAGGCGACGCGTGACGGTTAATTCCGTACGGGCCTCAATGAGTTGAGCGAACATTTCCGCCAGGAGCCGGCTTTCCATAAAATTCTTGGATCCCACCACAATGGTGTCAGAGGCCCAAACTGGTAGGGAAAGAGAATAGAGCAGTCCAAGAAGTCCGACCATGATTCCTCTAGAGATCCTCCGTGTGCGTTGTCTGATCCGATCGGTTCTCATCTACCTTCCTGTTAACCTCGATGAGCGTGATAATGCTGAACGAGCAAATGAACATAGGGTGTGGCTGGAGAATGTAGAATTTCGTGTGGAGTCCCGACTTGCTGAATGTGTCCTTCTTTGAGGATGGTAATCCGGTTGCCTAGCCGGAAGGCTTCTGACATGTCATGGGTCACCAGGACCATCGTTTTTTGCAACCGAGCCTGAAGAGAGAGAAATTGGCCCTGCAGGTCATGGCGGGTAAGCGGATCTAACGCGCCAAACGGTTCGTCAAGCAGGACGATGGGCGGATCGGCTGCCAGGGCACGTGCCACGGCCACGCGTTGCCGCTGTCCCCCTGAGAGTTCAATGGGGTAGCGTTCGGCAATTTGCGAGGGATCCAGGTTTACGAGAGATAAGAGCCTGTCGACTCGTTCGTGTTGCTGTTCCGATGTCCATCCCAATAAGTGAGGGACGAGGCAGACATTTTGCTTGATGGTCCAGTGAGGGAAAAGCCCGCCATCTTGTGGGACATACCCCAGGCCTCGACGAAGTTGAATGGGATCCTGCACAGAGGCGGGCTCGCCTTGAATGACGACGGCACCGGTCGTTGGTTCTATCAGCCGATTCAGAAGACGCAAAAAGGTGGTTTTTCCTGATCCGCTCTCACCAATCAGCGCCATGGTTTCCCCCTCTTTTACACTCCATTCAATGTTCTGAAGGGCATAGGTGCCATCCGGGAATTGTTTGCTGACCTGTTGGATTTCCAGTGCCCACGGGTTCATATGGGTGAGGTCCTTAGGGCCGGGGATAAGAGGGTCCAAATGGTGTGGTGATGCGTCATCGTCATGATGAACGTCTGAAGAATTACCCACGGCCAGGATAACAGGGTTCAACCGGAGAGACTAGCCTCGTTATGAACGCCAGATGCCATGCAGGCTTAGGAAATCCCTCTATAAATTTGGAGAGAAACGTGAAAAATGGGGAGCAAGTGGGTTATTTCGCTCATGCTTGTCTGTGCGCCAACGCTCGGTTTTTTTATCATGGTGACTTGATCTTCTGGCTTTGGAATGAAGTGCTGAAATGTATGGAGAAAATTCTGAGATCTTGGAATGTTTAAGATGGGCATAGTGGTTGCACTGGTTGGTGAGAAAAAGAGAAAAAATCTGGCTGCAAGAAAGCAAGAAACTTTGAATGGTCTCTCATAATCATAAAGATATTTATTGGTGTGCTTTTTACTTTCCTAGGAGATTCGAATGCATGCACACGTAAATGGAAACTCTCATCTTGAGGGCTGCCAAACCTCTAGCCAAGAACCCGATGCGTGTTGTCGATGTGGCGGACTCATGAAAAGCGAGTCGGTTTTTGATCTCGTTGAAAATGAAATTGAATTCATGGCCGCTCGCTGTCTGCAGTGTGGCGATATTGTGGATCCGGTTATTCTTATGAATCGATCCGGGAAAGGCCTATTAAGTAGTCGCACTGGAAGGGTTCGGCATTGAATCTTCCCATACTTTGTTCGGGGTGTGGATCGAGAAAGGCTGCCGGCGAGAAAGCATCATCCAATGAATGTGAATAGCTTGACCGGGCGCGATGTGGCTAGTATCGATTTAGAGACAAAGGATTGTAATGGGAGGCATCCGGAGCATGAGCCTGACTTTCCGGACAGTGGTAAACGCATTGTAGTTTTGGGTGTCGATCTTAAGACATGGACTGGGTTGACGGAGAACCTTTGGGATTTAGGATTTACCCTTAAACGTCTTCCCTCTTCCTTTCAAGGATTGGATCAACTGAATAATGCTTTCGTCGATGGCATATTGTGGGACTGTGAATCGAGTTCCCTGACGGGCTTAGCTGTTGTGTCTCAGTTTCGCGCAAGAATGCCTGTCCCGCCAGTTATGGTCATCTCGAGCCCTTCAAACAAGAGGCTGCTGATAAAGGCCCTTGAAAATGGGGCGATGGATTTTATTATGAAACCCATAGATCACATGGAACTCAGAAATAAATGTGTGCGGTTGTTTGGATAGCGAATGCGATGGGTGAAGGAAGGCCAATTTAGGGAGGAATTGACATGATTCCTGTATGGTGGGTTCCCGATTCCCAGAACCATTCTCCGGAAAATCCAAATGTTCGTGTGAAATCGAAGGAGAAATTGGATGGGATAAATTCTGAATCTTTACATCCTGTTTCTTCTATTCTGGTGGTCGACGACAGTGTTGATTGTCGCATGATACTCCGCATGGCCCTAGAACGAGAGGGCTATCGTTGCATAGAGGCAGAGGATGGAATTGCTGCTCTCAAATTATTTCAGGAAAAAACGATTGATTTCATCATCACAGATTTCCAGATGCCACATATGGATGGATGCGAATTCCTTGAAGTCATTTCGAGTGCGGCGGTCAGTTGTCCTCCTGCTGTGATGGTGACAGGAAACCTTACAGATTCTGTGCGAATGAGAGCGACCCATGCCGGGGCATTGGCGGTCCTCTCAAAGCCTTTTGATCAAAGGAAGATTCTGAAGATGGTTCGGGAAGTCGTCCATCGCAAACAAGAGGCCTATCATTGAAGGCGTATCCATTTCATCCTGGAAAATCGGGTGGTGGGTTCTTGATCCATTGCTATTGGAATTGTGTGGAGTAAGGAGAAGCGTATGATGACTATTCTGGTCGAATAATTGCCTTAAAAAATAAAATTTTGCCGTCTAGGTCTTGAATCCTGTCCCTGTTTTGTCCTCTTCTTGAAATCCTCTCTCTTTCCCTAATTCTCGTTTGAAATTTGAGTGTGAATGCCCCCTTGCCAAACAAGCATATGGGTGAGGTATGCCCGACGAGGGAAACACCCTAACCCGAAGGAAGTTGGTCATCCCTTTCCCAATATGTGCATGTTCTATTTGGCTGATGAAATTAATTTTCATGGCAATATTCTTTATGAGGGTAATGGCTGTTTTGGGCAACCTCCATCTGTTGCCTAATCGAGCCAAATTCAACTTAGGTATGACCCTGAGCAATTGCAAAAGGACACCAACTTTATGGAGAAGCCTGGTCACTCCACCGTCCCGGTTCAGGTAGAATGGGTTAATACCTTTCACCATAGGTTTCATCGTGTGGAGTATTTGGAAAGGATTCATCACAACACGGGTGACGAGGCACCCTGTGAAGTGAGAAGATCTCTGTGAATGAGGAGATTGAATAGACAGGACATATCACGCATTTTTGTGCTGGGATAATGAGAATGGGGCTACAGTGTCCCGCATGCAATTGATTGGGCCGAAACCTTTGTCGGAGATCGGTTAGCCCCATTCAGTGGTTCGATGCGGAGGAGTGTCCCGAAGATCTTGGAGCGCTAAGCCAGGTCGTTTGGGAACTTGTCTTATTTTAAAGTGCCATAGGAAGCCATCATGGAAGACAAAGGTTCCTTGTCATCTACCCAAAGTCACGTTTTGAAGGATTCGGATCAAGAATTGAAGCGGACCTTGCACGATCTCCAGGAACGCGTGAAGGAACTGACCGCACTCCATTCCACTACGCAATTGTTTCACAACGAAGATTTATCGACTCAGGAATTACTTCAACGCATTGCCGATCTTATTCCGCCATCCTGGCAATACCCAGAAGTCACAGCCGCCCGGATTCGTTTCGGTCAGATGGAAATTACGACACCTAATTTTGTGGTATCCCCATGGACCCAGCGGGAGGAGTTTATTTGCCGAGATGGAACGACGGGTGAAATTGAAGTCGTATATCTGGAAGAACGCCCGACGGAAGTTGAAGGCCCCTTTCTGCAAGAAGAGAGAAATTTATTGCACTCACTAGGAGAGATGGTCCGGCTGCAGTTGGATCGGAAGCGGACGCAAGCTGCCCTTCGTGAGGCGCATGATGTGCTGGAGCAGCGGGTGCTGGACAGAACATCCGACCTGACGACGGCCAATCGGTTACTGTCGCGGGAAGTGACACAACGGAAAGAAGCCGAAGAGAAATTAGAGGACTTGATTGCGGAGATCCAGCGGAATCACGATGATCTCATTGCTATTTTGAATCAATTGCATATTGGGACTGCCCTGACCGACAGGGATGGAAAGGTGACCTTTCTGAGTCAGGCGGCACAACAGTTATGTGGAAAAACGAATTTTCCTCATTCAGGTGAGCCCTGGCAAGGGTTGTTTAGCGATCCTGCCTATCATGCTCAAATAGAGGACATGGTGAATCGTCCTCCTGGAGAACGGCAGGAGGTCTTAGTGCGCATGTCTGTGGTTGGTGGAGAGTGCACCCGTTGGATCAATGTGGATGTCAGAGATGATCCACGAGACCCGGAACGGAAAATGTTTTTCTTGTACGATGCCTCGGAGGTGCAGACCCTTCGTCAACTATTGGGAGAGACCGGTAAATATCAGGATCTTATTGGCGCCAGTCATCCCATGCAATTGGTTTTCCAGCAGATTCAGGATTTTTCCCGTGTGGATTCCACCATTCTTATTGAGGGAGAGACCGGAACAGGCAAGGAACTGGTTGCTCGTGCCATTCACCAAGCCAGCCACCGCAATGAGTTTCCTTTTATTGCGGTGAATTGTGCGGGGTTAACCGAATCACTTGTCGCCAGCCAATTATTTGGGCATAAACGTGGAGCCTTCACAGGCGCCGTATCAGATCAGCAGGGATTGATCGAAGCCGCTGAAGGAGGAACCTTGTTTCTGGATGAAATCGGAGATATTCCGCTCACCGTCCAAACCAGTCTGCTTCGGGTTCTGCAAGAATGGGAAATTACCCGTCTTGGGGAATCTCGGCTCCGGAAAGTGAATGTTCGTGTGCTTGCGGCCACCCATCATAATCTTGCCAATGATGTCAGTGCGGGAACCTTCCGAGCTGACCTGTTGTATCGGATTCGGGTCGGAAGAGTGTTATTGCCTGCGCTGCGGGAACGACGGGAAGATATCCCATTGTTAATCAGCCATTTTCTGAACCAATATCGGGCGACAACAGGAAGGCCTGTTGAGGCCGTGAGTAATGAAGCGCTTCGGCTGTTGATGGCCTATGCATGGCCTGGAAACGTTCGCGAACTCAAGCATGCGATTGAATTCGCCGTCATTCGATGTCCTCAGACGATTATTCGACCTCAAGATTTACCGCCAGAGGTGTTTAATCATGATGAAAGGCTTCCAGTGGCACCCTCTGAAGACATAACTTCAAGCCATGATGATGATAAGGAGAAGATTCTCGCTGCATTGAAGCAGACGGGAGGGAACCGTTCAGCTGCCGCAAAGTTGCTTGGGATCGCACGCCTCACGTTGTATCGTCGCATGTCACGCCTCGGAATTCCTGCTCGCCGTAAAACGTCTTCCATTTGAAGTCTTGCTTGGGAGGAAGTTGAATAACTCATCCTCCAACCATAGGAAATTTGCCCCTATCAAGCCCAGGCGAATCTGGGTGAGGGAGACTTCAGAAAGGTCCGGCTTCTAATCCGCCAACCCGGCAGGCTAAGGCATGGCTTTCCACGGTCCAGGCTGCAATCACCTGGATGGATGGAACGCCCGGATTAGCAGTCGAGCATGGCCTAGAAGTTTCCTGTCTGCGTGCTTGCGCGATTTCCCCACACTTCTTCTTTTGTTCATCTAATCCTCTAGTACAGTTACAAATATCCCGCTTCTTCCTATCTTCCACAGAGTAAGACGTTGTTCAGCATCCAGGTAAATAAGAAACACATCTGAACCCATGACAGGCTAACGTGTTACTTAGTGTATCAACGCATTACACTTTTGATGCATTTAGATGTAACAGTTCAGCACGTTCATTCTATTTCACAATTATTAAACTGTTGAAATTAAAAGTAAGTACTGACTTAAGACGGTTGGCCTCTAAATTGGATAGACATGATAGGAGGTGAAAGAGTAGCCAGTGAATCAATAGATGGTCTTTTGAAGTATCCAGCAAGAAGGGAGGAAGCCATGAATCACAAAATATTGATGTTATTTTTCCTCGTGGGGATACTTCTAGGCATTCCACAATTTGTTTTAGCTGGTGAGATTACGAAAGAACAGGTCTACGAGTGGAAACTGGAAACCCAGGGTTGGTCTATTCAAGACCATATAGCTGCTGCCAATTCTCAAGAGGAGGAAGTCCAGTCTTTAGAGGACCGCATTCAGCATTTGGATAAACGCATAAGCAAGTTGGAGAAAAAGCCATACTTCGATCCG
Organism: Nitrospirales bacterium; assembly: GCA_049289415.1. GTDB lineage: Bacteria > Nitrospirota > Nitrospiria > Nitrospirales > UBA8639 > Nitrospira_E. The sequence continues at coordinate 20,086 of JBATLR010000236.1, forward strand.
AAGGGGTTTACCAGAAGTTCCTTAAAGCTTCTTTCCAGCACATTGGAAGAGCAAGAGAAACTTCTGAATAAAAAAATTGCCTGGCATTTTCGGCAGGCCGACCAGGCCAAGCTGACGGAGTCGGAGTAATGGAAACTCCAAGCAAGCGGAGGGGAGGGTCTGCCTGGCTATCGGTATCGACTGCTTGTGAACAATTTGAATCTTCCGTCGATGGAGGTTGTCGGCTATATGGTCACCGGGCCAATGTGGGAAATTGACTTACCGAACTCAAACATGACTTTGGCCTCACCCTTTATTGCTTGGACTGATTTTAGGGGGCAGAGTCTGCCTTTTACGGCGGTTTGTTTTCCTAATC
>JBATLR010000237.1:0-9015 GCA_049289415.1 Nitrospirales bacterium
TCTGTCCTGCCCTCAGCGAGATCTGCTATCAAGCCGTGAAGGAGACCGGGGCGACGGTCCACCTGGGGGGCAACTTTGTCACCATCGAAGGCCCCCGCTTCAGCACCAAGGCCGAGAGCCGCGCCTATCGGCAGTGGGGCATGGACATCATCGGCATGACCACCACGCCGGAGGCCCAACTGGCCCGAGAGGCCGAGATGAGCTATGCGGTCATGGCCCACATCACCGACTATGACGTGTGGCACGAGACCGAAGAGGCCGTCACCGTGGAGGCCGTGGTCCGCACCGTGCGGCGCAACGCCGAAGTGGCCAAGCAGGCGGTCGCCAACGCCATCGTCCGCCTGGCCAACGCCCCGGCCAGTCCCTACGCCGAGACGCTGCGGGATGCGATTATGAGTGATAAGTCGATGGTTCCGGCCCGGGCGATCGAGCAGACGCGGTTGATGGTGGGGAAGTATTTTGAGTAGGGGTGTTCTGGACCGCTTCCGCGGAAGCGGATGCTTTCCAGCCTGTGGGAGGCGTGCAAGCGGACTAAATTCCATATACACGATTGAATGGTTATAATATCTGGGTAGATTTTCGTAATCAAGGTCTTGACGAAGTGTTATGCGGAATCAATCCGCATAACACTTCATTCATGATGAATCATCAAATAATACTTCCAAACTTACCCAAAATTTAGATCAAGGTGTGACTAGCATAAGCCCTTCATATCCTTGAAAGACAAAAACCATACGTTATAATGGTAGATTTGGGTCTACTGAACACCTTCAAAAACGGGATATCATATGAACATCACACAAAGCAACTTCGATGCCTTAGAAATGTTGGATCAAGAAGATTTGCTCAAATTAGTCAAGACTATGATGAGTGGAGGAGTTGTTTTAAACTTTCACGGAAAACGGACGGCCCAAGAAATTGACAGAAAAGTTCGACCTCGGCAAACACAAGTTATCAAAAAATTGTGCCTGGGCACGTCAGAAGAACAAGCGCAGAACATGATTATTGAAGGGGAGAACCTACAAGCGATGGTTACGCTCTATAAAGAGCGTGGACAGGTGGATTTAATTCTTACCGATCCCCCATACAATACTGGTCAACATTTTCGCTACAACGACAAATGGGACACTGATCCCAACGATCCCGATTTAGGTCAAATCGTAAAATTAGAGGACGGTTCTCGACATACTAAATGGATGAAATCGATGTTGCCCCGACTCAACATGATGAAAGCCATGCTAAAACCCACAGGTGTTCTGGCTATTTGCATTGACGACAATGAACTATTCCATCTTGGAATGATGATGGACGAAGTATTTGGTGAAGACAATAGAATAGGAATCATTAATTGGCAAAAGACATTTTCTCCTAAAAACGACTCCAAGCATTTATCAACTGCTACAGAGTATGTTCTCATTTATGCCAGATCTCTCGACTCCGCAAAAACTGACCTTCTACCACGTGAAAAAAAGATGAATAGTTTTTTTAAAGATCGAGATGACGATCCTGAAGGGGAATGGTCGGGTAAAGACCCAACAGCAAAAGAATACAGGAAGAATACGGTCTTTGGGGTGCAATCTCCTTTCACTGGAAATCTACATTACCCAGATTTCGAGCACACATTTCAATCTGTGCCCCCTGAGGCGACGAAACATTGGACAGGAATCAAAAAGGCTGAGATTAAGAAGTGCCTAGAAGCTTGGGGGTCTAAATATATTGAGAAGGATCTTGGCGACGGAAGGGGTAAAGCTTTAGTGTTAAAGGGCGCAGACATAAAACTTGTTGATTATAAGCCTGAGGATGATTCTGTAGTTCAAAAAGCGTCAGAACTTGCTTTTGAACGGCACAAAAAAGGAAATTGGCCTCGGTTTTACTTTCGTAACAAGCGAGGTGGGGAAATAGCTACCGGACGTCCTCGAATGAAGAATTATTTGAAGCATGTTCAAAGGGGTAAGGTTCCACTAACCTACTGGGCCGATGAAGATTATGATAGTCCTCTAGTGATTGGTGTTCAGTCATGGAATCATCCCGAATCAGGTCATAGCCAGGCTGGCATTAATGAACTTGACGCGATAATAGGAAAAGGTCACGGATTCCAAACTGTGAAACCGCTAAGACTATTCAAAAAAATTATACAGTTGTGGTGTCCGCCAAATGGCTTAGTCCTCGATCCTTACACAGGTTCTGGCACAACCGGTCATGCGGTTCTTGAGCTCAACAATGAGACAGAGGCAAAGCGTCGGTTTATTCTAATTGAACAAGGGAGTCCGGAAAAAGGAGATAAATATGCACGCAGTCTCACTCAAGAACGTATTCGACGTGCAATTACTGGTGAGCGGTTATCATCTTCTGGCGAGTTAAAAATTGTTGCAAAACCTTTAGGAGGCGGTTTCCAATTTCGGATGCTCACCCAGAAAATTGATTCAAAGACTGTACTTTCCATGCGAAAAGATGAGTTGATAGATGTGGTTATTACTTCTCATTGGGATAATAACAATCGCGGCAGTAGCCTGATACGTATTGAACAAGAAGAGTATAAATACTTGGTGGGGCGAAATGAACAAAATGAAGGCTATTTCCTGATATGGAACGGAGGTAACAAGGTAGGGCAATTAGACCTTGAGACTTATGCCACAGTGATACAAGAAGGGAAAAAAGCAAATCTAAAACAACCTTATCATGTGTATGCGCGTTATGAAATATACCAATCCAGAAATATCATTTTTTATAAAATCCCAGACAAAATCCTGATGCATCTTGGCTTAAATGAAAACAACGACAGATACCACGAAGAACAGGATCAATAATGGAGCTATTTCCCTTTCAAGTAACTGCCGCCACAGAAATATCAAACAAATATATCACTTACGCTGAAGAACCTCTGATGGTTACTCGTACAAAGATGGTCCCCTTCTATCAGAATCTTAGTTCGATTACAGGAAGTGGTAAAACCCTCATTTTGGCGGATGCTATTACGCAAATACGTAGCCAACTTTCGGCTGAACCAATAGTTTTGTGGCTTTCAAAAGGAAAAGTAGTTGTATGGCAAACACTAAACAATCTTTCAATTGGCAAATACGCAGACCTTGTTTCTGAGTTTGTGGTTAAGCCTCTTACGGAATGTCAACAATCCGATATAGAAGACCCCTCATCAGGTCTCATTCTAGTGGCCACAGTTGGAAAATTCAACCAACGTGACAAGGAAGAAGGTGATCGAAAAATATATCAAGTAGCACTTGATTTTGGGGAAACATCACTTTGGGAAATGTTAAAAAAACGACGCGATACCAAAGGTAAGAAGCGTCCTTTTATTGTTGTGTATGACGAAGGGCACAACTTGTCAAACCAGCAAACCGAAACTCTTTTGGATGATTTGGAACCTGACGCGCTAATTGCCGCTAGTGCTACCATGCGTATACCTGATGCGCTATCGGCAACTATTTCTCGACTCCGGCAAGATAAAAAATGGACAGATGCTGATTTCACAACCGTGGTCAAGAGTGGTGAGGTTGTAAAATCTGGTCTCGTGAAACAGCATATTCTTTTGGGAGGATATGTCACCCCAATGGAAATAGCAATTGATGACATGCTCGAAAATATGCGTCGCGTTGACAGTGCTGCTGCCAAACTTGGATTGCCCTTCAAGCCCAAAGCAATATATGTTAGTGACACGAACACCGTGTCTGGCCGAGGAAACACGGATAATCTACAATCCCCGTTCATTGGGAGACAGGCTAGACCTATCTTAATATGGCGCCACTTGGTTGAAAATTGCAGTGTTGACCCTAATTCAATTGCTGTCTATTGTAATCTCAAATTTGATCCTAAATTTCCTCCTCCTCCATCCTTTCACTTGTTTGCCGGTAAGGATTCTGATTATGACAAGTTTGTCACTGGTGATTATCAGCACATAATTTTCAACTTGACTCTTCAAGAAGGATGGGATGATCCTTCGTGTTACTTTGCATATATTGATAAAGATATGGGATCAAAAGTGCAAGTCACGCAGATTATTGGGCGTGTTTTACGGCAACCACAGGCACAGCATTATGCTGATCCAGAATTGAATACTGCACATTTCTATATTCGCACAGACGAAAAAAATGCTTTTGAGGAAGTACTTACTGAAGTACGCAACAAAATTTCAGCAGAGACTCCTGAAATTTCCTTGACAGTGTTTTCCGGAAGGAAAGGAGATGCTCACAAGCTTACGTTACCTCCAAAAAAAGTTCGGGAATTACCAGAAATATTGATTAACTCTGAGCATGCAATCGAACCAATTAGACGTATATTTGATAGTATTCAAGACTATCGTTCTGATACTGTCAATACGATCGGCAAGGGTGGACGTATTCAGGTTTTGCAAACCATTGGTCGAGCTGGTGAGGAACGGGAAGAATGGATAGAGTTTGAACATAGCAACCGCGTCACTGCTCGCTGGGTGTTCACTCGAGAAATTCAAAAAACCTATTCAAGAGCGATTAACTTGTGCGACATAGAGGAGATAAAATTCGACGCTCTTGTTGAATACAGCAGTCCCGCCGCAGAACATCTGAGAGAAAGCGCACGAAAAGTAGTAGATGCCTATATTGAACATTCAATAATTGTGAGTAGCTTCGCCAACCCATTGGAGGTTCCGGCTATTCCTGTTGACCCGTCCAATATGACCATATTCACATCTTCTCTTCATGAAGGATATAGTGGCCTGAATGACTTTGAATTTGAATTTGCTCAGGCTCTTGATAAAACTAAGAGGGTTTGGTTTAGAAATCCATCCAGAGGGTTATTTGAAATTCCTCTATTGACTAGCGGGGGAACTAAAAATTTCAATCCTGATTTTATTGTATGGGTTGATAAACGAATTATTGCCATCGATCCAAAGGGGGATCATCTTATCAAAGAGGATGCAGGTCGCAAATTGTTTTTTGTTGAGCAAGTTGGAACAGGTTCCGAGGTTGTGATTCGTCTTGTTACGCAGGGGACATGGACTGACAAAATCGATAAGACAAACAAACTTGGCTTCACAGTTTGGACACTTCGAAACGGTAAACCTCATCCCGCTCATGCTAATAATGTATCTGAAGCTATTCAATTATGCTTGCAGTAATTCACAGTTTTATTGCAAAAATGCAGATAACTAATCAGCATTAATTCACAAAAAGCCGGATAGCCCCCATCCGGCTTTTTTGTTATACTTTGACCCAGCCTCAATAGCGATTTGGTCTAATCTAGTCGAGAACCCTCAAGCCTATTGGCGGCGGAGGATGGAATATCATGGTAAACGACGACCAAGTTTCCGAGGAAGAAATGGCTGCGGAAGATGCACTCCCCATGTTTCACAAAGTGAAGCCAGAAGCGATAGTTTTCTGTTCATACCCATATTTTATCAAGGTCACGTCTCTTTTCTGTAAAAAAACATGACTTTTTCAACGCCCTCTAAGCGAAACGCCGCGTAGTTCAACGAATTCAAACGCGTAATACCTAGGAGAATGACGTGGAGATCGATATTCTAAACTGCAACAATATTGAGCAAGGCACAATAGAAATTCGTGAGAACTCTCTGAACATCAAGTATGCAATAAATGGCACCGGTAAAAGTTCAGTATCGAAAGCAATTGAATTTTCGGTTTCCGACAGACTTGGGAAGAAAACACAGATCTCGGCACTAACTCCATTCAAATACTCTGGAGTCCCCGATAAGGCACCTCGGGTTCAGGGGATCGATGAGATTTCTAGCCTGCGTATCTTTGATGAAGCCTACGTGAGTGACTTCGTCTTTCAACCAGATGAGCTCCTTAAAGGGAGCTTTGATATCTTCATCCGTGATGCAAGTTACGAGAAAGGTCTTCAAGAGATTGAAAGTCTCGTTCAGGCAATAAAGGCTCTACTTGAAGAAGATAAGGACATCGAGAATTTGATCGCGGATCTCACTGAATTGAGTGGCGGGTTTGGAAATCCGACACAAAAAGGAATACATGCGTCAAGTGCACTTTCCAAAGCACTGAAGGAAGGGAATAAGGTAGCCAACATTCCGGACGGGCTTGAAGAATACAAGGACTATATTCAACGGTCTGATAACTTCAAGTGGATCAAATGGCAACTCGATGGCAAGCCATTCATGGATGTAACCGAGAATTGCCCTTACTGTGTCGGCGACATTAAGGAAAAGAAGAATACTATCAAGAAGATTTCTGAAGTATACGACACCAAGTCAGTCGAAAGCTTAAACAAGATGGTTGCGGTCTTTCAACGTCTCAACAAATATTTCTCAGACAAGACACGAGGCGTAATTGACGGGTTTATTGGCAACACGAGTGGCTATTCAGACGACCAAATCAACTTTCTTAGGGAGGTCAGGGCCCAAATCGATCGCCTTAATGGAAAATTCGCACAGGCTCGGAATATTGGATTCCATTCGCTAAAGGATGTCGACAAAGTCGTCGAGGGGCTAAATTCGTGTTTAATTGATCTTGAACTGTTCAATCACCTCCAATCAGAGAATACAGCAAGCAAGGCGAAGGTGGTAAATGATTCTATCACCAGCGTCCTAGAAAAAGCTGGGCAACTTCAAGGAAGCATCAACAAGCAGAAAAGGCTGATCGAAAAGCTTGTAAAAGAGAATAGTAAGGAGATAAGCGACTTCTTAAGGAACGCCGGGTATAGCTATTCCGTGACTATCAAGGCCGACAAGAATGGGGAGTACCGTCTTAAGCTCACTCACAACGACATCGACGAAGAAGTCACAAATGTCAGAAGCCATCTAAGTTTCGGTGAGAGAAATGCGTTTGCCTTGGTATTGTTTATGTATGATGTGTTAAAGAGTAATCCAGATCTGATAATTCTTGACGACCCAATATCGTCTTTTGATAAGAACAAGAAGTATGCAATTATCGATATGCTCTTTAGGAAAGACCGAAGCCTTAGGGGTAAAACCGTTCTCTTGCTTACACATGACTTCGAGCCAGTCGTAGACATGGTACTACACCACTCTGACCGATTTGAGAAACCCCTTGCTTCATTTCTAGAAAATACGCATGGCACCCTTGTTGAGAAAGAAATTCTAAAGAGCGATATCCGTTCCTTCATAGAGGTAAACCACGAAAACATCACGGTCGCACCCCACATGTTATGCAAATTGGTTTACTTGAGAAGGCTATTTGAAGTCACCAATGAAAAAGAAATGGGTTATCATCTGATATCAAACCTTTTTCACAAGCGGCCCAAACCACAAGTCCCAAGTGAGTCAGGAATGAGGGACATGTCTCAGGAAGAGATAGATGAGGGAAGTGCGAGTATTTTGAACAATATCGTCGACTTTGATTACTCAACCGCGCTAGCTACCGTGATGGATGACACTCAGTTGGCGGATCTTTACAAAGGATCAGAAAGCAACTACGAGAAACTTCACATCTACCGTATCCTTCATGACGACAAACCCAGAGTTATCGAGTCAGATGTCATCCAGAAATTCATTAACGAAGCCTTTCACATTGAAAACGACTACATTTACCAGGTGAATCCAAGAAAGTATCAACTCGTTCCCCAGTATGTAATCGACGAGTGCGACAAAGTAATTGGCGTATGACATTTGATCTATTGACGAGCACCCCATAAATTCACCAAAAAATCCGGATAGCCCCCATCCAGCTTTTTTGGTATAATTTGGACGGAGCTGATGGGATAAAACGTGTTGGACGCAGGCATATGATGGAGGGAAGTCGTAATGACAACGATGCAAGAATTACACGATCGAAAGACTCGCGGTCTACTGCTCACCCCCACGGAAGAGGCGACGTTGCACGCATGGTATGCGCAAGAAGATGAGGCTGAGAACCGTCAAATCAATACAGCGCAAACACCCCAGAGGATTGAAATGCTGGAAGCCCAGATCAAGACGACGCTTGGACAAGTGGCGGTCATGACCCAGCGGATTCAAGACCTTATGCACCAGAATGAAGACCTGCGTCTTGAGGTGACAAACTTGAAAATTCAGGTATCTCAGCGCTTGGGTGTGCCAGCGTGATGAGCGGCCTATCCATCAAACGTCTGTGATAGTCCTGACGAACACACCCAATTCATAAAAAAGCCGGATAGCCCCCATCCGGCTTTTTTGTTATACTTCAATCGACTGACGGAGTCCCCCAGCGCAAAACCGATCCGTAAAAAAATGGAAGGAAGCCATGCAAGCGATTGAACTGGAAACGTGGATCGACAAGAAAGGACACATCTGCTTGTCGGAAGAATTCCAACACGTTTACGGAACCAGGACTAACCCCGGAAGTCGTCGCCCGACTCCGGCAACGGATAGCAACCAAGATGCGATCAGACAGGAAAAGCAAACAACCATGAGCGACTACGATCAAGAAGTAGAACAGATCAAAACCAAAAATCAGCCCATCTTGGACGAATTCCAGGCATGGCTGGAGAAGAGCCGGCTTGCCCCAAAGACGGTGAAAAGCCATCTCGACAACATCGATTTCTTCGCCCACTATCTGGTCTATTACGATCCAGTGCGCAGCCTGGACGAAGCCGATGGCGGGGATGTGAGTACATTTCTGCTGGATTGGTATCCACGCAAGGCCATGTGGGCGTCAAAAACCAATACCCGATCCTACATGGCTTCCTTCCGCAAGTTCTTCAAGTTCATGGCAGAAAGCAAGCGCTTTGACCTAGAGACCGAGGACGAACTGCGCTCGATCCTGAAAGAGAACAAGGAAGAGTTCCTGGATGCAGTGGACGATGATGGCAGCGACGACTATTGGTAAGACAAAATGAACCGAGAAAAGAGCGGGTTGATTCCACACTCACTAAATAGTCGGTTTGCCCCTTTCTGAATTCTGGGGGGTGTGCCGTATAATTGGTTTATGTCTACGCCAATTTTGGCCACCAAACTCTATATTCCTCCACCTCGGCCTAAAATTGTTCTGCGCCCCCACCTGATCGAGCGACTGAACAAAGGTCTCTTTTCGGGCTGCAAGTTGACGCTTGTCGCCGCCCCTGCTGGCTTTGGCAAGA
>JBATLR010000238.1:0-2383 GCA_049289415.1 Nitrospirales bacterium
GGGAGAGGGGGACGGGGTTTCGCCCCCGTACGGCGAGGTCCTTTTGTTTCGGCAAAAGGACCCAAAACCATTGATGCCGCGTCTGGCTTCATGGGAGGGGAGGGACGCTAACCTTTTGAAGAGCGGACCAACGCGCCGGGCTCAGACAAGGTCCGCGAACTGCGAAGAGCGTCCCTCCCTGGGGCCAGGCGGCAGGCGTCGGAAAATAGGGGAGGAATTTTTTAGGGACTTCCAGGAAGATGGAGGACTGCAGGAAGGACGGTGTGGGGACGATAGATGTCGAGGACCACAATCCTGGTTCTACTTTTAAGCTGGGCCATGGGTTGTGTGGGGTGCCAGATGCCGTCTTTAACTCAACTAGCGATGGGTTTGTTATTGCTCCAAGAGCTGGTGCTGGCCGAAAATGGCCATTATGGTTATTCTAACCGTTCATCCGGGCATAACTTGGCGATCAGCAACCGGGCTTCCGGTATTTCGCGGTGGACATCGTCGAGTTGCAGTCCTTCCGCCCCGATGCTTGGGTAGCGTTCCCCGATGTAGAACCCTGACACGCGTTCGCAGACTGGCCGCAAGGGGACTACATCCGGCGCAAATACAGACGCTTCATCGAGTAAACTTTGCAGCGTGTGCACTTTCTTCAGTTTCCACCCATTCCGAAGCAAAAAGGCTTTGAGATACTTCTCCAATGCTTGTTGGAGGAAGAATCCCGCTCCATCCGCATCCCCATCAGCAAGCATGACGTGAATCCGATGCCAGTCCCGACGGGCCACCGCCAACCAATCGTCTGCGTAAGAGGAGTCCGATCGACTCACAAATCCACTCCACTTCGAACCATCTCCTCCACGAATTGATCCCCACGGTCCAGGCGGGTGGCCAATTCCTCGGGAGTCAGCACGATCGGCGCAAGGGGCATACCGTGTCCGAGGTCCCTGACTAAGGCCTGCACCGAACCCATTCGTTCGAAAAACCGTTCTTTGGTTGGCGCGATGACGAGCAGATCAATATCGCTATCTTCTCTCTGCTCGCCGCGTGCTACCGAACCATAAACCAGGACCCGCTCAGCGCCATAACTTTCGCGCAATCGGTCTGCAATGGCCTTGAGTGTTGTGGGGCTCGTGAGCCCCGTCGTGATTCCCATCGTGGGTCTCCTTTCGTCTACTCCTTCATCACTCTGTCTTCGCAGTTTCATACTCCGGGGCCGCACGTGTGTGGCATTTCCGATATGCGGCATGCGTCAAGCCAATTTCCGTGCTACGGGTACCCTTGATCAACGGCCAGCATGCCATTAAATCTGACTCCTTTTGCGCCACAAAGGATTCGTTGTATGAGGAATGTACCCAACCTCTTGCTTAAAGTACAGAATTTTGTAGAGCCGGGTTTCGGCCCGGCAGCCGACCCACTTTTGTTTCGGCAAAAGTGGCCAAAACCATTGACGCCCCGTCTGGCTTTATTGGAGGGGAGGGACGCCAACCCAGGGAAGAGCGGACCAACTCGCCGGGCTCACACAAGGTCCGCTAAATCCGAAGAGCGTCCCTCCCTGGGGCCAGCCGGGAGGCGTCGGAACAGAGGAGAAGAACGGTTGCGAAACTTTTATGCAAGAGATTTCGGGGAAGGAGGAGGAAGAGAAATCAAGGCAATGATTATTCGTAGACTTGAAGATGTAGTTTGATTGCGGCTTTTTGAAGTGGACTATCAGCGGTCCATAAACCACAACCTGTCAGTTGAGCGGAGGCCAGGAGATTGATATCTACCCATCCCAATCCTGATCTATATAATTTTTGAGACTCAAGAAGGTGTAAGACCTCGTGGTCGTCGGCTATTTGTGCCTTGGGAAGTGCTTGGAGCAGGGCTAAGATTTCTAAACGATTTTTTATCATTCCACAGCCGAGCTCACCTATGACATATGAATGGGTGAGGACCAAACTTTCTTGGAGGAAGGTTGCGAGTCGTAGACTTCCTGCTCTGAGATGGTTGACCTAAATGGAGGTGTCAACGAGCATCATCATTTGGCGGTCGATCGTCGTCGCGGAGGCAACCGAAGCTGCCTTTCTGATCCCCCAAGTTGAGCCAGGCGTCCTGCAGCTTCTTTGGAAATGAGAGCCTCAAGCCCTAGCCTCACTAATAAATTTTTTTCTTCTATGCCGGTCAATTTTGCGGCTTTTTCCAGAAGGGCCTCATCAATATTTAGCGTTGTCCTCATATGTACGAATATGCGCTAAGTCTGCATATAAGTCAAAATCATTTTTGGTGTCGAGGAGCCGGCAATTGGTGTTTGATGAACAATGTCGAGGGTAGTGCGAGAATTTGAGGGTTTACATTATGCCGGGGTTTCGCCCCCGAACGACGAGCCACTTTTGTTTCGGCAAAAGTGGCCAAAACCATT
>JBATLR010000239.1:0-7967 GCA_049289415.1 Nitrospirales bacterium
CGGGTCACGGCAGTCGGTTGGTTTGGAGGGGGTACTGATACTGGTGCCTGTGGTGGAAGGCTCGGTGTTTCTATCTTGGCTGTTTGGATTTCTGGCGTTGGTTTAGGTTCTGCAGGGGCCGCTGGCTGCCTCAAAACTTCAGGGGCAAATTTTGCCAATTGCTGATTCAAAATGGTGAGGACATGGGTGGCATCTTGAAGTCGCTGTGAGGACTGATTCCGGGTCATTTGGCGGATAAGCTTACAGATGGCTTTCGGGACATGGTCCGGGAAGTCAAACACCGGGTCAGCCTGGTCGAAAGCCAGTTTCCCCATAATCGATGTCTTCGGAAGACCGGAATAGGGCACTCGCGTGGTGAGCATGTCGTACATCATGAATCCCAAACAGTACAAATCACTGCCGAGGGTCAGAAGTTCGCTTTTGGCAGTTTCCGGGAGCAAGTAGGGTAATGGTCTGAGTAACTCAGCGTCACAGTTTTTCAAAATGTCCATCAGGATCCAAGATAATCCGAGGTCCATGACTTTGATCTGGCCTTGAGGGCCGACTAGGACGTGTCCAGGATGGAGTGTGCCGTGAATGATGCCTTGAAAGTGGATATGAACTAACACTTCCGCAATTTCACGAGCCAGCAAGAGCATTTTTTCGACTGAAAGAGGCCCTTCATTCTGAATGACGTGTTGGAGACTGGGAGCATCAAAAAATTCCATGCAGACGACAGGGGTGCCGTCCTGCTCTTCTACTTTGAAGATTTTAATGAGATTGGGGTGTTCTAATCGAAGGAGCGATTTGGCCTTTTCAATGAAGGCTTTTCCACGAATGAGCCGACCATTGATATGGGTATGATACACCTTAATCGCCATTTCCTGCCGCAGTTCGAGATCATACCCATAGTAAATGGTACCGGTTTGGCCTTTGGCAATTTCTTCCTGTATTTCAATTTTTCCAGGCAACAGTTGTGTATTCATACAAAAAACCCTAATTCTTTATAGAAAATTTGTGATGAATGAGTACGTCTGGTGGTCGTGGCTCATTCAAACGAAGGCACCCCTATCAATCAATGTCGAAATCTCGGAGCCATGGAATTCCTGCTCATCTTGTCGGAATACCGTTTGATTTTCTTGAATGGAGGGGATTCTTGATCTCTTGGGGTTTCAAATATAGGACATAAAGGGGGGGGCATTTCTCAGGATTAGCTGGCAGGGATAAGAGGAGCATAGGGCGGCAATCCTTCGCTCAGAGAATCTTAAGGGCCGTTCCTACCTTCCCTAATGCTCGGAGGGCGGTCTCAAGATGCTCAAGCGAATGATCGGCTGTAACCGTGATGCGGAGGCGGCTGGTCCCTTTAGGGACCGTAGGGGGGCGGACGGCCGGAATCCACACGCCCTCTGCTCGTAAGTGTTGGCTCATCCGGACTCCGAGTTCCGGGTCGTTCACCATGATCGGGAGAATAGGGCTCTGAGTGTCGGTCAGTTGGAATCCCATGGCCACTAAGCCGTGATGCAAAAACTCTCGATTGCGCCAGAGCATCACTCTGCGTTGGGGTTCTTGCCGAATGACGGCCAGAGCTGCGCTCGCTGCTGCGGCAATGGCGGGTGGTGGGGCGGTGGTATAGATAAATGAGCGTGCGGTATTCACCAGATAGGATACGAAATCTTTCGGCCCGGCAATAAAACCGCCGCTGGACCCAAGGGCTTTACTGAGCGTGCCCATCTGTAGTATGTGGCGGGAGTCTAATCCAAAATGTTCCACCGTGCCTCGACCGGTTGCGCCCATGACCCCGGTGCCATGCGCGTCATCAATGAGCAGGATGGCACCATACTCTTCTGCCAATCTGGCTATCTCGGGCAGCGGAGCCACATCTCCATCCATACTAAACACCCCTTCAGTCAGAATGAGCGTCGAAGTCCGGGAGCGTCGTTTTTCCAGAAGGCGCTTGAGATGGTTGACGTCGTTATGATGGAAGACGCGTAGTGTGGCCCGGCTGAGGCGGCAACCATCGATCAGACTGGCATGGCATAACCGATCCGCCAAAATCAGGCTATCTGCCCTGGCAAGATTCGGGATGACTCCTATATTGGAGGCATAACCTGAAGAAAAGGTGAGAGCCGCCTCTGTTTCCTTAAAACCGGCCAATTCATCTTCTAAGACGTGATGAGGCGTGACGTTGCCGGAAATTAACCGTGAGGCTCCAGATCCTACTCCAAATTTTTCGATGGCCTTTATGGCGGCATCTTTTACCTGTGGATGGTTGGCCAGCCCAAGATAGTTGTTGGAGGCGAAAAGGAGGACTTCCCGCCCTTCCACTGAGATGACCGGAGCCGAGGGGGAGTTGATGAGAGATAATTCCCTCAACAGGTGTTGTTGCGCTAAGGTCTGGAGGTCTTCTTTGAACATTGAGAGGGCCGTAGGATTTTGAAATATTACCTATAGGATCTGTCGTCCACAGGTATTTCGTAATGCGATCAACCCTGTTACAATAAATATTGACTTGAAAAAACCATAATGATTACAATAGTTTATTTATACAGACAATTAATTTATCACAAACGGGGAATATTTTTTGTCGGAGAGGTTTTTGAGGGGTTTTTCCGGGACGATGTGGTTCACCAGGTTTCGTCCGTCGTCAAATTAACCAGAGGGTGAGAATCATGAAAATTACTGGTGCAGAAATCTTCTTAGAAGCATTAAAGCGTGAGGGCGTGAAAACCATGTTTGCCTTACCAGGCGGAGTGGTTCTCAAAATATTTGATGTCTTGCACCAACAAAAAGATATTCGGGTAATCCTGACGCGACATGAACAAGGTGCCGGGTTTATGGCCGTCGGATACGCGAAAGCCATGGGCAAACCCGGTGTAGCGCTGATTACCTCCGGACCCGGCATGACAAATGTTATCACGTCTCTTGCGGACGCGTATATGGATTCAGTTCCCATAGTCGTCTTTTCGGGCCAGGTTCCGACAGCCTTAATCGGCAACGATGCCTTTCAAGAGGCCGACAACATCGGTCTCAGTCGTCCGTGCACCAAATACAATTTCCTGGTCAAGGACGTGAAAGATTTAGCACAGACGATAAAGGAGGCGTTTTATATTGCCACCACTGGTCGCCCTGGTCCGGTTTTAGTCGATATTCCTAAAGATATTTCGCTCGATAAAGCGGACTTTCATTACCCGACGTCTGTTTCCATTCGCGGATATAACCCCACGTACGACGGAAGTCGGTGGAAAATTAAGCAAGCGGCGGACGCGATCATGAAAGCCAAGCGTCCAATTTTATATGTGGGTGGAGGAGTCGTGTTATCCGGGGCCTCTCCGGAGGTGAAAGAGCTGGCCGAGCTGACGCAAATTCCGGTGGATATGACGTTGATGGCGCTTGGGGCATTTCCCGGAAACCATCCCCTTTCACTGGGCATGCTGGGCATGCATGGGACGTATGTCGCGAACATGGCCATGCATTATTCTGACCTGGTTATTGCCGTTGGGGCACGATTTGATGATCGGGTGACGGGCAAGGTTTCAGAGTTTTGTCCCGATGCGACAATTATTCACATTGATATTGATCCGACCTCTATTCGGAAAAATATTCAGGTCGACATTCCTATTGTCGGTGACTGTAAGCGAGTGCTCATCGAATTGAATAATATTCTTCGGGCCACGGTGAATGGGAATCAAAAAGAGCAAAGAAAGCCCTGGTGGGATCAACTGAATGCCTGGAGGCAAGCGCACCCTCTGCGCTATGATCAAGATCCTGACGGACAAATTAAGCCACAATTTCTTATTGATCGCCTGTATCAGCTGACGAGCGACCGAAATCCTATTTTGGCCACAGACGTAGGTCAACACCAGATGTGGTCAGCTCAATATTTTAAATTACAAAACCCTCAATCCTGGTTAACATCAGGGGGGCTGGGGACCATGGGTTTTGGATTGCCGGCCGCGATGGGTGCGCAAGCTGCGTTTCCGGATCGACTGGTTCTGTGTGTCGCCGGTGACGGCAGTATTCAAATGAATACCCAAGAGTTGGCGACTGCAGTCGTCGAGCAACTACCGGTTAAAGTTTTTATTATTAATAACCGGTTCCATGGCATGGTTCGGCAGTGGCAGGATTTGTTTTATGAGGGCCGGTATGCGTCAAGTTACCTGGGGACCGTTCCCGATTTTGTGAAATTAGCGGAAGCCTATGGGGCTGCAGGTATTCGAATTGAAAAGGTTTCGGAAATGGATAGCGGCATTCGTGAAGCGCTTTCCATTAAGGGGCCGGTCGTGATTGATGTCCCGACCTACCAGTTTGAAAATTGTTATCCCATGATTCCGGCAGGAGGCTGTAATCATGAAATGTTATTAGCAGATCCCCCGGACTTAAAGAAGCCCAATGCCATGCAAAAAATTGGTACTCAGGCGGATTCGGATTCTGTCATCACAGCTTAGGGTACAACCATAAAAGGGTGTTATGGAACACATTATTTCGTTGACGGTAGAGAATAAATTCGGATCTTTGTCCCGAGTAGCGGGCCTCTTTAGCGGGCGGGGTTTTAATATAGAAAGTTTGTCAGTTGCCCCGACGCTGGATCCCTCTGTGTCCATGATGACATTGGTCACCAAGGGGGATGATCCGATTATCGAACAAATCCTGAAGCAGCTGAACAAACTTATTGATGTGATTAAAGTTGTTGATATCAGCGAAAGCGAGTTTGTTGAACGAGAGACTGCGCTAATTAAGGTTCATACCCGGCCAGAGGATCGAGCGGAAGCTCTTCGCATTGCGGATATTTTTCGAGCTAATGTTCTGGATTCCTCTCCTACCAGCTACACCATTGAAGTCACTGGAGATGTGAGGAAAGTCCAGGCGATCATCAATCTCCTGCAGCCACTTGGCATCAAAGAGCTGGTACGAACCGGCAGGATTGCCATTGGGCGCGAACCGACACGTTCGACACAAACCCAATCCCGACCGCTTGCGAAAGCGAATTAATCAGGCCAACCAACATCTGCCTTTAGACTGAGGGGATCCGTCCACCCTGATCGACGGAACGACTAAGGACTATATTATCTTTATGAGGAGTGCATGATGAAAATTTATTATGAAAAAGACGCAGATCGACAGATTTTAGCCAAAAAAACTGTGGCCGTAGTGGGGTTCGGTAGCCAAGGTCATGCTCATGCCTTAAACATGCGGGATAGTGGTCTTCAAGTGGTCGTGGGCTGCCGGGAAGGTTCGTCATGGAACAAGGCGGAAGCGGCCGGGTTGAAAGTCATGCCGACCGCGGATGCGGTCAAAGGTGCCGATGTGGTGATGCTGTTAGCTCCTGATGAAGCTCAAGCCGCCATCTACAATAAAGATATTGGTCCAAACTTAAAACAAGGAGCTTATCTGGCCTTTGGGCACGGGTTTAATATCCATTTTGGGCAGATTCAACCTGCCAGCCACGTGAATGTGTTTATGGTGGCTCCGAAGGGTCCCGGGCATCTGGTCAGGTCGGAATATACTAAAGGGACGGGCGTACCGTGCTTGTTAGCCATTCACCAGGATCCCGGCGGGCAGACAGCTAAGGTCGGATTGGCCTATGCTTGTGCAATTGGCGGAGCCAGAGCTGGTGTCATTGAAACATCCTTTCGAGAAGAGACGGAAACGGATCTTTTTGGGGAGCAGGCGGTCTTATGTGGAGGGCTTACCTCACTGATTCAGGCAGGGTTTGAAACCTTGGTCGAAGCCGGCTATTCGCCTGAAATGGCCTATTTCGAATGTTTACATGAAGTGAAGCTCATCGTGGATCTGATCTATCAGGGTGGCATTGCCAATATGCGCTATTCTATTAGCACGACCGCCAAATATGGCGATGTGACACGAGGGCCACGGGTGGTGACCGATGAGACGAAGAAAGTGATGAAAGAGATTTTAGGAGAGATCCAAAGCGGTCGATTCGCCAGAGAGTGGGTGCTGGAAAATCAAGCGAACCGGCCCGTGTATAATGCTCTCTTGAGAAGGGGAGAGGAGCACCCCATTGAAGAGGTCGGTGCACGGTTGCGAGGGATGATGCCCTGGCTGCAAAAAGATCAGCTTGTGGATAAACAGAAAAATTGATGAGAAGGTTGCGGGACGTGAGACCCATTCCCAATGGCTGATCAGGCAAAAGGAATTCCTGTTGCCAAAGAAGGCCTCCCGTTTATCGCAGGGGGAGGGCTTCTGACGCTTGGGTGTTGGGTGGCCGGATCGGTCTGGCTCACTTGCCTGATGGGATCGTTAACCCTGTTTACTGTCTGGTTTTTTAGAAACCCGCTCAGAACGATTCCTCAGGGGAAAAACCTCATTGTGTCTCCAGGGGATGGGACGGTCGTAGCGGTGGAAGAGGAATTCGAGCACCGATTCCTCAAAGAACCCAGTATCAGAATCAGCATTTTTTTAAATGTATTCAATGTCCATATTAACCGGATGCCGGCTGCAGGAGTGCTACAGGGTGTCGTCTATGCTCCCGGGAAGTTTTTAGTAGCCAGTCGTCCGGAGGCTTCAGCGGAAAATGAGCAAAATGCGTTGATGCTCAGGCGTTCCGATGGGAAAAAAATACTGTGTGTCCAAATTGCCGGGTTAATTGCCAGACGAATTGTCTGTTGGGTCACCCCCGGTGAACAGGTTGAGGCAGGCGAACGGTTTGGCCTTATTCGGTTTGGATCTCGAATGGATTTGTATCTTCCTCACGATAGTGCCATTCAAGTCAAGGTTGGCGAGAAAGTGAAGGGAGGATCGTCCATCGTGGCGGAGTTGCTATGCGTGGAGCCTTCATGAAACAGCCAAAAAAACGTCGGGTCGTCTATTTAATTCCCAATCTGCTGACCACGGGAAATCTCTTTAGCGGCTTGGCCTCTATCCTGTTTGTCTTTGGAGGCGAGTATGGATCTGCGGCCATTGCGATCCTTGTGGCGATCGTGTTTGACGTATTGGATGGGACGTCAGCCCGTCTGATGAAAAGTACGAGTGACTTCGGGTTGCAATATGATTCGTTGGCAGATGTCGTGGCTTTCGGAGTGGCTCCGGGCTTGCTGATGTATTCATGGGCGCTGAGTGCTCCGAAGATGTTGGGCGCGGCGGTGATGTTTGCCTTTGTCGCGTGTGGTGCCCTGAGATTGGCCAGGCATAACGTTTTAGCGACGACAGGTGGAGACGGCAAGCCGTTTACCGGTCTTCCTATTCCCGGTGCAGCAGGGGTGATGGCCACGTTGGTGATTTTCGATCAACATGTTGCGCCGTTAGGGGAGAAGGTGAAGCCTATTCTTGGGATCATCTTGACCCTGGTGCTGGCGTTTCTCATGGTGAGTACATTTCGTTATCGTAGTCTGAAAGAATTGAAAACGCAGGAGCACCACCACTTTAATTATTTGGTGTATGCAGTCCTCATTCTCATGGCGGTCTTAGCGTATCCACAGGCGATGCTTTTTGTCGTGTTTGCTGCTTATGCGCTTTCAGGCGTCTTGGAGCAAGGATGGAAGCTTGTGGCAGGTATGATCGGAAAAAGGCCTGCGGAAGAAGTGGGGTCCGGTGGACTCCACAAGTGAATGACTGACAGGCAGGGGAAAAGGGGCATTGGATGAAGACCAAAGGTGGGGGGAATGAGCCATGACACGGATGATTCGAATTTTCGATACCACCTTGCGGGATGGAGAGCAATCGCCTGGCGCGAGCATGAACATCGAAGAAAAAATCCTCGTGGCGAAGCAATTAGCCCGGTTGAATGTGGATATTATTGAAGCTGGTTTCGCGTTTAGTTCACCTGGTGATTTTGAAGCGATTCATCGTATTGCCCAGGAAGTGGATGGTCCCGTCATTTGCAGTCTGGCGCGCGCGAAGCCTGAAGATATTGACCGGGCTTGGGAGGCACTCAAAGGTGCACCCAAATGCCGTATCCATACATTTTTGTCCTCTTCGGATATCCACCTGAAACATCAATTTCGCATGACCAGGGATGAGGCCCTCAAGAG
>JBATLR010000240.1:0-5616 GCA_049289415.1 Nitrospirales bacterium
CGGCTATTGATGTCGGGTATTGTGGCTTTTCTCCTGCCAGAAATCGGCTTCCTGGGACTTATCAATAAGGGGGAAGCAGCCGACTCTCGGTCACGAACAGAAGCGAACTGTACCATTGGTATGGTAAAAGGCGAGGCCAAGGCTGAATGCCAAGTTCCCATTCCCAATGGCTGTGCTGTTGCCCAGTTTCCTGGATATCCCGAACCGTGGGTTGATATTTCCAAAGGAGGGGGAACTTCCTGTCAATTTGATGAGAAACAAACCGACTGGAAAACTTCCATTGTCGGATCATGCCAAGCTTGCACCACCGAGCAATGTACAGGAAGATTTATCGTGATGTTTGATTGTGCGAACAATGTTCCTCCTGCTAATCCAGGAACCCCTGGACAAAAGTAAATCTCGAATTTATCCTGAGGAGGAGTAATCATGTCTCCTCGGTCGATCCTGGCAAATCAAATCAAGGAAGAGGCTCGCCGACTAGGCTTTGATGCTGTTGGGATTGCTCGTCTGCCACCGCCTCTACCCACCACACCCTTCCCTCCGGCTCAAAATACGATTCCCCATGCAGAGGAATCCATTACCTTGCGTTTATGGGAACGGCTAAAAAAATGGCTGGACTTGGGCTTTCATGGAACGATGGAATGGATAGCCAGGGATCCGAAACGCCGCTCCAACCCAGAAGAAGTTCTTCCAGGTTGCCAATCCCTGGTAGTCGTGGGAATGAATTATTACACCGATCATACTCCGGATGAGTCAAAGGCGGCTGGACGAATTGCCCGATATGCCTGGGGGACGGACTATCACGGGTTCATGAAGGACCGGCTTAGACAGTTAGAAAATTTTCTTCACGCACAAGTACCGGATATTCAGACGCGGAGTTATGTGGATACCGGGCCCATCATGGAAAAACCCTGGGCACAGGAGGCCGGCATTGGCTGGATTGGCAAACACACCAATATTGTTTCCACCGAGTTTGGGTCTTGGCTGTTGCTCGGGGAAATTCTAACGACCCTGCCGTTGGATTGTGACGAACCCGCTATGGATTTATGTGGAACCTGCTCGCTCTGTATTCAGGCTTGTCCCACTGGAGCCATCGTGGAGCCCTATCTCCTTGATGCGGAACGATGCATCTCGTATTTGACGATTGAATACCGTGGCAGTGTAGATGACCTACCAGCCGAGTTGAGAAAAAAAATAGGCAATAGGATTTTTGGCTGTGACGATTGTTTGGATATTTGTCCATTTAACGTGAATGCAAATGCCACTACGGAGCCAGGATTCCAACCATTTCCATGGACATTACATCCCCAATTACCTCAATTGGCTAATCTGACAAAAGATGAATTCCAATCACTCACGACAGGGAGCCCCTTGCGCCGCCCTAAGCATGAGGGCTTTATCCGAAATGTACAGATTGGACTCGATAATCACGCTCCACGGATTTCTTTATCGTAATTCGATCACGGTCACACCGTCTCCTCCCTCGGCTGGATCACCGGGTCGAAAGCTTTGAATATAGGGGGAGGATTGAAAAAAAGTTCGAATTCCTGTTTTGAGTGCACCAGAACCCTGGCCATGGATGACTTTAAGGTATTTGGCTTGGTTGACCAGGGCATGGTCTAGGGCCGCAAGCGTCATCTCCATCGCATCGTCCAGACGGAACCCACGAATACACAGTTCCTGTTGATATTGCCCAGTTGCCTGATGAGAGCTTGGGGGATTTGTCTCAGTGGAAATTGTGGAGAGAGACCGTTTCCGATTCAATTGTTGTGGCCCTGACAAAGATTTATTGCTGGAAGAAGTTGTTGCTCGACGTACGGCTGAAGGGGCGGTTTTTATTGTCCGGGTACCCACACGAATGGATACCTGCTTTTTCCCTTCAAGACTTTCCTGCAAGATCCCTATCGTCCCCAATGGATCAATTTCCACAAGGTCCCCTTCGTGTGGAGGCTCAGATGATCCCAGGGAATTATTAGGGAGGCGGGAGAGTATTTCTTGATTAACCGAACCAATGGTTTGCTGGATAGAACGAACCTTCGAGAGTGTTTTGTCCGTTTTTAATTCATTGACGATTTGATTAAGTTGCCGTTGTGCTTTGGAAAATTCTTGTTGCCACTGCTTCCGATATCGTTGCCGGTCTTCTCGTTCCTGCGCCTGCAATTGATTGCGAGTGACTTCCGCCTCATCAAACAATTGTTGTGCTTCTTGACGAAGGTGTTGGGCCTGATCACATTCACGTGTTAATCGAGTATGGGTGTTCTGCAGAGCCCGGAAGATGACATCAAAATCGTAGTCTTGTCTTTGTATCAAAACTTGGGCAGATTGAATGATTGTAGAATCCAATCCCAATCGTTCCGCAATCTCCAAGGCTGAAGACCCCCCAGGAATTCCGTCAATGAGCCGGTATGTTGGAGCAAGAGTAACCATATCAAATTCCTGACTGGCATTCCGAACATGAGGATTTCGAAAAGCAAGGGTTTTCAAGGTGGGATAATGCGTGGTCGCTATAATCGTACATCCGAATTCGCAAAGACGGGTTAAGAGGGCTTCAGCTAACGCGGCGCCCTCAATAGGATCCGTCGAACTACCGACTTCGTCCAGGAGTACAAGGACATCCCTGTTCGCTGGTTTCGCTGGCGATCCGATATTTTTCAATAAGGCGATCATATTGAGAACATGGCCAGAAAAGCTGGATACATCTTTGCTGAGATCTTGAGAATCCCCGATATCCGCAAACACCTGTTCAAACAGTGTCATCTTAGAATCGGGGCCACAAGTGGGGTGGAGCCCAACTTTCACCATCATCGCGAATAGTCCCACCAGTTTCAATGACACCGTCTTCCCACCCGCATTAGGTCCTGAAATGATGAGAACTGTGGTATCGCCCTCAATACGAATGGAATTGGGTATGACGTGTTCCTTGGTCAACGCCAGGAGTGGATGCCTGGCTTGTTGCAGATCAATACAATGATTTTGGTTTAGATTAATGGGAGAGCCATGCGTTTTAATGCTTAAACGTGCTTTGGCCATAAGGCAATCGACATCGGCCAAACAGGACAAATTTTCACGAATGGCCCAAACATGTTCTGCGACACGACTGGACAAATCTTGCAGTATATGCCGTTCTTCTTGAGCCACCTGCAAGTCGGCAAATTTAATGGAATTATTTAATTCGATGAGATGACGGGGTTCAATAAACACTGTGGCTCCACTAGCGGAAATGTCATGGACAATCCCATCAATCGCGTGTTGTCGGTCGGCTTTAATCGGAATCACGTATCGATTCTCACGCTCAGCAAAGTATTGTCCTTGAAGAAGATCCTCATATTCTTGAGAAGCCAACATCCCTTCCAACTGTCGACGCATGGTTTGACGAAGCCCCTGACGTTTCTGTATCAAATGATAGAGCTCAGGGCTCGCGGATTCTCGCAAATGGCCGTTGAGATCAATGCACGAATCAATCACTTGTTTGATCCACAGCAGATCGTGAAGTTTTTCACAACGAGCTCTGATCATCGGATAGGGAGAGCCATGAATCTCAAGATGGTGTCTGATCGTATGACCCAGGCCTACAACCAAAGCAATATCTCGAAGGTCCGTACCTTCCAGAACTCCTTCTTTTTCAGCCCGTGCCAGCACATTTCTGATATCGGGAAACACCATGGAAGGCAGAGGATGACTGCTTTCGAGAATATCAACCATTTCTGTGGTTTCTTGTTGTTGAACACGGGCAGTCTGAAGGTCAGCTGCGAAGACGAGCGTACGACAGCAAGCAGCCCCCATCGTGGAGGCGGCTTCATTGGCAAGACAATCGATTAAAACAGGCCATTCCAAGACCTGTTCTGTGTGTTGAACCATGCGAGACACCTTTTACTTTAGCGCGTCAGCTCCACAAGAATTTCCAATCGATGTAAGCATTGGATTTAGGGGTAAGATTTTTAGAAAAAAAGGGTGAATAAGAAAATTGTACCGGAAGGATATAAAAGCAAAGAGTCTCTGGCAAGTAACCTACGACAAACGTGAAAACTACCCGAGAGGCCGGCACAACGTTATTTTTTCATAGAATCAACGGAAAGCTTGAGATCTTCAATGGCCTTTTGAATGTTTTCCTTAATGTCCTGCCAAGCGGTTTCACTATTGTCACGAAGTTGCTCAATACGAGGAATGAGGGTATCTTGTTGCTTTTTGAAATTATCGAGTTGGGCTTGAAGTTTGGCTCGGGTTTTTTCTTGTAACTCGATGCTTTGATCCCGGAGTTTCTGAATTTGTGTTTCTAAATCAGTAATTTGTTTATTCAGACTCTCCGTGGATAAATCGTCTCCTCTTGCTGCAACCGATCCTGTTTTCTTGCCAGCTGTGTCTTCTGCCCAAACAAACGCCGCTCCGCTTCCCAGGAACAAACAGGCTATAATCCATGCCATTCCCAGCATAGAGGCGGTACCTCTGGTTTTTAGCAAAAAGGCTTGGTGCATATTGAATCCTTTCCTCCCAAAACCCTGTTTTCCCACAAGTTCAAGTTTGATGATTCTCATGATCATCGAAGCAACCAGGATTCCACAAAAATTGCATGGAAATTCATTCGATGCCTTGCTCCAATGACGAACTTATCTTAGAATGCCATCCCGTAAAATAAGGATTCATATGACTCAAGAAGACGCTCGCGCTTATCTCAACTATCTCCTGACTCTCCATTTACGCCAGGAGGAAGCCTTTGGTCCGTTAGGTTTAGCTTTTGTCAAGGAGAACGACCTGAACAAATTATCCCTCCTTCCCGAGGAACAGTTTAATTTGTTGATGGCCATAGCGACGGTTTTCTCTGCTGAACCCAAACGTTACACCATGAAATTAGAATTATTGCAAAAAGCCTACCAACTTCTACCGCAAACCCGCTACAACGATCCTGAATTAGGGCGTGACCTTGAGCATTTAATCAAAAAAACCCAGAGTGATCTTCATCGTTACAATGAAGCGATGAAGGTTGCCAGATCACAATCTCCAGATCGACAAAGCTTAATTGTCGAAACCGATATCCCTGAATATTTTCTCGAAACCGCACAAAAGCGAGCATCAGCCTATTATCAAGAAAAATATCGATTAACCAAAGAGGCAAAAACTGCCCAGCATTTTGGTGGAGCCGCGAAAAAGTTTGAACCGGACAATCTGGCGATCCATAAGGAATTTCCCGGTGCCTGCGCTCCATTTATCAATGCCCGGACCAATGCTTTTCATATTGTTTTACCTTTTGACTTAAAAATCAGTCGAAGCCCGGAAGATCCGTTGGAAGCTGGAATTCGAATTTTCTATGGAAAAATGGGATATTCATTCCCTTTACGCTATGAGATGGGGAAATTATGCAGTTACCATGACGGCCAAGTGCTGGATGTGGATCTCCGCGATCCGAATCTTATCTTTTTCTCTGTATCGGGCATCAAGGACCCAGAGTTTATCACCCAAGGCTCTCCAAGCGACCCGTCTCTCCCACCGGAATTGGTCTACCCCATGGCCGTCTTAGAGCACACCGGTAGTTTGGGGCCATTTATTCAGGTCAGTTGTAACATCAAGGTGTGGTTCGATGCCTCTATGGTTTCACTCCTCATTCAAGGTGCGCCGGATTTA
>JBATLR010000241.1:0-5431 GCA_049289415.1 Nitrospirales bacterium
CCCCTGCCCCGATTACCCCGCCAATGAGCAAAACACCTCGTTGACCATCGGTTGCTCCCCATGCCAAGGCCATACCTAAGGCCACCCCAATGACTAGAAATATCATTCGCAACACCATAGGAGATTCTCCTTCCCTAGATCGGTGACTCAGACCGGAGGAACGCTTCAGCTTTGGTCACATCATCCTGACTGCCAATATATAAAGGGACTCTCTGGTGAAGGGCTTTCGGGATTAGTTGATTGACAAGCTCGACACCCGTACTCCCCATACCACCGGCTTGTTCAACCAAAAATGATAAGGGTGCGGCTTCATACCTGAGCCTCAATTTTCCCTCTGGGTTTTTCTGCTCTCCCGGATACATATAGAGACCACCCTTGCACAACACACGATGCACATCAGCCACAAAACACCCGGAATAACGGCTGGTGTAGGGTCTGCCTGTCTGGACATCGACTTCGTGAAGATAGTGAAGAAATTGCTGAGTGCCGGTGGACCATTTTTGGTAATTACCTTCATTCACACTATATATTTTTCCATGCTTGGGGATTTGAATATTCTTGGCTGAGAGGAAAAACTCACCGGCCTCCTGGTCCAACGTGAATTGGTGCACACCATGGCCGCAGGTATACACTAAAAGCACACTCGATCCATACAAGATATATCCGGCCGCAACCTGATCGCACCCTTTTTTTCGCAAGGCATCTTCAGAAGTGGGGAAACCCTCAACGGAAAGTCGATGAATAGAAAAAATAGACCCTAAAGACGCGTTGACATCAATGTTCGATGAGCCATCCAAAGGATCCAAAAAGACCGCATACCGTCCTTGACCATCGGCTTCTTTGATGAGGTAGGGCTTTTCCATTTCCTCTGAAACCAGCGTACTTACCAGTTCCATGTGCTCAAACACATCCAGAAAGATCTGATTGGCCCGTTCGTCCAACTTTTGGACCTCTTCGCCTTGCACATTAATTAACCCTGTAGAACCCAGGAATTGACTCAATCCGGCTTTTCGAAGATCCTGGGCAATGAGTTTCCCACCCAGAGCAATTTGCATGATGATGCGGGAAAATTCACCGGAGGTTCCCGGAATAGGCGCTTGCTCACGAAAGGTATGTGTCGATAAGGAAAAACGCGGAGTCATCAATCACGATCCATAGACTATACTAGAGGATTTTCATTATATGCTTTTCCGCATAAAGGAGCAACGCACGTTCGAGAGAAATTCGCGTTCCGTCGTGAAAGAATATGCTCAATGATGAATCCGGCTGGCTTATTCAACGCCGAGCCTTCATGGTGATGGATATCACAGAGTCCTTGATCTGATCGACGATGCCTTCACCAGAAGCGGTTGAGAATGTCCACAGGCACGGCCTAAAAAAAGTAAAATAACCCGGGAAGAGCTTAGGGGGTGAGGTCTACGGTAGCTTCAGAAAGTTGTCCTTCCAGATAGGACTGAATTTGAGTGAGATGAGTGTGGGAAGAGGCTTCAAAGCGAAGGACCAATGCTGGTTGAGTATTCGAGGCCCGAATCAGACCCCACCCTTCGTCAAAACGGACACGAATGCCATCAATGGTGATGATGTCACGAATGGGCAAAACTGATGTCTTCGAATTTTGCGTGTTAGCCGCATGCTTCAAACGGTTTTTCACGATTTCGACTAATGAAAATTTTTGATCATCCGGACAATCTACTCGAATTTCAGGAGTCACCACGGTTTGAGGAATATCGGCCAAGAGCGCCGACAAGGGCTTTTTCCGCTTCACAAGAATTTCGATAAGCCGACAAGAAGCATAAATAGCATCGTCATATCCATAGTACCGATCGGCAAAAAACAGGTGACCCGACATCTCCCCCGCAAGCAAAGCCTTTTCTTCTTTCATTTTGGCTTTGATGATGGAATGTCCCGTCTTCCACATAATACCCCGTCCACCCTGTTTTTGAATATCGTCATACAACCCCTGAGAGGCTTTCACCTCTGAAATAATGGAACACCCTGGATGATCATTCAGCACATCCCGGGCAAAAAGGAGTAATAACCGGTCACCCCACATAATCTGGCCCTGTTCATCAATGACGCCAATTCGGTCAGCATCACCATCGTACCCGATTCCCACATCGGCTCCAGTTTCTTTGACCTTCTTAATCAGGTCCTTGAGATTATCCAGCACAGTGGGGTCCGGATGATGGTTGGGAAAATGACCATCTAGATCGCAATATAATCCGGTCACATCGCATCCCAATTGCTCCAAAGCTTCTTTGGCAAATAGAGAAGCTGCCCCATTTCCGCAATCAATCACAACCCGAAGTCCCTGGGCTCTCAGCAAAGAAAAATGTTCTTGTAAGAATTTGAGATATTCAGAAATGATGGATTGCGTTAACACCGTTCCTGACCCGGAGGCGAACTCGCCGCTTTCATAAATTACCTGTAATTCTTGAATATCAGCCCCGTACAATGCTTCCCGGCCTATACACATCTTAAACCCGTTATACTCAGCTGCATTGTGACTACCGGTAATCATGATACCCCCGTCAACATCACAGGAAAACAAAGAAAAATACAGTAAGGGGGTCGCACATAGGCCAAGGTCAAGTACATTGACTCCTGAACTGGTCAGGCCGGCAACAAGATGATCCCGAAGTGCTGGCGAAGTTAAACGGCCATCCCGGCCCACCGCGACATTGTGGACACCGCGTGCTCTCGCCAGGGTCGCATAGGCACGGCCGATTCGTTCAACCACATCAGGACCTAAATCGTGTGCAACAATCCCGCGAATATCATATTCTCGAAAAATTCCCATCCGGCTCTCTTTCCTTCCGAATCCTACCCAATGGGTCGTAATCGACCAAAATCGTCCTGAAGTCGAACGATATCATCTTCTCCAAGGTAGGGCCCATTTTGAATTTCAATAATCTCCAAAGGGATCTGCCCGGGATTTTCTAGACGATGCGGAGTTTCCTTGGCTATCCCCGTACTCATTCCCGCCTGCAAGTCGTAAACTTCTTCGCCACGAGTCACCCGGGCCGTCCCTGCAATGACCACCCAATGCTCACTGCGTTGATGATGGAGTTGAAGGGAAAGCCGTTTTCTTGGGGCGACTTCAATCCGTTTAACTTTATATCCTTTCCCCTCTTCCATGACGGTATAGGAACCCCAAGGACGATGCACGGTTCGATGTTCTAAATGTTCAGGGGCGCCCTGTCGCTTTAACAGATTGACAATGGCTTTGACATCTTGCGCACGATCTTTCGGACAGACCAGGGTGGCATCAGGCGTATCCACCACCACCATATTATTGAGGCCAATCGTTGCCACGACCCTTCGATCCGCAAACAGCACCGAATCGCGGCTTCCCAGATCTATAATATTCCCATTCCGGACATTTCCATCTTTATCCAAAGGCACCACTTCTTCCAAGCTCCTCCAACTCCCCACATCCGACCAACCAAAGTCTATCGGTATCACCACGCTTCGAGAAGAATGTTCCATCACCGCATTGTCAATAGAAAGCGATTCGACTTTGGCATACACCTTACGAAGGTGGGAGGGAAAATCCTCACTTCCCATCTTGCCTTGTAAACCAGTCAACAATTTAGATAACGCCGGTTGATGAAAGGCTAATTCTGATAAAATATGGGAAGCTTTCCAGACAAAAATACCGCTATTCCAAAAATAATTTCCCGATCGAAAATATCGTTTGGCAGTTGTGAGGTTCGGCTTTTCAACAAAGCGGGCCACCGAATACCCGATGAAGGGGCCCTTGGCTCCGACCCTCATTCGCTTCAAAGGCTGAATATAGCCATACCCTGTTTCAGGACGAGTCGGCTGAATCCCAAACGTCACAAGGTGCCCGCCCATTGCCAATTCACTCGCAAATTGTACGGCTCGCATAAATTTTTTGGAGGCCTTCACGACATGATCGGCCGGCACCACCACCATCACTGCTTCAGGATCTTGATGCATCAATTGTAGGGCCGCGAGAGCGATTGCCGGTGCGGTATTTTTTCCTTCCGGCTCAAGAATGACATTTCCAGCAATGTCATCTTTCCACTGATTGAGTTGGAGTTTGATGGATTCCGCTTGAACAGGGTTGGTGACAATTGCCATCCGATTCGCGGGGATATTCTGTAATAGACGCTCAAACGTCTGCTGCAGGAGGGTGCCTTCTCCCAAAATTCTCAACAATTGTTTAGGAAATCGTTCCCGGCTCAACGGCCAAAACCGGGTACCACTCCCCCCGGCTAAAATCACTCCATAGACATGAGGGTTCATGTTCGGTCCTTCTCCTCCAAACGTTTCAAACGGTCCAAGGGACCGAATGGAAGACCATACTCAAATGACTACAGGTTAAAAGCTCATAAGAAAAATTGTCGGAATGTGCCATTCAAAAATCCACTAAATACTTGTAGGGCTACTGAGCGCCTTTTGCAGCCAAAATTCTATCGATAACTTCTCGAACGGCTCCCTCACCTCCATTTTTTTTGCAGACATAATGCACAACCTGACGGACTTGCTCTACACAATCCGCGGGAGCCGCGGCGTATCCCACAGTTTTCAAGGCCTCCACGTCATTCACATCATCCCCAATGTAGGCCATTTGGGCAAAAGGAATCCCATACTTTTCAGACAAATGGCGCAGAATTGCCACCTTATCCTTGGCACCTTGAAAGACTTCGGGAATGCCTAATTTTTTTCCACGGCGAGCGACAATTTTGGTGTTTTCCATGGTAATGATAGCCGTGATCATCCCTTGGGCCTGTAAGAGTTTAATCCCCATACCATCACGCGTATGAAATTTCTTCAATTCTTCGCCCGATTCCCCATAGTACATGCCGGCATCGGTCAGAACCCCATCCACATCCGTTGCAAATAATCTCAGCTCTTTGAAAACTTTCTCTGGCCTATTTAACGACCGTGGAGAATCTTTTTTTTTGAGAGGACGTACTGTTTTTGCCCCTTTCGATTTGGATAAAGAAGCGATTCCGTGGTTTTTTCTCACCTGTTCATTTCTACCTTTCTATGTCACATTTCATAGGGCAATCCTACAGATACCCTTAAGTTTACGGCAGATCTTCCGTTAAGACCACAGGAGAGATAGAATCCGTAGGCAGGCAAATTTAACAATCAATCGTCGGTTTTTTTATTATTTTCGGAATCCAGTTTTGCGAAACCGGCTCAGACACGGCTTACTTGTGAGTTCTTATTTTCGACTCCTCATGATCTTAGCTCTTGGTTCCAGTCTTCTTTCCTGTTCATCTCCCCAATCTCAGCAAAGACTGGACACCGTATTATGTTGGCTACGCCCCTCTTGCCTTCCCTCAGAACTCCCATCCCCCACCGAAAACGTACCTCAAGCCGATACACCCCCAGAGCCAAGTAACGCAGTCGTTTCTTCAGATGAATCTCGACCCCTATCTCCGCAGGTTTCGTC
>JBATLR010000242.1:0-3078 GCA_049289415.1 Nitrospirales bacterium
TGTCCCATAAAAAATCCGTCTAGCATCCGGTTTCGCATTCCCGCTCTTCATGGTAGTTTCGAAGCATGAAGAAAACCCCCGTCGACATTTGGCTGACAGACCCGCTTAGCAGCTTTCTTGGCAGGCAGTCCACCAGTGGCATTGTGCTATTCGTTGCCGCCCTGGTGGCATTGATCCTGGCCAATTCTCCCTTTGCGGATGCCTACCACCATTTTTGGCACAACGAAATCTCCGTCGGGTTTAACGATTTTATGATCAGCAAGACCCTGCACCATTGGATCAATGATGGGCTGATGGCCGTCTTCTTCTTCGTGATCGGGTTGGAACTGAAGCGGGAGATCATGGCGGGTGAACTGAGCAATCCCCGTGATGCGCTGCTCCCTATCGCAGCGGGAGTAGGCGGCATGGTTGTGCCGGCGTTGATCTATCTGGCGTTCAATTCGTCGGGTGACGCCAGTGCCGGATGGGGTATACCCATGGCGACCGATATCGCCTTCGCGCTCGGCATAATCTCCCTCTTGGGCAACAGGGTCCCATTGTCGCTTAAAGTATTTCTGACCGCTCTTGCGATCGCGGATGACCTGGGCGCGGTGCTGGTCATTGCAGTTTTTTATACATCACACATCGACCTCATCAATCTGGCAGCCGGTGCGGGATTCATGATCCTGCTAGTGACGTCCAACCTGCTGGGTGTACGCAACATTCTGTGGTATGGACTGCTGGGAATCGGCGGCCTGTGGCTGGCGTTCCTCTTATCAGGAGTGCATGCCACCATTGCCGCGGTGCTGGCCGCGTTCACGATTCCTGCCAATGTGAAGATCTCGGACAAGGGATTCGTTTCACGCATCAAAGCATTGGGGGACAGATTTGAGACAGCCAAAAGCAATGACGTGAGCCTGGTAAGCGATGAGCAACTCCATGTGCTTGAAGACATTCGCGCGGTGGCCAGGGAGGCACTGACTCCGCTCCAACGGCTGGAGCATGGCATGCACCCCTTCGTGGCGTTTGTGGTGATGCCGGTCTTTGCGTTGGCGAATGCCGGCATCAGCTTTCCGGCTGACTTCCTGAATCAGTTGACCAGTCCGATCACCTTAGGAGTGGCATCAGGGCTACTGGGAGGAAAGGTGCTGGGGATCATGGGCATGTGCTACATCCTGTTACATTTTCAGTGGGCCTCCTTTCCGGAACAGACAGGCTGGCCGCACCTCTTTGGTGCGGCGATGCTGGCCTCGGTGGGGTTCACGATGTCCCTGTTTATCACTGAACTGGCTTTCAACGACGACGTATTGATCCTCCAAGCCAAGTTGGGCATCCTGCTGGCCTCGTTGGTCGGTGGGGTTTCGGGATATTTTATGCTGCGGAGGGCAGGGTGATTTCTCGATAGAAGAATGTGGAATATGCAGTGCGGGAAGTTGCAAAAAAAATAAAACCAGAGGCTGGAAATCCTTCAGTAAGATTATGTGCAAGGGCTACCGCTACGGGACTGCAATACAACATTTGAATTTTTTCTCGTGTACGTTACCTGGATTCAATGAGTTGGATCGCATGCTCCGCAGCCGACCGCACTTCCGGATCGGTTTCTTTTTCCAATAATGTTGTGAGTGGAGAGAGAAACGTGGTGTCGCCAATCTCGCCAAGTTGAGTCATGGCCGCCCCCCGTTCGTTGGGTTGCGCTTTTTTGGCGACTGTCCATAAGACAGCCTGCGCTTCAGGGGTATGAAACGCCCCCTGTCCTAGTTCCTGAATGATTTTCAACCTGGCGCGTTGTTGGACAATAGCCTGAGTGGCGCCTCGAGCTCCGGCCGCATTAACCAACTCTTTTTGGGTAAAGGGCCTCACCAACACCTCCATTAACATCTCCTGTTCATTCTGGTCCTGATCAAGATGTCCCCGAATGAGATCTCCTACAAAGCAGTAATAGGGGTCTTCCTCCAGATTACCGATCGCGTCCCAATACAGACTCCCGAGGGGAATCGCATTGGGTTCTGCTTCAAAGTGATGTGAAAAGACTTTGCCCAATCGGTCATGCACCAACTTCATGTCGTAGCGGATAGCCGTCGCTTGTTCCAATACCTGAAACTGTCCACTGGGTATTTCCTCATATTGAATGTAGAGAATCGCATCATGGGGTTGCTTGGGATCAAAGACCACCTGAAACCCCGCATCCTCCAGTTTGAGTTTCAAGGTCACCCCCACATTGTAGGGTGGACTCGGTACATTCAGCCAGGTTTGGACGGTGCCGGCGACGAGTATGGTGTGAATGTTTTGTAGGATTTTTTGATCTTCCTGAGACCATGAGGGCTTGGTCTGTGGCTCCTCATTTGCCAACAGTCTATCCGTGAGAGAAATCGTCAGGGTCAGACAGATGAGGAGGACAGACGCGCTCCACGCAGTCCTCAGGTATCGGGTTGCTAATCGCTGCCGTGGCCGATCGGCATCTCGTTCATGTTCGTTTCGTGGGGAGAAAAAGAAAAGAAGTCTGATCGGATTCCATCGGCTGAGACGGTGAAGCATAGAACGCTCCATTGGGTTGGACGAATCTGGTCTCTCCGGCCATCAAGGATGTGTTAGGTATACCCTATCAAGAGTTGATGCGGAATTCCAAATCTTCCTGATGCCATGCTGACCTTTCTGTTCTTCTTTTGCCTCTCCACACCTTGACTAATTTCCTGAATTGACCAAAAATCTCCTCTCAGCCGATCCTCGCATCTGCGATGGGAAATAAACTGGAACAGAAGAAGGCTTGCTCACACTGACATTCGTGCAATCGTAATTTGGAGGTATCTTCATGACGACATCCGCGCAGCATCCCTACCACCCGATTATCTATGTCCGGGGCTTCGCAGCGACACAGAGCGAGATTGAGGAAACGGTGGCCGACCCTTATATGGGGTTTAACATCGGTTCGACCAAGTCGCGCACGGCATGGACCGGCGACGTGAAGCGTTTTTATTTTGAATCGCCGCTCGTGCGGTTAATGAGCGATCACGAATATGAGGATGTTTTTGTGGATGGAGACGACCTCGTGGCGGCCGAGCGTACCGACTATCCCGTCCCATACCGCTCGATTATCATCTA
>JBATLR010000243.1:0-25909 GCA_049289415.1 Nitrospirales bacterium
CCCTTGACTGGAGGCATCGCCCCACCTGGCGTGACCGGAAACGCCGTCTGCTGCACGTTTGCCGGAGAACACGAACCCTCACCGGTCGTCGGTGTATAGAGCGCGGAGCGGCACCTCAGGTGCGTCACGTCATAGAGCGTCGCCTGGTCATCGAGCTCCCAGCGCCTATTGCCATCCTTGTCAGGCGGATGAATGGTCAGCACGGTCGTGACCTCGCGGTCACCCGTGACCAGGTATTTGCCGGGAGGGATCGGAATTGTCGGCTGCTCCATGATGAGGCCGTGTTCCTCCAGCCACCAGTCTGTGTGGTTGAATTTCCAGCGTGCCGGGGCGACGCCACCCGCCTCCTCCAACTGCTCAAAGCTGCTCAACCTCACTCCACGAGGGCCCGGATCCAGAGGCCAGAGACCCCACAACTCCGCGCCGTTCCCGAAAGTTGCATCCGGATCACCCAATGCTGCGATGTACTGGGTCGAAATGCGCTGAAACTTCGCCTGACCTCCGCCTTCAGCGTGAACCGGCTGACCCAAGGCGGCCATCATCACAAGCAATGCCGTCGCAAGGAAGGCGCAGCTAATCAGCAGCATCGTTCCGCGAGTCGGCAACCACACAGTACCTTGCGGCAAAGAGGTTCGCACTCTGAGTATCTTGGGAATTGGAATCAACTTCGACGTTTTAGCCACCGTTCGCTATCCTTTTTGTGTAAAACGGTCAGGACCACAACTTGCTGCATAACAATACGGTAGTAAGCCCGGTAGTCTCCGACTCGCAAACCGATACAACGGCGGGGAAAAACCCACAAGCCGCTTGATTCGAGTTTTGCTCCCCTTAAACGGCTTAGCCGTGAGGAGACTTTCAATTTTCTGGAGAATCATCCTCCCGTCTGCCGGCGGCAACTCCCTAATTTCGCGTTCGGCTTCCCTGGCAAATTCGAGGTAAACGGCTTATCGCCTTCACTCACCCGGCCAATTCCTTACGCAATGTCGCCACAGAGACACCACCGTTCTTGAGATAGTCTTTCCAGCGTTTTTCAATTTTTTGCTTGAATTTGGGAACATGTTCCAGAAGATAAGCCTCCAGTTCATCTTCTCCAAGATGGTGGAGAATGGCAGTAGGCCGGCCATTTTTGGTAATCACGACATCCTCTTGTTCAGCTTTCTTCAGAAACTGTGATAAGTTATCTTTCACTTCCTTTACACTGGCTATTTTCATACTTCTCTCCCTATTTGGTGGCCATAATAATAGCCACAACAATGTCCTCAGTCTATGCCGTTTAGTAGAACTGTGCAGAGCCTTCCCCCATAGCAGCATGAGGGATGTCATGTGGAGATGAAGTCGCGTCTTCATTTCCCTTGGGCTTTCGTGTATTCAGAAGTTCTTGAATATGGAAGTGGAGACCTTGGCGACATCAGACGTTAGGGGGCATGAAAGTGCTGGCGAGGATCAAGAAAGGGCAGATGAGGATATTTGCGGAAGACAAGTAATCCACTGCTGAATTATTCTAGTCATCAAAGTCAGTGCGATCCTTTTCGATTCGAACACCTATTTTTCGACAGAACCATCGGGAGACCATATGTCGACATTTCGATCACGGTACGAGCTTGAAACGATTGAGTTAGCCAACTCATCCGGGCTTTCCTTTACCTTTTTTCAGAATGGCGGGTTATTCCGGGCCATGTGTCAGGATGTGATGATTAATCAGATACTGGGCAACCCGGTTGAAGGGTCATTGAACAATATCTATGTACGTCTCCGCACGGTTGATGCGATCACGTTTGTCCCGCTGATCGGACCCCAATCATCTAGCACGTTCGCCTACGCACAAGACCAAGCCAGATGGCAGGGGCACTGGCAGAATCTGGTGTATACCTGTTCACTGACGCTCCACCCGGAGGCACCGCTGTGGTTTTGGACCATCGATATTCACAACACCGCCTCGACGGATCGTCTCTGCGATGTGATCTATACCCAGGATATTGGTCTGGCCCACGAAGGGGCGGTCCGGAACAATGAAGCCTATTGCAGCCACTACATTGATCATCATGTTCTGATCCACGACGAATACGGACCCGTCGTCTGTTCACGCCAGAATCAGGCCTGCGGAGATCACCATCCCTGGTTGATGCAGGGATGTACCACCCATACCAGAGGCTTCGTGACCGATGGTCTGGCCTTTTATGGATTGGCGTATAAACACACCAATATTCCGGTTGGACTCACCCAGGATTGCCTCGCGAACGTCAAACAGCAATACGAAATGGCATTCTGCGGTCTGCAATCCGATATCCTACGGATAGCTCCCGGCGAGTCCCGATCGGTCACGTTTTTTGCCGAATATGTGCCGCACCATCCGGAGCCCACCCAAGCCGCTGACGCCGACCGTATTCATCCCGCGATAACCCGTATCGAACGATTGCAAGATCAACCACCCCATCGCGTGTTCACGCCGCAACCAGCCGCCAACACAATCTTGCACAACCTTTCGATGCTGGCTGGACAGGATGTAACCGACGACGATGTCCAAAACCTATACCCGGATCGGCGACGCCATGAGGAAGTCCAGGACGGAACCTTGTTGTCGTTTTTCTATGCGGATGCCACCCATGTGGTGTTACAAGCGAAAGAGCGGCTCGTTGAACGCCCCCACGGCCATATTTTGCGCAGCGGGAGCGCCAGGATTCCCCAGGACGATGGGCTGAGTTCCACCACGCATATGGCCGGCATCCTTCACTCTCATCTCACGATTGGCAATACGTCGTTCAACAAACTGTTGTCTATAACGAGAACGCCCTTCAACATCTTCAAAACGAGCGGCCTGCGCGTGTTCATTAAGCGAGGCGCCACGTATCATCTTCTCGGGATGCCATCGTGTTATGAAATCGGCTTGCAATCCTGCCGATGGCGTTACAAAACCGATCAGGGATGGATTGTGGTGGATGCCTGGGTCAGCCCGAAAGACGCCGCCGCGTTTGTGAGGATTGAGTCCGATCAGGCCGAGACTTTTGTCATCCTCAGCAATCTGGTTCTGGGTAACCATGAACTGGATCATCAAGGCCATATCGATATTGACGCCCGGACCGCAACCGCCACCTTGCGCCCACATGCCGGTACGGACATGGCTCAAAGATATCCGGATTCCATTTTCTTCATCACGACGTCAGAACCAGCCAAGGTCGAGCACATCGGAACAGATGACGAATTGTTTTCCGATCGCCAGTCCCGTGGACTCCCCTATCTTACATTTCGTACTAAGCCGGTGCAGACGTTTTCGTTGGCGATCACCGGTTCCATCATTAACGCCGAACAGGCAAAGACGTTATGCAAGAAATATCAGACTCAGTCGGCAAATCTGAAGCTAGACCAACAGGCCGGTTGGTCATTTTGGCAATCACTGGGCAGACAATTTCACCTCTCACTCACCAGGACCAATCCGCTGTGTGACAAACTCAATGACATCTTCTACTGGTACGCCCACAATGCCATGGTGCACCTCACGATCCCCCATGGTCTCGAACAATTTTCCGGTGCGGCATGGGGTGTCCGCGATGTCTGCCAAGGCCCGATCGAACTCCTGTTGGCCACCCAACACCATCCTGAAGCGAAGCACATCCTGTTAACGGTCTTTGCCCAGCAATATGAAAAGACGGCTGATTGGCCACAGTGGTTTATGTTTGACCGGTTCGCCAACATCCAGCATCCGGAGAGCCATGGTGACATCATCCTTTGGCCCTTAAAAGCGCTGGCGATGTACCTCGAAGCCAGCAATGATTTCAGTATTTTGGATATTGAGCTGCCTTATACCGAGCTGCCGGACTTTGGCTCCAGTCCCACCCGATCGACTCTGTTACGCCATGTTCAGCGCACGATTGACGCCATCGAATCCCGCTTTATTCCGGGTACGGCATTATCAGCCTACGGCGCCGGGGATTGGGACGATACCCTTCAACCGGCTCAATCCGCCATGCGCGAGCATATGGTCAGCACCTGGACGGTCGCCTTAACCTATCAAGTGTTCCAACAATTGGGCACCGCCTTTAGGCAGGCCGGACTCCATGCCGATGAACAACGGCTGCTCCAGTTAGCCCGGCGCATCAAAGCCGATTTTAACCAGCATCTTCTACCGGAGGAAGTCGTCAGCGGATTCGGCTATCGGCACCCCGATGGGTGGATAGAACCCATCATCCACCCGAGCGATACGCGCACAAAGATTCAC
This sequence comes from Nitrospirales bacterium, assembly GCA_049289415.1. GTDB lineage: Bacteria > Nitrospirota > Nitrospiria > Nitrospirales > UBA8639 > Nitrospira_E. Next base: position 4,214 of record JBATLR010000243.1, read on the forward strand.
TACCGGTTGCTGCCGATGACCCGCAGCATGATTGGCGAGTTATTTACCCCTGAGCAAGCACAGAATCACCTACGGCTTATCGAGTCTCATTTACGTTTCCCGGACGGTGTCCGCCTCATGGACAAACCCGTATCGTATCAAGGCGGGGTGCGAGTGCTTTTCCGCCGGGCCGAAGAGTCGGCCCATTTCGGGCGTGAAATCGGGTTGCAATATGTCCACGCCCACATCCGCTATATCGAAGCGATGTGCAAAATCGGCCAAGCCCGGAAAGCCTACGATGCGATCTTGCAGATTGTACCGATCACGATTCAGGATCAGGTATCCAATGCGGTCACACGGCAGAGCAATGCCTATTTCAGTAGCTCAGATGCGGATGTGCGGGATCGGTATGAGTCCGAACAGCTATTCGATGCGCTGCGGGTGGGTAAGGTTCGGGTGAAAGGAGGTTGGCGCATCTACTCCAGCGGGCCCGGGATCTTGATCAATCAAATCGTCAGCAATTTTTTGGGCTTGAGACTATCGTTTGACGATGTCGTCATCGATCCCGTCCTGCCAAAACAACTGGATGGATTACACTTTACCTTTGCCATCAATGAAAAACCCATCACCGTGATCTACTCAATTGCCAGCGATGCACCGGCTTCGGTGCAATCCGTCACCATCAATGGAACCGAAATGGGATTTAGACGCGATCACAATCCCTACCGCCCCGGTGGGGTTCGGATACCACGCGCGGACGTTTACCCCCTACTGACTGACGGCCCCAATGGCATTCTCATCAGCTTAGGCTAAAGCGATTATCCGCGAAGACTGCCGGCGATGGGGTTATCGTGACGGCAGAGTCCACCAATTGCTTTGGCTCAATCCAAATCTTTACTAACCAAAACAGGCGCAGTTGCCAAATTCGTCCCTACGTTCATAACCCATCCCCATTACTCAAGGCACCACCTGATTCTGGTCACACATGAGTTTGACAGAATCTCCTTCACGCTCTAGAGTCACCGAAATTTTTAATGAGGAGGGCAATAATGGTTCAAGCCAAGAACATTAAAAAATGTTTCAGATTCATTCTCTATGCGGGGGTCATCCTCATAATGAGTGCGGGTGTTGGTCATGCGGATCCTCAATGGGGGAAATGGAAAAAAGATCACTGTTCAAAGCCCGGCTATCGACAATATTCGTCTGTTCTTGAAAATATACCATTTGGACACTCTTGGGAAGTTACCTGCCGGGCGACTCCCGTGAACAAACAAAAGGGAATTCAGGGTTTGCCGTATGACCCCAACCTGGCCCGCCCGCCTCGATGTATTACAAAATCAATGATGTGGGGTGAAATAGACATGAGAGATAAAAGCTGTGATGTAAAAATCGCTGCGCCAAAAATGCAATGGGGCGCATTTAAAAAAGATCATTGCACCCAAAACAATAAAAGGCAATGGTCCTCAGTCTTGCACGGAATTCCTCCAAGCATGTCATGGCAGGAGGCCTGTTCGGCTTCTGCTAAAGTCCCCTATACCAACGGTTCCTATCCGAAAGCATTACTCGATCGTTTGACCGTCATAAAAGGAGAAGATCCTAATTCTTCCCTGCCAGATCGCTGCAAAGAGGCCAAAACCATGGGGATGAGCACTGGCATCTGGGGAGAGTTTGATATTGACGATAACTCCTGCAAAATCAATTACAGTGATTTGACGTGGGGAACCTGGGCGGATAAAGGCTGCGTTCATGTTAACCTGTCCCTCAGCGAACAGGGGACTCCTTCAGGACCAAAAGATCTGAGACAGTATGCATCTGTTCTCTGGGGTATTCCACCGGGGTATAGCTGGGAAAACGCTTGCAAAAATATGCCCGTGAGAATTGAAGCCGGCGTGAACTCCATTGTCCGAGACCGGGCGGATGTATGCGTCCGTTCCTCCATGAATGACCTGCTCAAGGTGGGGAATCTCATTGCGGCTACCGGGGCAGGATTAATATCCGGGATCGGGACTGCGGCTTCAATAGGGATTGCGGCTACCGGGGCGGCTATTGATTTAGTGCTCTCAAATGAGGAAGCCGGAGCGATTAACATGTGGGGATTGGTGTATGTCGATGATGGGAGTTGCCCCATACCATGAAAATATTTGGTCCATCAGACTTTATGTATCACGGGACTGCCAGACAGAGAAATAAAATGGGGTCAGGCATGAGTATTAAGTTACACAATGACGAAAGGCATTACCCCTGCGCCAATTGTTTCCTTTCGGCATACATCATAGGCAGGACAACGGTGGTTTCCCAAGATGTGGCTTCTCCTCGCATCGGCCGTGCTCATGTATCGCTGGAGTATGCGATTTTTTTAGCGGGCCGCACATTCAATTCGTTTCGGAGGAACCATTTTTTACCTTATTAATTAAGGAACATAATGATGGTGAAAAGATTTCCGCAGTCTTTCTCTTTGCCAAGGGCAGCTTCCCTCATCATGGCTTCTGTCTTGTTGCTCAGTTGGGGCGGTGGACATGCGGCAGGCGCGGCCTCCCCCGCGACGCAACATACCCCCATGATTCCCCCGCAGGGCTATTCCCCGCCAGGCTATAATCCGCCGCAGCCCGGGTACGAATACGTTCCCAACCCCCAGCATAATGGCTACAGTCCCTTTGACGATGATTACGGAGGGCCGACCTACATTCAACGGAAAGCTCAAGCTCCCTACGTGACGGAATATGGGGAACCCGTTCTGGAGGAATGGCAGTATTCCGGTGGCTACCAAGGCGCATTAGACCGTGGAGAAATCCACTATCAACCCGGGACCGGGTACAACACCCCCACTCAAGTCAGGGGACAATGAACGGGCAGGTTTTGTCGAACACTCGGAATGAGGGTCAAAAACCCGTCCAGTCTTGCCACATCTACAACCCCTTCTTTTAAAAATTCCTGATCTCATGGCCAGGATGGAACCGCTCAAGGACCTGCAATTTAGGTGTCTCGACGGAAAGATGTGTGTGGAGAGGGAAAGGGGATAAGACATTCATCAATCGGTTGGCCCTCAACATCAGGAAGGGAGACATTGAGAAGCGGCCCAATAGTAGGGGGAAAATCCATATGAGATACCCACCGATCCGGAAAGTTTTTAAACCCCTTATCTCAAGCGACCGCATGAATTCCAATGATGTGTGGTAAATTGGGAAGATCATAGTTCAGGATGGCCAACTCCCCAATCACAGGTTAATCCATGAATCAGAATGAACTCGAACAATGGATGCTCGATCTTCCCAAAGTCGAACTTCACCTCCATATCGAAGGGACGCTCGAACCGGAGTTGATGTTCGATCTCGCGAAGCGTAACGGCCTCTCTCCTCCCTTTACGACAAGTGCGGAGCTGAAGCGGGCTTACAACTTTCAAGATCTGCAGTCCTTCTTAAATATTTACTATGAAGGGTCGCGGGTTTTACGACAGGAACGTGATTTCTTTGATCTGACCTGGGCCTACCTGAGACGCGTGGCGAAGGAACATGTCCGCCACGTGGAAATCTTTTTTGACCCTCAGGCGCATATGAACCGTGGGGTAGACCTTCACACCGTCATTTCAGGTATTCACGCCGCACTCGAGCAAGCTCACACCGAACTGCGGGTCTCCTCCAAACTGATTCCCTGTTTCCTTCGCGATCTTACTCCCGATTCTGCCAGGCAGACCCTGGAAAGAATCCTGGATTATCGAGACTGGGTATCGGCCGTGGGGCTCGATTCTTCCGAGAAGGGGCGGCCCCCCGAGCTTTTTCAGGATGTCTTCGACCGCGCACGGACTGAAGGATTGCTGACCGTGGCTCACGCCGGGGAAGAAGGTCCTCCGGAATATATTTGGCAGGCCCTCGAGCTACTCAAAGTCGTTCGTATCGACCACGGAATCCGTTGTCTTGAGGATGAATCCCTGGTCCAGCATCTGGTTCACACCCAAATTCCCCTCACGGTTTGCCCCCTCTCGAATGTGAAACTCCAAGTGTTCCCCTCACTGGATCGGCATAATTTAAAGGTGCTTCTCCAACGAGGTTTATGCGTGTCAATTCACTCCGATGACCCTGCCTACTTTGGGGGGTACATTACCGACAATTATCTTGCCGCTCAACGCGCGCTCAGTCTCCAGCCAACCGACATCCTTCAATTGGCGAAAAATGGCGTGAAGGCCAGCTTCTTGTCAGAGGCAGAAAAGGAAAAACTTATTGGTGAAATTCAGGACCATGCCGCAAGGCTTTAGCATTGGCAGTTTTAAGATCCTACAGAATATAGGGTCTCCGTCCTACAGCGCTCATCATTCTGAGCAGATGAGTCCTGATGGGTTCCATTGAACATCTGATGATGACAAAAAATCAGGCGGGAGACACCCTCACCAAAATGGTCATGCTGAGCCCCTCGATTCCGTTCAGGGCAGACGCCCGAAGCATTTGGCTGAGACATGGCGTGGTTGGGCTGGGCTCAGATCCTTCGTTGCTCTCAGGATGACAATGAGAGGCCCAGAGAAGGGCTCGAACCATAATTTCCGTATGATCCTTCTCAACACCCTATTTGGGGGCTTCCTGGCTTTCCCGCTCAACTGCCGCTAAATAGGGTAAAGCCCGACCCTCACCTCCTAGGTCCAAGCCATACCCAATGATCCAGACATCTGGAATCTCAAAACCGACGTAATCTACCTTGAGAGCCACCTGATGGCGGCTTGGCTTATTCAATAGAGTACAGAAACGAACCCAGGCTGGTTCCTGTTGTTTCAGATGTTCCTTCACCGCGTGCAACGAGAAACCCGAATCGAAAATATCATCGACGACCAATACCACTTCATCTTTAATATGGGGAAGTTCCTCTCTAAGAAAGCTGACTGATCCGCTGGCATCACTGCTGCCCTCATAGTGCGAAACTTTTAAAAATTCGATTTGTGGGTCAATACCATGGCGTGAAAGGTGTCGCACGAGATCAGCCAGGAAGACAAAGCTTCCTGTCAACAATCCAAGCAGGATTGGCCGTCGGGTCGGCAAATCGGTCGCAATCAGTTTGGCTAATTCGCCAACCCGCGTCTCAATGGTCTTCTCATCAATCAGGACAGAATGAGGAAGCACAAAGTCCCTTCTTTCAATACGTGTGTCATGAAATTCTTGACTATTCTACATAGCCACCGCAAGCCGAGGAGACACAAAATGTCCACAAGCCTAGAAAGGAATATCCTTAGGATCTGCCTGAAACAATACAGGCTCTTAATATGGTTTGGCTTTTATCTGAATGTGAGAATGCGCCATCACGAAACCGGGGCAAGACCATACAGTTTATTCGCGCCAAACGCATCAACAAGGCTCAGCTTCTCAAAGACTGCCCACTAAGCCTCCGAACGCTCTCCACGTGTCTTTCCCTCACAGTCCGATTCCCAAAACTTCCCACCAAAAGGGGAAGTATCCCCCGCGTAAAATCAATGGATGACTGGAGGGTACATGCGAGGACGAAGGTATGGAGTATCACTCAATTTCGCCGTCGAAAAAATATTTGTACCATTGATATACTGACGACGGTAAGCCCCATGCGTTTATGGACCATGCGAGGGTCAGATGAGTGGCGCAGAACCGGATGATATCGCTCAGCGGTACCATTTTCTGAACGTACGGTATGCCACCTACGAAAGAGCCCTCACAATCATCAGCGTTTGTGAATGTTGCAACAACGCCGAGGAATCACCCGACTGACTCGTCGAATAGCCCTGTGGCGTTCGAATTGCACTTACTAAAATACCCATTTCCATTGGAATTCCAGGCAACCATATGATTTTGACGAAGGTAATCCCTCGTCTGCTGGTGTTGTCCCTCGCACTGTTGGCGGGATGCGCATCAATGCCCCCCAAGCATCAGGAGAATCTGTGCACGATTTTCGACCAATACCCCGAGTGGTACGATGCGGCCAAAGAATCCCAGGAAAGATGGGGCACCCCACCCCACATTCTCATGGCTTTCGTCAAACAGGAGTCGGCGTTTCGCCACGACGCAACGCCTCCATGGGATTGGTTCCTGTTCATTCCACTCGGACCCCAATCGTCGGCAGAAGGCTATGCCCAGGCTAAGGACGAGACCTGGGAGGAATATGAGGATGAGGCCGGTGATGTTTTCAATAGCCGCTCAACGATGGAGGACGCCTTGGACTTCATCGGCTGGTACAATGACAAAAGCAGCAGAGAGCTGGGGATTTCCAAATGGGATCCCAAGCGCCTCTATTTGGCTTACCATGAAGGACGCAGCGGCTATAGGCGTGGTAGCTACAAGCGAAAGCCGAAGGTCGTGCGCATCGCGAATCGTGTGGATTGGCAAGCCAGGCAATACGGCGCTCAGTTACGTCAATGCGAACATCGGTTCAGGTGTCGACACTGGTATCAATTCTGGCCATTCTGCAGCTGATACTCTAACTTCGGATCAGGGCAGGGTATTGTAACGGGGGCACTTAGAATCGATTTATCGGCATGGCTTGTTGTACAGGATCTGTGAACAACGCTCTTTACCGAATTCCAATCAGAATTTGCTCTATTCGATTACTCTATCTTGCCGCATTCCAATCAGGCCTGTCTGTCTGAAATGACTTCTCTGAAAATAGTGTCCACGTTTTAAAAATTACATGGGACAAGCATGTTGGGGTGGCCCACTCGCGTTTACACCAGCCATTTTAAATATGAGTGCAAGGAGGAGATTATCTTTGAGCAATTCTCGTGTGATATGACACCGTTCCGTGTATCCCGCCGAAGCCGGGTCTCCCGTCGAGGAAGCACTCTTGGCATAGCAGTCTCCTGCGCAATTATACTTCGCGATGCACCCCTGGCACTTCGGCATATCATGCACATTGAGTTTCCCTAAACGATCAATCGCTTTATGATCCAGGACGAATTCACCGTCCTCCTGATTCCACGCTCCATATTGAAACAACTTAGCTCGAGGATCCGAAGGTTGGAGAACTTCATTACATGAAGTCACAATTCCACGTGAGGTGACCAGAAAGTTACTCGCATCACTGGCTCCACAAAACGTCTCCCGGTGTTTCAGGGAAGCCGCTGAATAGTGCAGTTGGATTCCAAATCCGGCAGCCACTCGTCTTGCCTCACGGAAATGATCAACGAAGATCTGTCCATCGAGATGGTCAATCTGGTCCTTCAGGTTTGTCACGTTTGTGGCATCGAAGACCGGTTCGAAGTGGAGACTTTTGCATTGGAGGTTCTCGCCGACAAACGCAACAAACTCCGACAATGTCGAACTCCCTGCGACTGTCACCGTCGATCGGATATCGTATGATTTCCCCCGCATCTCAAGCCCCTTCATGGTGGCAATAATGCGATTGAACGAACCCCCGCCATTCGGCCGAACCCGATGCTCATCATGCACTTCCCGCACGCCGTCCAAGGAGAAGGTCAGATGGGTGCAGTTCTCTGCAATGTAATCCAGCCGTGATGGGGCAAACACACCATTTGTGCTTAACGATACGGAGGGTTTGAAATTATTGGCCCTGCACTGTTCTTTGTAGTATTCAATAATTTCCCGAAATATACCCCAACTGGCAGTGGCTTCCCCTTCTCCTAAAAACCGGATGGACGGATCCACACCTTGCAGGTGTGCGTTCTGAACAATTAAATCGATTGCCCCTTTCGCTACCGGCAAGGGTATATCTAAATCTTCCAACCTCCCGCCCTCGGCATAACAGTACGTGCATCGCAAGGTACATTTCTGAGTATTGGAGAAGGTCACGCTGGTTGGCGCCCATCGCGTGTTGGGTTTGGTCAACGACCGTTGTTGCGTCTCGGGGATTTTGAACACTTTGCGTTTGACGAGATCATCGATCAGAGATTGCTCGTTGTGTAAGAGTGTCTCCTGACGAAAATATTTCCTGACGGTCGATGCGCCAAATTCGTCGAGAATCATGCTGACATTTGACAGGGGGTCATAGTACAAGTATCCGTCTAGAAACGAAACAAGGAAGGTCTCTCCTGCTCCTTCGATGCGTTCTTCAATGAAACTCTCTGAAATAGGACTGCAAATTTTGCTTCGTTTCTGCGGCATCAGTAAGGCTGGTGGCATAGAAGACTCTCCTTTTAGACATTAGGATTTTTTCTTGTCCGTGGATCGAGTCGGAAGCTTTGAGGAATTCATTTTTGTACGTATTTCGTCCACAACAGACAGGAAATCTTCTATGCTCTTGAGTTTCTTGATATCCATTCCTGCCACAACTTCACGAAAAATCGGATTGGACACCACCTCAAGAATATCTGTTTTGACCGGCTTCAATTGACAGGAACAGCCAGGTCCCGGCTTATCTTCGCATGAACACCCAGGGGGCTTGTCCTGACAGGAGCAGCCAGGCCCCGGCTTGCCTTCACATGAACAGTATAGGGGCCCATGATTTACGAGGACGTCAGCCAGAGCAATAATACCGAGGGGATCAATGGCACGAACCGGTTTATCAGGCATACATACCCCCTATTGAAAATAGATGAAGGCCATGGTTCATATTTTGCTATCAGTCATTATCCATGTGATGGCTTTTCAATGCGCCATTTTAAAGAACGGACATAAATTGTCAATTTAAAATAGTGCCCTCGCCTTCCGCAGATATCCGAAGTCCTTCTGTATAGAAAATCAACACAACGGGATTGGAGATACACTATTTTCGTGTTTGGTGAGATCTATCTTGGCCGGGTCTGGTTGTCCGCATAAAGAAACAAAAAGGGTCAGGCCTGTTTCATACCATTAGGCCGCCAATCGTCGGCGAATGGCGATGTGCAGGCTAAGAAGGAAACCGCGGAGGAGTATGAAAATGAGAAGGGTGATTTATTCAAAAGCCCCTCAACTATGATATCAATAACAAATTTCTCAAAATTTCATTAGGATACCTCTAAAAACTCTTGGTTTTGTATAAGCCATTTGCTCTCGCTTGGAGCGAAAGTTTCCAGAAGTCCTGGCCATGAGGATGAGTGGATTACTCGGCGGATCCTTGAGGTATTCACTCTGTCCGTTTCTCCTAATCTTAAGCCAACTGGGTCTTTCGCGGAACAGTGAGGAGCAGAAACCGGGGGAAATTAGCGGGGAGATTTTTCATCCCCATTTTGAGCCGAGTCCGCACGAGCCCAACCTTTCGAATCCATCGGCCCGCCGGTTAACACCTCATAAATGGTTACAGGAGCAGGTAAGCTCATTAACGGAAATGCCTCAAAGAAAATCAAGATAATGCCAATGCCGGTCATAAAGCCGGAGAGCACCGGATAGGGAATATATTTGATATTACCGCCAATTTTGAGGAGTCCGAAGACGATTTGGACCACACCCGCTAGGAGAAAAATTGCAATAATCGTCCCCAGAGCCAGTTCCAAGCTCCCGGCGAAACTGATGGCTTGAGAAATGGTCAGCGCGGCAACCACAGTCATGGGGCCCGTTGGAGTACTGAGGAGCGTGCGGGTCCCGCCAAAGAGAATGGCAACGGCTCCCAGCAGGATTGCACAATACAGTCCGGACACGGCTCCCAGTCCGGATTGAAGCCCAAAGGCCAGGGGTAGGGTCACCACTCCGGCGGTCAGACCGCCAAGTACATCACCCTTAATATGCAGAAAGTTAAACTTTGATTCCTGCGATACGTAGGTTATAAAAAATTGGGGATCACACGTTCAGAATTTCAACCCGTCATACCGCCGAAATGTTCAAACCACGGCCGGATCACTGCCGACCTGTGACTGTATGACGCTTCAGAGTTGTTAGGGACGCGATAGTATAGGTTATGTGCCACAAGGTTTAAACCCAAAACAGGCTTCTTGATAGGTGGAACAACGCCGATCCCATGAACACATGATGGAGTAATGGCAATATGACGACGAGTAGTTCGCTTAGATCCATTCAACAAACTATAATCAGGAGGCTTTTCCTCCTATAGCGGCAACTCAGAAACAAGACCATCGACTAACTGGGTCGAAGAATCCCGACAATTCTTATTCAATCGTTAATGACACAATCAAGCACGATTCCCGGCCACATTAAAAAGCATTCACATTGAAGAACATAGATTCGATTCATGAGACATAGAGCGTATTCACGAAAATGGTCGATTGAGCACGGGAAAATAGATATGGTCGAGCCGGAACTTCTGGAGTGATTCCTTAAACGCTAATTCATGCAAGCCCCAACTTGTAACTCTTTTGGCTTCAGGCAGGGATTGAAAAATCATTCACGCACTTTTCTTCCTGTCCATTTTTATAAAACTGTTTCAATAAAAGGAGTCATTAAATGAACCGATTTCAAGACAAAACCGTGCTCGTCACGGGTGGTAATAGTGGCATCGGCCTAGCCACCGCGATTGCCTTTTCGAAAGAAGGTGCACGTGTCGTAATTACCGGACGCGATCAGGCTACTTTGGACAAGGCAACAACACAGCTCGGTGAGAATGTCATTGCAACCCAAAACGATGCCGCTAGTATTACCGATGGGATCAAGCTGGTAAAATTCCTCCAACAGCAGGACGTAATGCTCGACGCCGTGTTTATCAATGCGGGAATCGCCAAGCTCGCTCCATTCGAAGCGGTAGAGGAAGTGATGTGGGATGCGACTTTCAATACCAATGTGAAAGGTCCGTATTTCCTCATCAAGGCCCTGTTACCAATCCTGAACCGGGAAGCCGCCATCGTGCTCAATGGCTCGATCAACGCTCACATCGGCATGCCCAATACCAGCGTGTATGCCGCCAGCAAGGCCGCATTAATCTCGCTGGCGAAGACGTTGTCCTCCGAGCTCTTGAATAGAGCCGTCCGTGTCAATGTGGTAAGCCCTGGTCCCGTCACGACACCGATCTATGGCCGATTCGGTCTCCCTGCGGAGCAGCTCTCCGAAGTCGCGGCAAGCATCCAAGCCCAGATCCCGCTCAAGCGCTTCGGTACGCCCGACGAGATTGCGAGTGCTGTCCTGTATCTTGCCTCTGCCGGTTCGGCGTTCATCGTCGGCACCGAGCTTGTGATCGACGGTGGCATGAGCCAACTCTGATTATCACGGATGGCACTCCAAGTGCTAACAAGGGCATTCAGAAAAATGATTTGAGGGCATTCAAAATTTTGAGGAAAAGAATATGAAACAGGTTTGGTGGCCAATTGGATCCCCTCAGCAAGCTGAGGGGACTCCTGCGCTGCATTTATGAAAAACCGGCAAGATCGTCCACGAAGAATTCTACCTTGATACCGGGGGAAAAGCGTGAGCCTTCGCTTGTTGGACAAAGAAATGAGAAAGGATAGCAAAATCCTGCTGATCACCGGAGGATCCGAAGTGCTGAGCCAGACAGAGGTGGTTCGTAAAATCAATCCAGAAATAGGGGTACGGGCAAACGGACGCTCCTCCGCCAGTACAGACTGGTCGGGAAACAGGATTTGCCAGCATGACCTTTTTCGTAAACTTTATGAAACCGAACAGCTTAATCTTTCCCAGGTCGACTGATGAGAAACCCGTAAGCCCCTTTTTTAACCTCCGTTTCCGTTTTTTTGAGCGATTTAGAAGATCAACCTTTCAACCGCGACCTGGCCTTTCTAGTGGGCCAGCACAACCGCAAACCGACTATTTACCTTTTATAAATTGGGCTAAAGTCCACATAATTTGAACGTGTTTTGATGTCCAGCTTTGGCCACCTTTCCCATCTGAGGGAAGTTTCCGTGGGGTAAAACTGCAAATCCCCTCTCCATCACACCGCCTTTGAAATTATTGAAAGAAGAGAATACAGTAAACCCCCTTCGGTAAAGCTCGCTCCGATCGAGGAGACTCGGTCTTTGCTTTACTAAAGATAGAAAGCTCTTAGCCTTTCTGGAACAGGTCGTCCATCATGCAACGCATTCTCCTTGTTGATGATCATGAGATGGCCCGGAAAGCCATGAAACATTTTCTTGAGCACCATGGGTATGCCTGCGAGGAAGCCGAACACGGAGCCGCCGCCCTGGCTAAGTTGGAGCATGGACCGAGCGTAGATCTCATCGTTTCCGATAACCACATGCCGGTCATGATCGGCATGGAATTACTCGTCCAGGTGAAAGCCAACCCTCATTTCGGCTCCATCCCTTTCATTCTGTATTCGGGAAGCATCACCGACGAGATGTACCAACGGGCAATTGAGGCGGGAGCTCTGGCCGTGCTCAACAAACCGTACAATTTTTCAGATTTTGTCGCGATGGTCAATAAAGCCCTCAAAACACCGTAAATCGTGGAGAGGGCACTCCCGGCATTCGTCATCTCCAAAAGGTTGCGAGAGCTCAGCTTGTCCATGAGGTACAAGGTCCCACAGAGAAGATACTTTGAGCTTGGAAGCCGGCCCCTTTGAAGTATGGGGAAAGGAGGGTACCGTCAAAAAATTTTGATCGAAGCACAGATACGGTATCGGAAGGGATCTGTGAAGCATCCTCTGAGACATGCTCAACCATCCGCCATCACGAGCCACCAGGACAATCATGCCAGAGGACAGGTCATGGGGCCACCACTTGAAAGAGATTGCTGTAATCGTCTGTCCAGAGGATTTCTTCGAGAGATCGCCAGGGTGCAATCCGGAAGTTGACGAAGGGGTCTTTTAAAAAAGCCTGGTTGTTCGTGACCAGGATCCAATCACTATAGCTATTCCCCTTCTCAGGGTCAGCCACGTCCTTGATCCAGAGCGCCTGTTTGCCGAACTCTCTGGCCAAGGCCCGGACCACGGGGCTGAAGTCAAAGTGACGATTCGAGATATGGAGGGCGAGGATCCCGTCGGGTTGTAAATGCTCCCAGTAAAGAGCAAATGCCTCCCTCGTTAGCAGGTGCACCGGAATGCCGTCCCCACTGAAGGCATCCACCGCTAAAATATCGAACTGCTGTGCATGTCCGTTCTCCAATTCCCGCTCGAGAGAAATTCGTCCATCTCCAAGGACAACCTGCTGGGATCCCTTGGCATCTTTGAGAAACGTGAAGTACTCCCTGGCCATTCGATCCACCTCAGGATTGATTTCATAAAATCGATACGTATCGCCGGGCCGGGCATACACTGCGGTGGTGCCAACTCCCAACCCGATGTTCCCAACCCGCAGGCCCCCTTGCCCTTTCCTGTCCTCGATGGCGTTCAACCTCAGTTGTCGAGGATGACGGCTGATGGCTAAGCTGATTCCACTGAACGGTCCGTAATAGGCTGTCGGGTACGAGTGCCGGGGGGGAGTCAGAAATTGCCTGCCATGGTTAATGCGACCGTGATAGAGGAAACGGCTGGCCGACTTCGTCCCTTTGTCCGTCTCCTTTATTCGCAGGACACCATAAAAATTACGCGATGTCAGGATAGTACTCGCTTGCTGCTCGTGAATATGCAGTGCCAGAAAACCTGTAAGAGTGGCAATTCCCCCAACAAACAAAACCCTTTCTGACCAGAACATGAGTGGCGATCTGAGCGGATCCCTCGTCCGAAACAGGCAGATTCCCAGGAGCATCATCGTGGCCACCAGCCCGAAATGAAATTCCCAGTATCCTTGAAAGAGAACGGGTGCGACCAGGTTGACAAACACCCCACCCAACGCTCCCCCCAACGCGACCATGAGATAGAAGGATGTGAGAAATCTGGCGGGAGGCTTCAAGCGAGCCAGTTCGCCATGACACACCATGCAGCAGGCAAAGAGAACGGCCGAGTAGATGAAAATCTGGAGGTAGAGATTGATCTCCGTCTCCGCATATTCCTGGTGCAGCAGGTAAACGACCGCGGAGAGTAATACCAGAAACACAGGCACCCAGATCCGTCGATTGTACCATCGCGGGTGATCGAAACACAGAATGAAGGAGATAAGGTAGAGACCAAGCGGGAGGACCCAAAGAAACGGGATGACCGCGATATCCCGACAAATCTGATTCGTGCTTGCGAGGAGGACCACTGATCCGCAAGCAGCGAGGGCGAGGGTCAAGAGCCTCTCAGACCGACGCGGCTTCGCGTCTGCTCGATACTCTAGGTTTTCAGAGAATCCACCCCTCGTGTCCAATCGAAACAGCGGCCTGGCGCCCCAGGCACACATGACCGCGTACAGTCCGTACCCGGCCGACCAGAAGAAGGTCTGCGTTCGCAACCCCAATTGCGGCTCAATAAAAAAAGGATAGGAGACCAATCCCAAGAGTGAGCCCAGATTCGATAATGCGAAAAGCCGATACGGTGACACAGTGGGATGGACCCGGTTGAACCAATGTTGCAGAAGAGGGCCAGAAGCCGAGATGAGGAGAAACGGCACCCCAATGGTCACCATGAGGAGCAGAAGAATCGCCAGCATCGGATTTTGTGTGCCATCCGGCTTCCATCCATCCCCTGGGGTGATAGGGAGAAAAACCAGAGAACACACCACCAGACCCAGGTGAACCAGCGCCTGGTGCCGAGGGGAGAGATAGCTTGCGAGAAGATGGGCATAGGCATACCCGACCAGAAGAAAGACCTGAAAGAAGAGCATGCACGTCGTCCAGACCGCCGGGGTGCCTCCAAACCAGGGAAGAATATACCGTGCGATGATGGGCTCTACTTGAAACAGCAGAAAGGCACTGAGAAAGATCGCAACGGCATACGGGAGGACGGACACCTGAGGCATTTTTGGTGGGAAAGAAGTCATGACCTTCATGTTGACAGACGATGGCGATGGGGCATTTTTCATACACGCAGCCGATTTTCCATGGTCATTGCGGGATTAGTACTAGCCTGGCTCTCACACTGCCTTGCATCAACTCTTCATTCAGTTCATATCCATCCACTCGATCCACCCTTAAACGCGCTGAGCCTCGAACCTATGTGCCCTGTGAGATCGGAACCAATACTCTATCTGAGTGCTCCGCCAAGCCCTGTCCTATAAAACACATGGCCTAAATGTCCGGGCATCATACTATCCTTTTTCTAGACGATCCACGCTCCACAGGTCCAATGTGGCACATTTGGATGAGACCAAGCATTCCAACTGCTGAATTTTGACAAAAAAAGGGAGAGATCTATTGACCTCTCCCTTTTTATGAAACGTATTGGTGTTCTGGTTAGAACCGGCTGCGACGTTTATCGCCACCAAAATCTCCACCGCCGCCGCCATACCCTCCACCACCCGTGCGTGGGGCCTGGGGTTTAGCTTCGTTGACCGTCAATGTGCGGCCACCAAACTCGGTAGAGTTCAGGGCTGAAATTGCGGCTTGCGCTTCCTCTCCCGAAGACATTTCGACAAATCCGAATCCGCGCGATTGGCCGGTGAACTTGTCGCTGATGACATTGGCTGACTCGACGGTGCCGTGTGCCGAAAACAAGTCGGTTAATTCTGCTTGAGTCGCGGAATACGGCAAACCACCTACATACAATTTTGAACCCATGGGGGTCCTCCTTTTGAAAAATGATATTGTCTTAGGCTCGAGAAAGGGTAAAACCTGGAGAAGGAGTAGGCCGCGGACGCTGCATTCATGCGACAGTGGACAGACACTTTCGAGTAATATCTCTCGGGCAAAACAACACCGGTTACGGGCTTTGGTAATTTGATTGCTCATCGCCAAGCCCTAGGCGTTAAGTTCATTCAAACTAGCACAAGAGAAGGGAAGAAGATAGCCAATTCCAGCAAGAGGGAACGGAAAATTTGACTGAAATATGGGCCGAGCTCTGAGCAATTGAGGCCAGAAGGTCTATTTCTTCTGCATTTTCAGCGTTCTACGAGAAATCCATCTCTTCCTGGAACGAATGTGCAGTGTGGAGACATGCCAGAAATACAGTTTCCAATCCGGAATTTCCCATCGGCTTCCATACTAATTTTCCCCGGAATTCCGAAACGGTCAGGCTGTTCCCGGCCAGATGGACGGATTTCGCCTCAGCTACCCTGGCTTGGATACCGATTTGTCGTCGTCAAGAGAGGGGGATTTGTTTCATTTTTTAACGAAACGAGGGGCATAAATATTCAACAGGAGTGGCTGACCCATTCAATTGGCTTCCCCATGATGGAATGAAGTCACAGATACAGCACTCACATTGGAAACCTGGGGGAAATCTTCTCCTAGACACCTTGGAGCTCCTGCTCATAACAATTCCAAATACGAAGGGCATAATACAGGGGAGCGTGATCATTGAAACAATCAATGGGTATGTCACTAAACTCGCCATTGGACCATTGATTCATCACCTCACGAAGAAGTTGAACCTGGCCTCCCACACCACGCTGTACTCTTTCCAACATGGAGGGATTATCGAAAAGCTTACCAGTTTCATCGATGTATTTTAGGAGACCGACATGTTCATAACGACCCCACTTCATCAGGTTCAACGCATTGGGACCCCAGAGTGGTATTCGAGCAACCACATCGTTATTGTTCACAAATCGATACCCACTGACATAAAAATCCCTCGCAAAGCCCTCATCCCCTACCAGCGGAGACCCAAAGGTGTAGAGCCCTTGCACATCCCCATAACGGTCGGCAGCTAATGTCGCCAGAGCCGCCCCAAGACTGTGGCCGGTAAACCAAAAAGTTCGAGCCGGCTTTTCCTCTTTCAATTCATCTAAATACGCCTTGAGGGGTTCCCACACTTCGTCCAATGCCTTTTTAAAACCCTCATGCACAGATCCACCCTGACCAGAGACGATTAACCGAAATTTCCCGTCCGTCCACAAATCCTTTACGACCTGACGCCAGATCTCACCAGGGAGCTTACCTCCTACCGGCTTCAGCACCTGCGTGCCGCGAAAGGCTACAATCACAACATCCTGATTATGGGGCACATAGCATTGGGTACTTCCACCAATGCTAAAGGGCTGACTGCCTTCCACGGTCAAGCCGGCTTTTGTGTATTGAGGAATAGCAAATTCCTTTTCGGCATACGCCAGCAAGGCGGCTTCCGCCAACCACCAGGCATTCACCAGCTGAAAGCTTTGGGACCTAAACCGGAACGGATGTTGGCTGGCCTCGGCGAAATATTTATGGTTCAAATTTGGAGGTAACACCACTTCTATATTGGGACCAGAAATAATTTTTGGCATAGGCTTAGACTTGGTATGTTCTGAACTTATGTTCCCATGTGATTGAAAACAGGGCCATTGCCACAGAATGATTCCGAACGATGACGTTTACGATTTGCCCGTAGCAGGCGTTGATGGAGGGGAAGGAACGCTCTTTGAACTTTGACCACAGACATCCCGATTGCTGGATTCAAATGGAAGAATAAAAAACTTTGAATTACTCCTCTTCCCCGCTGCTTGTGGCCCGAATTTTTAATTTAAACTGTGCCAAAATTGTCAATTAAAAGCTAGACATAAAACGGGTAGGAATCCTGGATCAGAGAGACCGTCACAACGCGAATATGTCATTCATCAACAGGACAAAGATTGTGTAGGTCACAAAATGTTTAGTGGCTAAACGGAACGTCGATCGAACACTATTCTTCCGTCGCTTAGGAGGAACTTAACCAAAGATACAATTCAGACCCATGTTGGCCCTCAACATACAAGTCCGTCTCCTCATTTTTTAAACAGGCAACAATGGGGCATTCTCCCAGCCCTTCGACACATCCTTCCCGGAATACACTGAATCCTGCAATACGACCCTCCTACCCAAAGGCAAATCAAACGTGCCCGTGGCTGAAATCTGTCCCCCTTCGCTGTTTTCCGTCACAAATTGAAATGTTCCAGTAATATTACTATCACCGGAACCAGCACTATTAGGAGTGAAATCCTCTAAAGTAATGGTCCCCTCGGTATTGGATTGGTATGAAATGGATCTTCCTTCTTCTACCATTTCAACCTGCACATCAAAATTTTCACCCACCCTCAAAGGATCGGGTTCCACCAAATCATAATGGCCAGGCTGTGCCTCACCAGGGACTCGAAAAATGATAAGAAACTCTCTTTTGTCATTCCCATCTGAATTGAGATTCGCAACCAAAAAGTAACCGGGACGCACTCCAGTCACGGGGTCCCCTTCCTTGGGGGGCAGGTAGGTCACCACACCTGCCCCCGACACTTCACCACTCACAGATCCGGATAGGCTTGCAGTAAATCCTGACTGATCCACCTTAGGATCTTGGGAAGCAGAGTCAGTGGATGAGTCCGAACATCCACTGCTGACAAGCAACATAATCAACGCCGCTGTTTGTCCAAGAGTCTGATACATTCCTGGCATTTGTTCCCTCCCATCTGACTGATCCCCTTTACCTCTTCCTACGCTGAGAAACCGGTTTTGTAGGTTGAGACGTTGCTCTTCATCAAAAATTGGAGAAAAACGGGGATTATCTCATTCTTTTACTGCGTTCGATTCAGTACTGTCATGAATTCTTCCTTGAGGGCCGGGTCATTTTGAATTGACTGGAAAATAGTGTTGTAGTCTTTAATGGTCAATCCATGATCCGCCACGGCCTGACTCATCTTCTGATTAGCCTCTTCTTGAAGAGCTTCACCTTTGGTTGGGTCTCCTGCCTGAATGATACGCTCTTTGTATGTCGTATGAATCTGAGAGATTTCCTTGTAGGCTCCAGCAAAGGGTTCGAGATTAGGCTCAATTAATTCCTTCTGAAGAGTTTGGGATTTAACCGTATTGGATTGGGAATTAACATCTTGCGCATTCGCCACAGAAAGAAGTCCCAAGCCAAGTACGCTCGGGATCACTAACAGCACACTCAATTTCTGTAAACTCATTGCCATGGAATTCATACCATTTCTCCTTCTGTTAGTTTGAATAAATATTCCCCAGCAAGCTGAGATCGAGTAACCATTCATGTCAGGTCTTTTTATCTTTTCGAAACGGAAACGCCGCAAACTCAAGTAGGGGTCTCCCGAAAAATCATTTCTTCTTCTAGAGCAAAGATTTGGATCAGAGAAACGTGAAATCCATTCATAACCGTATTTTTCATCGCATACTTTTGCATATAAAAGCAAAAGCCAGGCCAAAACCAGCGGTCGAAGTGCGGAAGTACCTTTTTGTAAGCCATAACTTAAGTCATGGGCGCAAAATCCGCCTCGAGGGGTTTTTTGGGGGTGATCCTGATTTTTCTACAAGTAGCGTAGGGAAGACCCTACGAATACACATGAAAACCCTACAGTTTCAAGCGAAAATAAACCAGGAAGACCTGAATAGTCATTGAGATTGTACGCATAAAAATCCGTATCTTATCCATTGACTTGGTCCTTTTGCTTTCGGACAGGGACCACCTTTGCGTGAATTCCATTGGTTGAAAAATATATTTTTGTCCTATTCACAAAGGGAAACCCCAAGCAGGAGTTGATATATCTCAAAGGGAATACCAGAATGGATGGACCATGCTCGATCAATGATGCTAGGCAGAATATTAAATGATATGAGATGGATTGAACGACAAGCCCTATAACAATTTCTTAATCACGGGCCCGCAGGATTCTTGAAATATAGCCCTTTCGACTGACATCTCTCGCGCACCTCTTTGCTCAGATTATTTGATCAATAGAGCCATCAACGGAAAGGAGGGGAAGGGCAGGCGATTTGATTACCGATTAGTCCTTTTCGCAAGAAAATTACGACTGCAAATTATGTGACTAAAACCAGGCATGATTGAGAGAACAATTGGGAAAAGCAGGAAGATGGTGAGTAGAATTCTTCAACCCAGGATATGCCCGAACGCGAAAAGCTCTTCTCCGCAACCCCCTCCTAGACCTGCCTGCAAACAACAGGGGAACGCTCTTCTTCAATTTCAGAGAGCACTTCACACTCGAACAGCGAAGCAGGCCACAAGACGACTAGGCGATAATTTCATAACAAGGCTTGAAGTTCTGTTGATCAATTTTCATGCGGTGTTGATTGATGAAGGATTGCAGGAGCTCATCCATGAGTTTCATAATCGTTGAATCCCCGTGTATGGTAAATGGCCCATTTTTTTCAATGGCATTGAGCACTTGGGACTTCACATGGCCGGCGACGATTCCTGAAAATGCCCGACGCAAATTCGCAGCCAACATATGGATGGGTTGGTCGACATGGAGATCCAATTGCGCCATCGACTCATGTGTGGGCTCAAACGGTTTTTGAAATTCATGGTCGATGGTTAGATGCCAGTTGAAATAGAAGGCGTCATGGGTCCGTTTTCGGAATTCCCGTACACGTTGTATGCCTGTAGTCAATTCATAGGCCCCACGATGAGGATCGTCAATGATGATTTGATATCGTTGCGCGGCTTGAGGTCCGAGCGTTTGCTTGATAAAGGTATCAATCGTTTCAAAATAGCTGGCACTGCCTTTGGGGCCAGTAAAGATAAGCGGAAAGGGCACCTCAGTATTGTTTGGATGTAACAGGACGCCGAGCAGGTAAAGAATTTCTTCCAAGGTCCCCGCCCCGCCGGGAAACACGATAAACCCATGTCCGACACGCACAAACGCTTCAAGACGCTTTTCAATATCCGGCATGATGACCAGTTCATTCACAATGGGATTCGGAGCTTCAGCCGTAATGATGCCTGGTTCCGTGATGCCCAAATATCGCCCGTTTTTAATACGTTGTTTCGCGTGAGCAATCGTGGCTCCTTTCATCGGTCCCTTCATAGCCCCTGGGCCACAGCCGGTGCAAATATCCATGGAACGCAAGCCGAGTTGATGCCCCACTTCTTTCGTGTAACGATATTCGACCTCGCTGATCGAATGGCCTCCCCAGCACACCACCACATGTGGATCCTCAACAGAATGAATGATTTCGGCGTTTCGTAAGATATGGAAAATCGCGTTGGTGATCCCATTGGATGTCGTTAAATCAAATTTTTTATTGTGCTGTATTTCGTTATGGACATAGATGATGTCACGTAGCACCGAAAAGAGATGCTCTTTAATCCCTTGAATAATCTTCCCATCCACAAACGCACTGGCCGGAGCGTTGGTGAGCTCAAGCTTCACTCCGCGATCCCGTTGCTCCAAGGCAATGTCGAAATCTGCATAGCGGGCGAAAAAGGCTTTCGTGTCGTCCGTATCATTCCCACTCGTCAAAACCGCCAAGGCACTGCTTCTAAACAGTTCATGGAGGCCGCCCTCACTGGTCTCCCTGAGCTTCTCAACTTCATGCTGCGATAGCATGTGCATTGAGGTATCGGGGGTGATGCTCACACTCACGCCCTGACATGAGGATGTGCGCTTCAACGTTATGTACTCTCGATTGTTTTCCATTCTTACGCCCTAGCTCCTAGTCAAATGAGAGCCTATTTTGTGTGAACGTTGCCCAATGCTGATCACAAGAAAAAAATCAATTTATCACACCAACGTGTTCATGCTCTATGGGCGGCGTCAGAACACGCCCTATTGCGCGAATGAAATGTGAACATATTCGGCAGAATATACCCTGCTACGATTATGTAAAGAATCTGGAACATCCGTTGAGGGTAGTCAGACGAACCCAGTATTCGATATGATCACGAGGGTGATCGAAATTCGGCACCTCTTTACCAGTACGCTCTTCGGCTTTTGTGTTCCCTCCCTTTTGCCGTGACTTTTAAAAAGGTGCTCTCACTCCCCAAGCCATACCTTAACCAGTGTCCTCGAAAAATAGGGCTCTTGTTTCAACAAGGAGAAAACTGCATGAAGGAACGTTCTTTGCCTCGCTTCCAACTCATTCTTTACCTTACAGCCATACTCTTATGGGGTGGGGCTTTTCAGCATCTCGGTTTTGCCAACACAGAAAAATCTCTATATGACCGCCTGGGAGGCTATGATGCGATCTCCACCGTCGTTGATGTTTTTTTGACAAAGGTGTGGGA
>JBATLR010000244.1:0-4545 GCA_049289415.1 Nitrospirales bacterium
CGTTTTGAGGAACTTATTCCCCTACCCGGACAAGCATACCGCGCTCTTTGCAGATACTGAAAGTGTGGTAGAACCATGCCACAATGATCACAAGGAACCCACAATTAAGGCCCGTGGCCCATAACAAATGCATCACCGGTAACTCCCCAGTGGTGAGGACTGCACGCATCCCTTCAAAAATATGCGCAGGAGGAACCATCCAGGCAATGGATTGCAGGACAGGGGGAAGGACTTCAATCGGGTAAAACACACAGGAGATCGGTTGAAAAAGGAAGACCATGCCCCAGGCCAGCACTTCAGCCTGCTGTCCAAAGCGCATAATAATGGAGGTGGTGAGCACGCCAATAATCCAGCCGGATACGACCAGATTGAGAACAAAGGGGAGCAAGGAAAGGCCCATCTGGAGGATGTCGTAGGAATAAAACACCCAGGCGAAAAGCATCATCAACCCGCCCACCGCAGTGACCTTCAGCACACTCATGGTCATGGTAGCGACGAGATATTCTCCGACCGTTAACGGACTGGCAAACAGGTTCATCAAATTTCGAGCCCACATTTCTTCCAAAAATGAGACCGCAATGCCTTGCTGCGCACGGAACAACACATCCCACAAAATCAGCGCTCCCAAAAAAAAGGTGACGGCCCCATGCACTGGCATGCCGACCTTCTCCAGGTAGATTGTAATGAAACCCCAGACCACCAAATCTAAAAACGGCCAATAAAAGATCTCCAGCAAACGGGCGAAGCTCCGCTTGTAGAGATACATATGACGCGATAATAAGGCAAGGATACGCCCGAGACTCATGGCCCGTTTTGCTCTCTGGCCAGTTTCAAAAAGACCTCTTCCAGATCTCGTTGAGCGTAGCGTTGAATGATTTCGGAGGCAGTACCTTCCGCCACAATTTTGCCCCGTTGCAGGAAGATGATGCGATCGGACATCTCCTCCATCTCCCGCATGTTGTGTGAGGTATAAAGAATACTCAGGCCTTCCGAGCGTTGATATTCTTTCAAGAACGATTTAATTTTATTGACGATATCAGGATCCAAACTCGCGGTGGGTTCATCGAGAAACAGCACTTTGGGTTCGGTCATGATGGCTTTGGCCAGGGTGAGCCTCGACATTTGGCCTGAAGACAGCTTCCTGGTCAGTCGATGCCGAATGTCCTCCATTTCCAACTTTTTCACAATATCATCAATGCGTTGCTGGATATGCTTGAGTTCATAGAGCCTCGCAATGACCTTGAGATTTTCCTCTACCGTTAAGGAAAACGGCATCGAAATGTAGGTGGAGGAAAAATTTACCTGTTTCAGAATGGTTTCCCGATGTGTGGCCAGATCCAGTCCGAACATGTGAATGGTGCCGACCGTCGGCGTGATCAGCCCTAACAACATATGAATCGTGGTGGTTTTGCCGGCACCATTCGGCCCAAGGAGACCGAGTATTTCACCTTTTTTGATGTCGAAAGAAATATTATCGACGGCGGTAAAGCCCTGAAACCGCTTGGTGAGGTTTCGAACTTCAACGACAGGGGAAGCCATGGAATCTGAGGCAGGCATCAAAACAAAAACCCACCGATTTTATCAGGCAAGTGACAGGTTTCACAGCGATTGCTCAGCACTTCACCCTCGTAACGTTGTTCCCCATCATGACAACGCAGACAATCTGCCATGTTCGCCTTCCAAAGCGCCGAGTCTTTTGGATGATCCGGCTCATGTGGTTGATCATCCAGTTTGACATGCCCGCGCGGAATCACAATGGGATACGCTTTAATCGTCGCTCCGTGCACGACCCGCCCGTGGCAGGTCGTACACCCCTCCCCTTTTCCGCGTTTCTCAAAGGCCTCCATGTGTTCCCGATGATTCATGATCAGCCCGACATCTTTGACAGGGGCCGGCAAATCACGCACAGAGACTTCCGTCACCCGCAAGATGGCTCGATGACAACTGATGCACACAGAAGAAGACACATGGGATTCAAGATTATGCGGTTCAGTCGGTGTTCCGAAAAATGTAATCGCGACGTCTTCTATTCCGGCAAAGACTTTATCCTGAATAAACCCGGAAATGCCTGGTCGCACGTGGCAATCGACACAGGTGACATCTTTATGGCTGGATCGTATCCAGGAATCGTAGGATGGTCTGATGGTATGACAACTCGCACAGAAGGTGGGCTGATTGGTCAGCGGGATAGCCGCAGCCCCTCCTAAGGCCAGCACCAGGAGTGTGGCCGCAATGAGGGTCAGGCCTTTTCCCATGAACGTTACGAATCCCTTTGAAGGGGAAACTTTTTCATGATCAGTTGCGCCAGCCCTTGGACGTCATCCCGATCAAACCAGGGAGCCGAGCATTCAATGCGTTTCATAGAAGCCACCGCCAATAAACCATCCAACGACACATCCACTTCCTGTAGCTGCTCGCGCACCACGATGACTTTCGGAAACCCCTGGCTTTTCCAGCCTTCGGCAATAATTAAATCGATTTCTCCATTAATGAATCGGTCCCGGACTTGGTCGACAGGAAGTTCTTCCGGAACATCAGCAAACATGGCCAGGCTACCCTTTGATAAGACAATGACCGTACTGGCCCCAGCGCGTTTGTGGCGCCAACTGTCTTTGCCTTCAGTGTCCAGGTCGAACCCGTGACCGGCATGCTTGATGGTGGCCACTCGATAACCCGCGTGAGTCAGTTCCGGGATGAGCCGTTCAATCAAGGTCGTTTTGCCACTATTGGAGCGGCCAACAAAACCCAAAATGGGAGGTGTCATGATGAAGCCTGTACTCCCTTCTATGAGGTCAAATGATGCCAAATAGACAGCGTGACTGATGGGAAATATGTCGTAGATCTTTTAAAAATTTCGTGATAATAACTGGACGTTCACCCAATCGCCCGGCTTCAGAGATTCGACCTCTTCCGGTACATCAATGAATCCATTCGCTTTCACCATTGAGGTAAGGATGCCGGACCCCTGTCCACCGGTCGTCCTGACTGTGAGGACGCCGTTTTCCTGTTGAAGAATGCCGCGGAGAAAATGCCGCCGGTCCGTATGTTTGGAGAACGTTTCTTGAAAAAGTGCCTTCACAACCGGACGTTCCCACTTCCGATGTCCGCCCATTTTCAACATGGCCGGTCGCACGAGTTGATCAAAGGTCACCATCGAAGAAACGGGATTCCCCGGCAAGCCAAACGCCAACTTCCCTTGGATTTTTCCAAAGGCTACCGGCTGTCCGGGGCGAATCGCTAATTTCCAGAAATTCATGTCTGCCCCGAGTTCGGCAAACACCGGCTTGGTAAAATCATAATCTCCCATGGAGACTCCCCCCGATAACACCAAAATATCGCAGGTGAGCCCCTGTCGGATTTTGTCTTTTAAGGAATCAGGGTTGTCTTTGGCAATGCCCAAGAGGACAGGGATTCCACCCGACTCCTGAACCGCAGCAGCAATACCATAGCTGTTGGAATTGACGATTTTATGCTCATCAAATGATTCATCCAGATCCGCCAACTCATCCCCTGTAGAAAGGATGGCCACTCGAGGACGCTGCGATACGAGGACAAAAGATTTGGCCAGAATGGCCAACATGCCGATTTCCCCTGAACGCAATTGGGTCCCTTTCGGAATGATGCACTCTCCTTCCGTCACATCCTCCCCTTTCGGTCTGATGTTGGAACCCTGACCGGCTTCAGTCTTCATGATTCGCACCTTCGTCCCTGAAGGCTCCGTGTATTCCACCCGCACGACGGTATCTGCTCCGGCCGGCATGGGGGCTCCGGTCATGATCCGAATCGCTTCCCCTGGACCGACGGTTTTTGTTGCCACGGCCCCTGCCGCGACATCTTCCACAATATTCAATTCTGGAATGCGAGTGATGGCATAGTCCTGCTTAATGTCGGCCCACCGTACCGCAAAGCCATCCATCGCCGAATTGTCCCATGGAGGATTGGATCGTGGGGCGAGAATGTCTTCTCCCAAAACCCTCCCGAGGGAATCAAGGAGCCCGATTTTTTCACAGCCCAAGGGATGCGCCGTATCCAGGACAGTTTGTTGGGCAGAAGTTAACGAAGTAAGCTGATCCATGTGTCTTGCCTAATCATGCGGAAGGTTGAAGTGGTTCTCTGAAGACAGCGAAACCCTCCTCAGAGTCTCGCCAGGAGCACACAAAATATATGTTTTTTCATTTCATTACGGCAGTCAGTACACATTCAATGCTTGAACACTCGACCATCCTCTGCCGTTCTAATCAAATAGTCAGATGGTCCGGAGAATACATCGCGATCCGCTCGAGGCGCCCTGTTAGGCCTTTTTGAATGGAGCCGGCCTGGCCGACACCTTCACCAGCGAGTCTTTCTTTTTGCAAAACTCCTCGACTTTGTTCGCAATGCCATGGATGGCGTCAGCCGTGGGAAGATCCGAATGAAACAGCGCATAGGGCTCGCCACGATCACATTGGAGAACCATTTCCGGATCCAGTGGCACGCGACCAAGGAAGGGGACGCCCATGTCTGCGGCCGAGGCTTCCCCCCCCCCTTTTCTAAACAACTCAATGG
>JBATLR010000245.1:0-13729 GCA_049289415.1 Nitrospirales bacterium
GCATTGGGGCCGGCAGTTCCCTTTAAGGCAAACGCGATTTGTTGCGGAGCCGGGCCGACCTCGATCGTTTTGGCGATTTCATTGGTTGTCGTGTCGATGACATAAATGTCATTACTGCCGGTATTGGTTCCCCATATATTGCCATCGGGTCCCAGCGTGAGAAAGTGGGGATTTGGTCCCACCGGGATTTGCTTGATCACTTGGTGTGCGGATGTGTCAATAATGTTGACCATTTTGTCCTGTGTACTGACGTATGCAAATTTCCCGTCACGGGAAAAAGCAATGCCCATCGGGCCTTTTCCGACTGGAATCGTCCCGAGAATGCGAAAGATCGTGGTATCAATGATCGAGATAGTGTTATCGGAAATATTGGCCACCCATGCATGTTTATTGTTGTTGGTAAGAGCCACGACATGGGCGCGAGTGCCGGTATAAATCGATGCAATCGTTTTACGGGATTCGGTATCAATAACCGAGACCCGTCCATTAGCCAGATTCGTCACCCAGAGCTGTTTTCCGTCACGGCTGAGAGCCAAATCGTGCGCCCCATAATTCAGCGTTTCGATATCACCGATAACTTGATACGTGTCTCCATCAAGGACCGTGACGGTATTGGAGCTTTCATTTGCCGTATAGACCCGGGTATTTAATCCTTCAGGTTTGGGGGGAGGTGCAAACGCGGAACAACCCGTCAGGAAAGCGATCAGGAAAAGCACCAGACCGGCTGAGGGGGGAACTGTCGAACGTAAACGTGGCATCATGAGCGGGTCCTCCTGCATTGGGGTGAAAATAACTTTTTCTTCTAAAATTGGATCCGTCCGAGAATTAACTGTCCTTCCACCTCACCCTTTTTGACGGGGTGTTGGTTTTGGCCCGTGGCCTGGGGGACGTGGGTGGAAAGATAGGAATACGCTTCATCAACCGTCACCATGCTATCTCCATCCACATCGGCTTTTCCATTCAGCCCTTCGAGCAAATAGTAGGTAAAGACGCCATGGCCCAGCTCATCGCGTTCTTCACTGACTTCTCCCGCTCTGCTGGCGGTCAGCACTACCCGTCCTTTTCCTTTGGACAATCGGGTTAAAAATCCATCTGAAAGGGTTGCCCGGCGGGCGGCGGTGGAAAACGTCCGCCCGGCAGTGGCGCCACTATAACAAGAATCCGTAATGAAAATGACTCGTTCAGCGGACAATCGATGGAAAATTGTTTCCACTTCCCGCATCGGCAGGCCGGTGGTATACAAATCCTGCGGGTCGGCATCATAGGGAATCAGGTACTTTTCCAGGCCATCCCCGTCCGGGCTGGAAGCATCAGGCTCAGGTGCTCCATGGCCGGCATAATAGATGATGACGGTATCCTTCGGTCCGGCTTTTCGTTTTAATTCCGTTCCTAACGACCGTTTCAGATTAAACAGTGTGGCTTCCTCATTGATTAAGAACGTCATGTGATCGGGCAAGACTCCCACATTCTTAATGAGATAATCCCGAAACGCTGATGCGTCTTTGTCGGCGTACTTTAACGATCTGACGGTCTTGTATTGTGAAATGCCGATAACGACAGCCCAGATTTGTCCCCTGTTAACCTCCCGGATTACCCGAAGGGTTCGATTGGATTCCAATTGGTCGTTATCATAGGCTATGACGGTGATAATATTTTCTCCCTCGCGAAGCTGAATCGTCTCAGAAAATTCCTGAGTCGATTGTTGCGTGTCTTGCGAGGAGACAACGGCCACTCCGCGACCCTGGCGCCTGACCAACAGCTCATCATTCACACGGACTTCAATTCGGGCAATGCCACGGTCGCTGGCCGCTGCTCCCACCAGGTGTACCCGGTCGACTGTCAGAATTTGTTGATCATACGGGGTCGCTAGGGCAATGGCCGGGGGCGTTTTGGCAGAAACCCGGGTTTGGTTCATTTTGTCCAATTTGGCCTCCAAGTGGGCCATTTCCTGCTTGAAATTCCGCAAGGCCTTCTCCGCTTGTTCGCGTTGCGCCTGTTCCTGTTGGAGGTGTTCGCGCATGGTGGATAGCTCGGAAGATTTCAAATTGGCTGAATCTTCGAGTTGGGCCCTGAGCTGCTGCGATTCCCGCTCACGATGTTGTAAGGCTTGTTCAATCTGTTCCCGTTCGGTCCGCTCCCGCTCCAATTGTTCCTGAGTGGTGGTAATCGTGGACTGTTGCGTACTGGCCATTTGCTCCAGTTTGGTCTGAAGAAGAGCCATTTCCTGTTCACGCTGTTTTAAGGTCTGTTCGATGCGAGCCCGTTCTTGTTCCGCTTGCTGAAGCTGCTCAGGCAGGTTAATGAATTGTGCCGCCTTATTGGCCTCCAGGCCTTGAATGGTGGGTATGGGCATTTCGCCTTTTATCGAACTCTGGATGGTGACTTGTTGCTTGGAAATCCAGCCTGTCTCTTTTTCTGACAGTTGGATCCGGTACCAGCCGCCCAGCTCTCCGGTGGCAGAGAGGAATTGCGCTTTTTCGACGGTGGCCAGCACGGAACTTTCCGCCCCTGCTCCGCTGAGCAAGGAGGCATGGTCCTGGGTCACCATCACGATTTTATTTGTGGCGATGATTTGTTGAGGGGGGAGGGTGTCCACGACCAGAGCGACCTTTTCATTCAAAAACACATTCTGAGTTTTCTCCTTGATCAATAACCCGAATCCAAGTTCCTGTTTGGGGTAATCGGGCCACACGGTAAAACTGATGCGGGCCTGTTTGGTGTCATTCGGCTCTAATTGACCGAATCGAATGACATGAGGCCGGATGTCCAAGTGCTGCCCTTCCTGATTGGTCAATTCCACCCAGGTATCCTTGGCGGGCACCGCGCCAACATTTTTGATGGTCAACAACAGGTCAACCGCTTCACCTTTTTGAATTCGGCCGTCACCATTGCCCACCGACTGCCCGGTGCCGTTATCAAGAATTTGGTAATTATAGGCTAAGCGGGGCCGCAGGGGGCCGGAAAGGGTGATGAGGGCCTTGAGAGGGTCAGGCACAAACCCGTTATATTCTTCGAACTGGATGTCTAACGGAATTTCATCAGTGGTCATGTCTTTGGGAATATTCACCTTCAATATTTCCGATTTCGATTGCCCTGCCAGAATTTTTCCAAAATAAAAAGTCCGACCGTCCAGCAAAGGGTGAGAGCTGCTGGTTTTGGCCAGAAACCGATACAGCGGGCCTTTCCCGGTATTGGAGACACGGAGGTCTACGGTGAGTTCATCACCAGGCTTCAATTCATGAGGTTGAATCAGGAAATCCGCTTCCGC
Source organism: Nitrospirales bacterium (assembly GCA_049289415.1). Taxonomy (GTDB): domain Bacteria; phylum Nitrospirota; class Nitrospiria; order Nitrospirales; family UBA8639; genus Nitrospira_E. Next base: position 3,269 of record JBATLR010000245.1, read on the forward strand.
ATGCGGAGGAGGGACAGGGGGCGGCCCGACATCGGCATCTCTGGGGATCACTGATGAAGCTCCGGACGACCTTTGTGCCAGAGTGATGGTGGCCGTTTGAAGATGGACGGTCCGGTCGCGCCCTCCAATGGCCATGAGTGCTTCGTTATGAGCCAGAGCCAAGGCCCATACCGGACCTTTGAAATCGGAAAGAATGCCCAAGGACCGACTGGTTGCACTATCCCAGAAACGGACGGTTCCATCGCTTCCTGCCGAGATTACGTGGATCCCATTGGCCATAAATCCAACCGCGTTCACGTCGCCGGTATGGCCGAGAAGGACCCCTCGTTCCCGCCCTGTTTGGACTTCCCAGAGTCTGATTGTGCCATCGGCAGAACCACTGGCCAGCAAGGATCCATCCGGAGAAAACGCAACGGAGAGAACAGCTTTGGTGTGTCCGGAAAAGACGGTTTGTTGTTGACCGCTTGAGGGATCCCAGATGTGCACATGAGTATCGCTGCTACCGGTCGCCAAGATTGATCCCGAAGGTGAAAAAGCTACGGCATAGATAATGCCGAATCCGCTTTTCATGGCTTTCAATTCCTTTTTGGCTCTCCAGTCCAATAAACGAAGGCTGCCTCCATCGCCTGTACTGGCCAGAACTTCTCCATCCGGAGAGAAGGCTACCGCTCGAATATTTCCAAAAACCGAACTGAAAGAGACCGCTTCTTTTCCTGTCTGCACATCCCAGATCCGGGTGGTCTTATCGCTCGCTCCGGAAGCGAGAAAATTCCCTTTCGGCGAGAAGGCTAACGTCCGGACGGGTGCCGTATGCCCTTTCAAGACGGTTTGAAGACGGCCGGTTTCCACGTCCCACAATCTAATGCTTTGATCTCCGCTTCCGGAGGCGATGATTTGACAAGTGGGATCGAAGGCCAGTCCGAATATTTCACCTTGATGTCCATTGAGAGTGCGGGGTGGGGGAGGGGCTCCATAGGAAAAAGGCGCCCATCCTTCGCCAAAGATGCCACTAAATACAAGGAGCGTGATCCACAATAATGCTGGTGAAAGCTGGCGAAGAGTTGTGGGTACGATAATCATGATCGCATGTTTAAAAAAAGCCTGGTTCACCTTTGTTGCTCACTCTGTCGGATTTCAGGACTCAAGGGTTCATCTGATTACACTCTTTTCTTAGGGGAAAACGATGAGGGGGCCGGCCTGTCTGCCTGTTCTTTCATGGAAGAACCGAATGATTGAGAAACCCTATTGAGAATGCTCCATCTTAATGAATGACTCTTTCGAATCGCTAGGGCCTCAAACGGAAGGCTTTTCGGCGCGATGAATCAGCTTCAACGAATTTGATGCCGGGGTAGAATGCCTTTTTTAAGCCATAATTGATCCCACATCTATCGTGTTCCGGTTTACAGGTGGGCACCACCTCAATGACCAGGAAATTCTTATGCTCTCAGTCTGAGAGCCGGGCTACCCCTTTTGGGGGACCCGATTCATGGCCTCCTTCTCTATTTCACCCTTAATAGGTTGATGCTCGCCTCTAAGATTTAAAAACAAGTTTCCTGAAAATCCTCACATGGGGGTTTCTTAATTTGTGTTGAATTGGCAGTATAGGCTTTGGGATTCACCCTAGAAGAAAAATATTGCACGGTGGAAAAATGGCGTGTGAGGCATTGAACCATTTGAGGAGAATGAACGACACAGGAATTAAAGAAGATAATTTTGCGAGAAAATTAGAATCAGAAGAGGTGAGGTATGCGCCGAAAGCCCTTCATGGCATGTTTTGTTTCCATTCTTCTCATGGGCTGGGGTCGCATCAGCCATTCCTGGGATCATTTCGGCGCCAACGGTGGAGTTCCCAGCCGTTATCCATTTTCTCACTCCTGCGGAAGATGATATCGAGGTGGGGCTTGGCGGGTATCAGGTGGAGGCAACTGACCCAGTCCACGGCCAAAAGGACAAACCATAGCGGGCCCTGATGGCTAGATTATTGGGTTGATGTTGATATCTCGGGGTGAGCGGGGTCCTATAGGTACTGCCTTTATTGGAAGCCAAAAGGATCTGGGTATGGGAGAACTGGGGGAAAAATCACAGGAGGTAAGCAATGAGAACCACAACTTTTTCCTTGGCTATGACTTATAAACCCCGTCAGAGTTTAAAGGAGGGCATCATGCAAGCATTGATAATAAACCTCATCACTGGGCTGTTACTAACATTCGGGATCCCGGGCATGGGGTTGGCGGACGAGCCGTTGCCCCCACCTGCTTCGGAAACGGTACCTGAGACAGGTCCCGCTAGCTCTGATGACCAAGGGGTTCAATCGCGGGGATTTTTCCCAAAACTCCCGCCTCCTCCCAAAGCACCCAAAATTCGATCTCTCTCCACTGCCGAGAAAAATTTGGCTAAGTCAGTGTTCCAGAGCACCATTAATTACGATATGGTGAAAATCACTGATACACTTGGTGCGGGAGCTAGACCCTGGACCACCAACACTCCCCCAATGTACATGATTAACGTTGGCAGCAATTACCCCAGTCTGACTGCCAACGACGAGCGAAAGCTCCTCCTCATTCATGAACTGACCCACGTCTGGCAAGGTCAACACCTTGTCCCTTTTATGCTCAATTCCGGCGCACACCAAACGCTCAGTGCCATCAATAACGGGGGTGACGTGGCGTCTGCGTATTCCTACACCGTGGGTAAGTCCTGGGGGCAGTATAACGTCGAACAGCAGGCCAGCATCGTGGAGCACTGGTTCATGCCGGCCAACCTCTGCTTTCAAAATGGTCCATGCGGAGGAGGAATGAAAACGACCGACTCACGTTATCGGTATATCCGGGACAACATCCGGAAAAATAAGACGAACTAAAAGGACTAGAGGGCACCCGGCGAGACGCTACGTGATGCTCAACGAGTTCAGGTCAGGAATTTCGGATTCGGATCACGCGAACATGGTGTCGTCCTCACCAAACTCAAATGGCTATGAGAATTGAAGAATTACGGTGCCGTGGAAGCAGGCCATTGGTGTATGGATGAACCCCTGCCTATGGGGTCATGAGGAAAATGGTGGTGTCATAACAAGTGGTTTTTTCAGAATCTCCCCCATTAACGACGCAGGTAATATCAAGGATTTGTCATGAAATCAAAAACACCCAATCCCCTGTTTTCGAAAGTTGATCTCTCCCGACGGGACTTTATGAAGCGGATCTGTGCTGTCGGATTGGCAGCCGTCAGTGCTCCCCTGTTGATCGGTCGTTGGGCTCAGCCGACAATTGCCGCAGTGGCGATTGAGGATATCAATGCGACGACGGTTCAACCCCCTCAGCAACCAACTTCCCCCGGATCGTTTCAGCCTTCCCTGTTTCAGTCGCCTTTCGCGTATGGATTTAGCCTGGGAGGGGCTCAACCCGTGGAGGTTTTCGGTTTTGAAGGGGGTGAACCGATCGGACGCCCGTCAAAAGGTATGCTGGGGACCGATGGGCGTATCGCCAAACGAATTGAGGCGATGCAATATCGCGATCTCGTGTTTCACTATCTTCCTGTTCCCGGTGCACCGGTCAATGCCTGGCTGACCAACAGCCTGAAGGGAACGAACCAGGCAGTTAGCGGGACAATTATCGTGAAAGAACGGTTATCCGGTCAGGGGAGTGAGGTGCAATTTTCCGGAGGGTTTCTTCGTCAAATCGTCTTTCCGGAGGTCGATGTCGGGTCGGCAGACCAACCGGCGGCCATGCGAATCACCATGGGGATTCAGCAATCTGAATACCATTCGAATATCATATCGCCCCAGAAATTTTTCCAGATTCCCTTTACCAGTGCGCCGATGAAAGGCTTCTTCGATCTCTCATTCCAAAATATGGGAGTTGTCTCGAATGTCGTTCGGGTGCAGTCGCCTACCTTTATGGCCAAGTTGCTTCAGGCGTCCGACGGGTCCGGTTTGCAAGGAGCCCTTCCTATCGATTATTCGAATTTAAGTTTTCAGCTTCCAGAAAAGCTGGCCGATTCCTTCTATGCGTGGCATTCGGATTTTGTACTGAAAGGCAAGAATGGTGACAAGTTTGAAACACGGGGCATGCTTCGCTGGTTGTCTCCGACAGACAAGAAAACCGTATTGTTTTCTATAGCGCTCGACCAGGTTGGCATTCTGAGTGTGGTTCGACTTCCCATGAAGCCGGGGTATGTTCAGGTGGAAATGTACTGTGAGCGTGTGGTGCCGATGTTCGCTTAAAAAGCTGAATCCATGTGGGGCTCTTGCTCTCACCTGTTTTTTGCCCCTGGCATTCCGAGATTGCCCTGAAAAGAGGTTTCTGCCGATTGCCTGATAGGTTCTCGCCTTCGGTCCATGAGCTATTCCCGCCTATTGAAGTAATGACTTCGATCGCATCAGTAGTGAACGACTCCCGGCATGATTTCCGTTATGAATGGCCCAAAGCTGTCTAACTGTTTTCGGTGCTACGCCCCATTCGTCCTGGTGTCGTTTCATTGCGCTTCCACCAGTCAGTGAAGCGGACCCGTTGACCTGTCCCATCGAGCCTGATCACTTCGTTGCCGTCTTATCGTGATAACGCATCTGCCTGTCTGCCCTCCCTCCATGACCTTCCGGTATCGATGAGAAAAAAGAATGCGCAGATGGATCGTCACTCAAGAAATCGGTGTGCGTATCTAAACCGATACCATTCGTATCTCATCTTGTTTCCATTTCTCGGTCATAAGGAGTTGCTCGAAGCACTTCAGGATTGAAATGTACCCTAACCGCCTAAAATTATGGTGAATTTTTGTTAGTAGAAATAGATTTCGTCAATGGAAGGTTCTGGCATTGAGGTTGCTTTAGCAGGCTGCAGAAATATTTTTTCTCATTCACTCACCAAGGAGGGTGCATGCTCGGAAAGCAGGCGCACAAGATTCAGAGGCAACGCAGGAGATGGACACACAATGTTTTCGGTGATCCGTAAATGAAGACTGATTCCTCACGGTTCCGGCAATTTTGTATTCACGCAAAGGAAACAGAAAGGGCATTCTATGAAACTCAATGTGTTGTTCAATGTAGCGGTAATGCTTGGCATGGTAGCCATCAATTCATCAGCATGGGGACATAGTCCGAACGATGCCGGCGAAGAGGGTCTTCAATCTAAAGTTCGTGAAGCGGGTCTGATTATGTATGGCACGGTTGTTGATATCCAATATCGAAACTCGGAGCCCACGAAAGAGCAACCCCAGGGTCTTCCCCATACGTTCGTGACTTACCAGGTTTTGGAAGTTTTACGAGGTGACGTGCCGGACAAAAAGGTCACGCTCCGAATTCCCGGTGGGGCCGATGGGCAGGGAGGTGTCTACATGGTGTCGACAGCGCCTGCGTTTGCCCTTGGGCAAACCGATGTGTTGTTTGTCAAAGGAGGAGAAATCGACGATTGTCAGCTGGTGGAATGTGTCGAGGGAAGATTTCGTATACATGAAAATCAGGTGTTGAATGGTTGGGGCGTGCCGGTTGTGGAAGCCCACAAAACATTGCGTATTGGGGGAAAACCACGGTTCGATCTCAATGTGATGGAAATACCTCGCCCTTCGTTTTCAGCCCTGCTGGAACGACCTGAAATGAAGGCCTATATCGATCGAGTGAGCCGGGAGAGCCGACAGAGCTTGAAAGAACTGCATGCCCGTTATGAGCGGGAAGCTCCAAAGGTCACGACGGTCAATCTGGGCAATCAAATTCTGCCAATCCAAAAAGATGTCGCCGACGAACCCGAGGCTATTCCAATGGAAGTCTATGGAGATCCTTTGACTCCCGACATATTTTTTGACGCTATACGTGAGTGGAATAAACGGGTGGGCGATCCTCGATCCCCAATAGTGATGGCTAATGTGAAAGAACGGTTTGAAGTGCCTGACCAAGAGGTCTTGGCTCTCGAGGCCAAGGATGAGGCAGTACTTAAAATAAGCGATGAAGAACGCTATGACATCCATGCCAAGGAGGGGCTTCGATAATGAATATGACAAAAATTTTGGTACCCATGATTTTCGTGGTGTTGTGTAGTGCTCCCGCATTTTCGGCATCCTGGCTGGAATGTAATGGGGACAGTGGCAAGAAATTGCGTTGGGGAGGAAACTCCACGACAGCGCGGATCAATACTGGAAGTTTCCCGGCGGGGAGTGTCCTGCAGGCAGCCCAACGAGGTGTAAATATTACGAACACGAATCCCTCGCCGTTTACGATCAACCATACGACCGAAACCGGCGGGGTGGGGAGTGGAAATGGACAAAATGAAATTTGGGCTGCAAGTATTTCTCCACCAGGAGAGGCCCGCATGCGCTATCATTGCTACTGGTTATTTGGGTGGCATTATGGACTGGATGAAGTGGATATTGTGCTGGATTCCACAGGGCGGTCCTGGACGACCTCTCAAAACAAAAACGCGAATTTTACTTATACCGGCTCAAGCCGTCCCATCGATGCGGTCATCGTGCACGAGGCCGGACACTATCTTGGCTTGATGCATGTCAATTGGGAATACAATGTCATGGGTGATTCCTGGCGCCATCATCACACCAATGGGGGATCAGCTATCACGTACTTCGGGGAAGATGCTTCGCATGGGGCGCGGGTGCTTTATGGCTCGCAAAGCTCCTCCTTTAACGATGTGTCCGCCTCGCACTGGCGAAGAACCGGAGCCAGCGGTGAGTATTCAAGTCATGACCGGGTACGGGTCCGGAATAGTGCCAACACCGGGACGTTGACGGGTATTACGATCGCCGGGGAGCCCGGGTATCGGGTGAATCGGGGAAGTGTGGCACGGCCTGAATTTACCATCGAAAATAATGGGAAACAGACTCATTCCAATGTGACTTTTGGCATCTATGTCTCAACCAATGACTTTATTAGTTATAGCGATACCCGTATTGGTGGGGGAACCTTTGGCTCGATTCATCCCGCCGACGTGTTAACCACCACAATTCCGGTGATCATTCCTAATTTTCTGAATGCGGGACAGAATTATTGGCTGGGAATCATCGTTGATGAGGACAATGATATCAATGAGGTGAATGGTTCAAATAATCGTGCGTATATTCCCATCAGGGTTCAGTGAAAAAGAAGAAGGTCGTGAGTGGTGGATCCCGGGACAACACTGCTTGTGGTTTCTGATTATCTATAGGGGGATGGGCCTCGACCGGATCCACGGGCATGTTCAATGGGACGTTGATTTGGGAGCCGGGGCCATCAGGATTCGTAGAATCTTGCATGGCCTCGACTTTTCAATGATGTTCACGTGGGCTTGTCAAAAGGGATCGGTGTCAAGCATGTAGCCGAAGAACCAGGCAGTCATAAGCAGGGGGATGAGAATTGGAGGTCGGGGATAAAAGTCCAGTCAGTCAGTGAGAAAATCCTGGAAGGGATAGTCTTGAAAGATCCGACGAGACGGGGTTTTCCATTTCTGAATGAAGGTGAGAAGTTCGAAAACAGTGGTATGAGCTAGAACGGCACAATCCACCTTGCCGTCATCCTTCACCCTCCACACATAATCGCCTTCCCGAAATAGATACATTCCCTCTTCATGTGATCGACTAATGGTCATTGTGTCGTTCATCTCTTGTCTCTCCTTTAGGAGTTGTAGCTTACAGAATTCGCTAAAACTTTGGTGCAGTCCGAACAACAGACTTCTTTGTTCGAAAAAGACACCAGCCAAATAAAATGTTCACATCGAACCCAATACAAATATCCAGCACCATAAAAACGATATGGATAGGTGGGCAATAAGTCATTCCAATTGACTGTTTCAATCGGGAGCATGGAAGTCGTTGGGGAAGACACGGTATGGACTTCTTTCTCAATTTAGGGTTCATGCCTATGGTCGCCATAACCAATACAAAGAAACCAGTCCCAACAGACTTACGCAACTGATGATGATGAGTAAAATGCCTTCCATGGTGTTGCCTCTCTATTTGGTCAGTCGTTTGTCGCCTGTTCTTGATTCAAAATAAAAGCAACCTTGATGCCGTTGGTCGTGTTTTGCTTCTGGCCAACCAGGAATGCAAGCTAAGCAACTAATTTTAAAGAGAAAAAAGAAAGAGGAAGAAATCGTAGGTCCTAGAAATATTCGGCTGGTGTAATGTGGGGAAGTACCGAAAGGGGTACATGCCGTAAACATCGGTGGCAGATACGAATATACCGACCGTTTCTAGCCCTATTGATGAAATGATGAGGAAGGGAGAATGTTGCCTGTCCGGCATTGAACGTAAATGGGGGACAAATCTGCTGTCTAGAATACACCCGACGAAGGCCTGTTTAAAAAGAATCTGCCTATTTCTTCTAGTGCGCGGAGAACGGCCTGCTGTTTATTCGCTAGCCAACCCTCGAATTTTCGAGGGCTGTTTAATAGCGTGGTACTTATAAATTTCCATCCACAGATTTTCCGCGCTCCAGGACTTTAAGTCGGGACATTAGCTACTGCACGTGAGTACTCATTCTGTTTTACAGAATCAGTAAAGACGACTTATTTATCCCAGAAATCGCAGACAGAGCGGAGACTGTTGATGTATATGCCATGCCGTCCACGGACTGCTTTACCGGCTTTTCCGGAAGGGCAGAAAAAATTACCACTGTTAGGTCCTCCGTAGGAACTCCCAAAATTCGTCGTGCATCGATCCCCTTTACAATGATTACTAGTCGAAAATACCGGACTTTTCTGTGCGGGAATCCATGGGCTACAAAGAAAGGTCCCAGATTCGATAAACTGACCCGAACGCACCCAGATCCCTTGTACCACCTTCCCTTGATTGCACCGGTGGGTGAGGGCCACTCCTCCACTCCCCCCAACGGGTCCTCTGGTAAACTCATTTCCCAAGGCCCCGGTTTGAGAATTCACTTGTTGGCAGATAATCCCTATGGCATCGAGCCACATGCCGGCCTTATAAATAAATCCCACGAGGACCGATTGGTTGCCACAATCTAAGTTATACGACCTGTTCCCCCCCCACCTCCAAACAAAGGAGTGGAAAACTCCGTAGGCGTGGTGCTCTGAGAAGTGGAGCTGAGCGTTTTTAAGCGTTGAATGGATAGTAAAGAAAGAGTGCCCCTGGAACGGAGACCGCTATAGCTTCCGATGGCTTCCAGCCGCTTTCCGTCAGGTAGCAGTAAGGCCAAGTGGTGGGTGTGGGGTTGTTCTCCCTGCGCGGAAACCGCCAGGGGTGCCGTCAGGGGTTCTTCATGGTTACCCGCTTGCGCTTCGAGCAAGAGGGCATCAACGGCCTTTCCGTCACTGGGCGTGACGCGGAGCCACCCTTCGGCTGGTTCGATCGCATATTCTCCTGCACTCAGAACCACATCACTTCCCTCGGCGTTCGTAAAGTGGACCGGTTGCTCAAGGGTCACGGTTGTATCGGGTTGGCTGCACCTCCCATCACGGTTAAAAAGGCAAAAAGGGTTTTAGCCATGAATGAAAAAAGGTTCGCAGTCATCGTTCGCATAAGGCCCCCTTTCAATGAAGTGTTGGTGCTGGACATGCCGTCAACCGGAAATGTCTTGATGAAAGTATTTCATGTTTCTCATGAGTCTTAGGTCAAGTGCTCTCTCAATCCCAATTCGGGAGTGAGGGAAGTCCTGCCTGCCTGGTGAAAGACAGAGGGCTCACCTGGACTGACTCCTTTTTCTTCTGCCTGCCAATTGAACCTCGAAGAATGGCTGGATTTATTATTTAACAAAGACGCTCACACTCCCATTGATGACTTTTCCTCCGGAGACCGAGCTTCCGACGACTGCAAGAGGCTGGGTGCCGTCATTTAATTTTATTTGCGGAGCTTTAAGTCTTATTTTGCCGGCGCCTTCAGCCGTGACATCTTTCTGGCTTTGTAAGGACAGGTCTTTTCCGCTTGTGAGGGTCAAATCATCTCCAGAGGTCAGATTGATTTTTTTTGAAGAAATCATGGCCAGATTGTTTTGGCCGTTGATGGTCAGGTATGCCGCCTGTATGGTCGCCCCGTTTTGAGTAACCTGGACAACCGATCGGAGAGCGTTCACCTGGGCTTGGAGGCCGGCAACCTGTTGTTGGAGTGCCATGATTTGTTTGTAGAGATAATCCGGTGTCAATTGAAGCTGCGGAATGGTGCCTCCCCGTTGTGGGGCCATGGAGGGCGGTTGGATCTGTCTGATGTTCGGATCAGCGGCGAGAGTGAATGAAAAATGAGAAATGAACAGAATGGTTGCAAGGGACAATAACATTTTTCGCATGAAAGACCTCCTTTGGTTTCAACAGCCTACCCTTTGAAGAAAGGCGATGTGTTGTTTGAGGACGGCAATCTGTTTGGTGAGCTGGGGGAATTGCTGCATGTGCAAGGGATGAGGCCAGGAATAGCACCGTGAATGTCGAAAGGATCAGAAAAGGCATCGAGTTTCCTTACATGATCGTCTTTTATCTCAGGTCTGGCGATGTGGAAGTTCTTGTGGGGTCTGTCGTTCCAATTAGGCTCATGGTTCACGCC